>CALVHW010000043.1 GCA_944328905.1 uncultured Clostridia bacterium | reverse complement strand
CGTTCGCTTTCAGATCGGCGGCGTGGCGGTCGTCCGTACAGAAGATAAAACGGCGCAGGTTCATCGCATCGACGGCTTTGCAATTTTCCGCCACGTTGCGCGTGGCAGAGCCTTCGCGCAGGTGTATATACATACCTTTGGATACCTTTTCGCGCACCTCCGCCTGCGAAACACACTCATGGTCGGTGGAAATACCTGCAGCGATGTAACCGTTCAGTCCTTTTCCGCCCGTGGAGGGCGCGTGGCCGTCGATCACCTTGCCCGCCGCAAGCGCGGCTTCCAATTTTTTCATTGCCTCGGAATCTTTGTATATGACGCCCGGATAATTCATGAATTCGCCCAGGCCGTAGATAAACTTTTCGCGGATATATTTTTCGGTATCGGCGCCGGTGAGCGTGGCTCCGCTCGTTTCGAAAGACGTGGCGGGCACGCACGAAGGCAGCATTACTTTTGCTTCGAGCGGCGTGCGCGCACAGGCATCGGCGATGTACTTTGCCCCCTCGATGCCGCATACGTTCGTGATCTCGTGCGGATCGGCGATGATCGTCGTCGTGCCGCGCGGCAGAATGAGTTTGGCAAACTCTTCGGGAGAAAGCTGCGAGCTTTCCACGTGTACGTGCGCGTCGATCAGTCCAGGCACGGCCACTTTACCCGCAATGTCGTATTCGGTTTTCCCTTCGTATTCGCCGAAACCGACGATTTTGCCCGCCTCTATGGCGATATCCCCTTTCTGCACTTCGCCCGTGAACACGTTTACGAAACTGCCGTTTTTAAGAACGATCTCCGCCTTTTTGTTGCCGAGCGCGGCGTCGATGTATTTTTCGATCATAAAATATCTTCCTCCTGCGTTGCTTATTTTTATTATACCATATTGCCGGGCAAAAGAAAAGCGTTGCCCGCAAAAATACAGCAAAATGCCCGCCGCATTGCGGCGGGCATAGGCCTGACTGAAAAATCAGTGCGTGAACAGGAATGTAAACAGGAATACGATCGTAAGTATCGCCGTAACGATGCTGATATCTTTGACCTTGCCCGTGCACAGTTTGATAACTGTGTAAGAGATGAAACCTGCCGCAATACCATAGGAAATGGAGTATGTGAAGCTCATCATGGCGATGGTGAGGAAAGCCGGAACAGCAGCCGACGGATCTTTCCAGTCGATACTGGTCACGTTGCCCATCATCAGCACGCCGACATACAGCAGCGCACCCGCCGTTGCACAGCGGGGAATGAGCGATGCGATCGGGCTGAGGAACATAGCGATGGCAAACAAAACCGCTACGACCAGCGCAGTGAAGCCCGTTCTGCCGCCTTCGGCAACACCCGCAGAGGATTCAACGAACGTGGTGACCGTGGAGGTACCGCAGATGGCGCCCGTGCAGGTGGCGATGGAGTCGCAGAGTAACGCTTTCTGAATATTTTTTACTTCGCCCGAATCGTCGAGCAGGCCGCTTTCTTTGCCGGCTGCCTGGCAGGTACCCATCAGCGTGCCGATGGTATCGAACATATCCACCATGGCAAAGGCAACGAGCGCCGCAATGAAATCGAAGATCTGGTCGCCGCCGATCCCCTTGAAACCGTTGATGAACGCCTGCCCGAAAGCCTGCGTGCCGAAATCGGCAAACGCCTGGAAAGGACTTTCAAATCTGATTGCCTGGAACATAGCCGCTGCGGCATCATTGCCGATGGCGTAGGCGATGCCCGCAAAAATATAATACAGAATCGTGCTGCCGACGATGCCGTACAGCACCGCACCCTTGATCTTCAATTTCGAGAAGATGGCGATAATCAGCAGCGAAAGCAGGGCGACCACTGCCGTCATAGCGGCGAAACCGTCGAATTTTTCCGAAAGAACGTTGAACGAACGGAGCATGACGATGGTCGAGCTGGAAACTTTACCGTTCACGATGCTCGCATCGGTAGTTACGACTCCCGCCTGCTGCAAGCCGACAAACGCAATGAATAAACCGATACCTGCGGGGATCGCCATGCGAATCGCCGTAGGCACGGAGCGGACGATCATCTTGCGCGCACCGACGATGGTGAGGATAAGGAACAGCACGCCCGAGCAAAGAACGATGAGCAACGCGTTCGCATACGAATATCCGAGGCCGGGGCCGCAGATCGTAAACACGAAAAACGCGTTCAAGCCCATACCGGGAGCCTGCGCAAACGGTATTTTTGCGAGGAATGCCATGAGCAGTGTACCGATGATCGCACCGATCGCCGTAAAGATGTAGGCAGCTCCGTATGTGAGGCCGCTACCGGCGACGTTTTCGAACATACCCGCGTTGACCATGAGGATGTAGACCATCGCCATGAACGTGGTGAGACCTGCCAGCATCTCCGTTTTGAAGGACGACTTCATCTTCGTGATGCCGAAGTAGTTATCGACCTTGCCCAGGAAACCGGTGTACTTGGTTTCCGCTACCGCTTCCCCGCCAGCCGACTCGGCCGCAACCTGTTCGGGCTGCTGCTCTTCGACTTTCGGTTCTTCGGTGTTCTGATTTTCAACCATCTGAAACCTCCAAAGTGCTTTTATTTATCCGCCCGAAGGCGAACAGTTCTTAAGTAAAAATACCCGTACGCCTTTTTTCCGATAAACGGAAAAAAGGACAAAGCGCTTTGTCCTCATGTGCTTTCCTTTATTTTATCACAAAACGATAACAAATGCAAACATATACAGCAAAAAAAATGCAAGAGCCGAAAAAATGTAACGGAATTTTATGACCAAACAAAAACCCCGCCGTACAGCGGGGCAAGAAAACGGAGCGGTCAGCGCAGATACGCCCCGTTATAATATTCTTTGTAAATATCCAAAATTCCGTGCTTGTGTTTCACGCCCAGAACGCGCAGGGCTTTTGCCGGCGTAACGCAGGGCGAATGGGAAACATGATCCAACGACACCGCGGCGTTCTCTTTGCCGATCTCTCTTTCCAGTTTTTCCCAAGAAACGTACCCGATGTTAGGCTCGTGCCCGAAATACGCAAAGAGGTTTTCGGTAATGGCGCGCATAGTTATGGCGCTTTCCGCCGCCGAAATAAACGCCTGCCCGTTCGCCTTTTCCGGTTGTTCCACACAGGCGGCGATCACTTCCGCAAGGTCTTCCGCGTGCACGTGCTGCAATGTGGGCAAGCCTAAAAACGGGAGCAATACCTTTTCGCCGCGTCTGATCTTATCGTACACGCCCTTATCGAGGTTGCCCTGCGGATTGATGGGCATCCATTCGCCCGAAGATATATGCCCCGGGTGTACCACTGCCCCGCGGAGTTTTCCGCCTTCGCACAGAGAGAGCACCATATCTTCCACAAGGCCCTTATCCCTGCCGTAACTCTCCGCAGAATTTTTGGGATGGTTTTCGTCTACGGGCAGATACTGCTTGTTTTCGTACGTCCATATACTGCCCAGTTGCAAATAAAACTCGCCGTGTTTCAGTTTATTCACGATATCTCCGCATTCCGCAGGGGTATAACAGAGCAGATCGCACACGGCGTCGAATCTCTCTTTTTCAAGACACTCTCCTTCTATGTATTGCGCGCGCGGCATAAAAACCGATCGGACGTTTTGCCATATTTCTTTATTGAAAGCATACGGCTGTTTTTCCGTGCGGGACAGCGCAGTAACTTCCCACCCGGCATTCACGAATCTGTTCACGAGAAACGAACCGATATGCCCCCTGGCACCGATAATGAGCACCTTTTTCATGTTTTGCCCCCTTCTTCGTCAGACTTATACCGCAAAGCGCTTACTTTTTATGCGCCATTCCGAAAATGTCAGAGCCGCCGCCTGCCGCCATGATCTTTTTATAAGCAGGATCGGAGGAAAAATCGCGTTCCTTTTCATACTCTCCGCCCAATGCCTCAATGGCGAACTTCAGTTCCTGAAAGAGCACGAAACCGATGTCCTCGCGCTCGATCTCGGCAAGCAATGCGGGAAGAGCGCGGTCGTCGCCGAAAGAAGCAAGATAGCCGGCGTACAGCGGTTTTTCTTCGTCGTCGCTCTGCGCAAACGCATCCGCGAGCGCTCTGTAAGCGCGGTCGTCGCGCTTAGTGGTCTTAGACAGGATTTCCAGCGCATACGGAGCGTTATCCGTACCGGCGAGCGGCAGCACCCTTTCGAGCACATCGTCGGCACGCTCTTTAAGAAGGTCGGCAAGCATATCTTTGATGTGTTCGTCGTATTCTTCCTCGGAAAGCATTTCGCAATAGCGGTCAAGCGCGCGCCTGTCCGGGCCGATCAGGTTGAGCGCGTAATGCACCAACTCTTCATCGGTATCGTGCAAAAGCGAAAGCAGAGCGGGAAAAACGCCCCTGCCCTCGATCTCTTCACACAGAAGATCGGGCACGGATATGCCCTGCAAGAGGTATTCTTTGAGCGTTTCCACCAGCTGCTCGTCGCCCATTTCCGCAAAGTATTGGCGCGGCGTTTTGCCGATAGCGGCGAGATAGGTATCGCCGAATTTGCGGTAAGCCTGCGCGATGACGTCTTCCCATTCGTCTTCGGAATGTTCACCCGCGTGTTTTTCGATCATTTCCGCTATTTTACGATTAAACTTTTCGTCAAAGTCGATCAGTTTCATCTTTGTTTTCTCCTTCCGTTTGATTATCGGCTGCCGCCACCTCGGCATCTTTTTCGTGCAGTCCCGCCAAAGCCCGCTGCATGATCGCCACCGTATGCGGATCCGCATGAAGCACGCGCAGCATTTCTTTCGATTGCGTTTTATTGAACGACTGAACGGAAAGATACAGCGAAGCGGCAACGTCCTCTGCTTTCGCCGCCGCCTCCAGGCTTTCCGTGCTTTCCAGCGCAGCGTACAGTTTTTGCGCGGCCAGGCGATAGTCTTCGCCGCTGCCGTCGCCCAAAAGGGCAAATCTCGCAAAGCACTGCGCGTACGCCTTTACAAACACCTTATGTTTTTTGCGGCCGATGCGCAGTTTGTCAAACCCGATCTTTTTATAGTCGTTGGAAAGAACGATTCCGCATTCAAACGGCCGGTTGCGCAGACAAATGCGCATCACCGTTTCGATTTTCAGAACGTCGTTCACCGTACTTTTCAAAAGCAGGTCGGCAAGAAAGGTGCGCAAATCGCCCCGTTCCGCCACAGCAACAGCGAGAAACTGCAATTCCGGAGACTGCCCGTCGAGCTCGTCGAAACACCATCGCAGAAGTGCGGTGATATCGGTCTGCCTGCAATACGCCCGCAGATCCGCTTCCGGCAAAGCATAGAGTGCTTTGAGAAATTTGACGCGCGTTTCCCGTTCGGATGCGGGCAGCCGGTAAAAAAAGCCTATCTCCGGCAGCGCGCACCGGCCTTCTGCAAACTCGCGCACGGCATCGTAATAAAAGCGCACCACTTCCGCATCCGGCCACACGTCGAGCATTGTTCCGAAAGCCGCCAGGCTCTCCTTTATTTTGCCGCAGCGCAGCGCCGCCACGCCCTTGAAAAACGACAGTGTGCGGTCGTAACGGACACTGCCGCTGAGAATGCGGAACTTCTTCAGAGCTTCTTCATACAAATGATTTTCGCAGCAAACCGTGGCGATCTTATAAAGTTCATCGGGCACGTCCGTTTCCATGGCTGCAAGCCTTTCCGCAACGGCCCGCCCCTCCTCGTGCCGCTCCTGTTCCGACAGAACCGCGGCATAGGTAGAGAGCAGCTGTATATTGTCCGGCGCATATTTCAGAGCTGCCTGACAGACTTCTTCTGAACGGCGGCTGTCTCCTTCCAGCAGGCAGGTAACCGCAAGATAGTTCTGCGCGGCAATGTAATACTGCGAACTTTCGGGCACTTTTTCAAACAGTTCCTCCGCCTTTTGCAGCTGCCCTTCGCGCAACAATCTCAAGCCCTCGCCGAGCTCACCCGAATGATCGGCTTTCTGCGGAGGCCAACTGACGTGAAACCTTGAGGGAGGTTCAGACTCTTTTTCAAACATACCGCTCAGTTCAAGATTGTTTTCCGGCGAAAAATACTTATCTGTGATCATTTTTTTATAATAGATCATTGCCTGCGTTTCATTGCCGAGATTATAGTAACAGGCGGCCAGCCCCTCATAAGCGTCGACGGCCTCTTCTTCCGTACACAGATCGAGAAACTGAAACCAACAGTCGATCGCCTCTTCGTATACTTCTATGCCTTCGTATGCTTCGGCGAGATCTGCATATTCATCCGCCGCCGGGCCGTACAGTTCGATCGACTTGTGCAGAAACCGCAGAGCGGAAAGATATTTTTCTTCGTCGAGTTTTGCCTCGGCAATATCCAGCAGTTTATCGGCACTCAGATCAAATTTTATAGTTTTTCCTTTCATTCGTGACCTCGGTTATGTACCTCTCCGGCCTTTGCGCGCGCAATGACCGCTTCGGTTTCGGCAGGCGTAAACGTGTAATCGGTATTGCAATAGTGGCAATGCACAGAAACGCAGCCCTGCTCTTCGAGAATGGAACGGAGTTCCTGTTCGCCCATCGCCGCGAGGATCCCCTCTATATAATGTCTGCCGCAATTGCACTTATATGCGGGATGCAGAGTGTAAAAATTAACCGTACCGAAATATCTGTTCAATATCTCTTCGGCCGTAAAATGTTCGCAGAGCGTACTGATCGCGGCAAATTCGCCGATGATCTTTTCCGCCTTGGCAATGCTCTCTTCGCTTGCGCCGGGCAGAGGCTGCAAAAACACGCCGCCCGCGCCGATGCAAGTGCCGTCTTTGCCGATCTTTACCCCGACGGCGACCGCCGTGGGCAGTTGTTCGCTGTATGCAAAGTAGGCGGCAAAGTCTTCGCCGATCTCGCCGCTGACCAGCGGCGTGGTGCCAACGAACGGCACGTTTTCGCCGTCGTCGCGAACAACGGAAAGATACCCGTTCCTGCCGACACAGCCGCCGACGTCCAGCTTACCCTTCGCGTTGAGCGGCAGTTCGGCGTGCGGGTTTTCGATGTACCCGCGCATATGCAGAGCTTTGTCGCCGCTCACGTAAATGCCGCCGCCCACGCCGTCGCCGCGGACGGTGACGGAAAGCGCGCCCTTTTCCTCTTTCAGAGAAGAGCACATATAAGCGGCCGCAATGAGCGTTCTGCCCAGCGCCGCCGCCGAAAGCGCCGAAAGATCGTGGATACGGACGGCCTCGTTGACCGTTTGCGTCATATCGATGACCGCGAGCGACACTTCCTCGTCATATACGAGTGCCCGCAGAATCGCGTCTTGTTTTTCCATAAATTTCGCTCCGCCGTGCCGTACACCGCTCATCGGCGTACGCACAGAAAATTTTCCCGCTGCGTATCCAGCGGATCGCCCAACGCGCCCTCTGCGGCGCGCACTTCGAAACCCGCCGCTTCGGCCGCCGCTGTGAGCGCCGCGCGCTCGTGGATGTACTGCGTATGGTGCTCGTCCTTTCTTTCAAAACGGCCGTCCGCACCCTTTACGAACAGCGTTACGTCCATCTCCACGCGGTCACCGCACAGTTCGTTGAACCACATCCAGGCGACCTCTTCGCGGTCTTCGCAGAATGTATTGTTTCCCACCGTTTCGCGCAGTTTTCGGGCAGACGATACATCGAAAATAAACGCTCCGCCCTTGCGCAGGCACGCCGCCACACGGGAGAAAAAAGCATTTATGTCCTTTTGCGGCAGGTAATTCACGCAGTCGTTGACGCATACCGCGAAATCTGCCCGTCCGCCGAGCACGCGCACTTTGCGCGCATCGCAAAGAATGTATTCGGACGGAACGCCCTCTTCCGCGGCGAGCCGGCGCGCGCGCACGAGCATCTCCTCGCTGCTGTCGTATCCCGTCATCGAAAAACCGCGACGCGACAGCATCCGGCAAAAAATGCCGCTGCCGCAGCCGATATCCATGCCCCGTCCGCACGAAACGCCCAAACGGCACAGGCGATCATACAAGTACTGCGACCATTTTTCATAGTCGCAGTCTGCATTCAGATATTCAAACCAATCGGCAAGGCCGGAATACGCCGCGTTCATCGGCCGCCTTTGCCCTTTTTGCCTGTAACGTTCTGCGCGTCTGCGGCAGCCTCGCCATCGCCCTTCGGCTTGCCGTCTTTCTTTTTGCCTTTGCCTTTGGCCTGTTCTTCTTCCGCCGCCTTCTTTTCCTCTTCCATCTTTTCAAAGCGGGCATTGTAAACGACATATTTTTCGTCGTTTTTGTGTTCTTCCGCGTATTTCTGCGTGTCTTCAATGATGGCTTCTTTCGATTCACGCAGTTTTTTCAGATCGTCGCGCGAGAAAGTTTCCGGAAGTTCGTACACTTTGAGTTCGTCGGTAATCGGCTTGATCGGACGTGCGGAGAGATCGGATTTGACGTTCATCGCCGCTTCGAGATTGGCCTCATACTCCTGAACCGCCTTGCTTTGTCCGCCGTCTTTGCTCACCTTTGAATAAATGCCGCGGTTGACTTTGCCGCCCTCGCGCTTGGATTCGAAAAATTTATCGAACGCCCACTGCGAATAGTTGAACCATACGAGCAGCATATACGAAATGCCGAACAATATGAAGATGACAACCCCGATGAGCATGAAAAAGGTGCCCAGACCGCCGAGCAGGAAGAAGATCGCGGGGATCGCCATACAGATAATAAAGAAAATATTCTGAAAAATCAATCCGAACGACATCAGGAATGAATTTTTGATAAGCTGGAAAAATTTCAGTTTATAATTCCCGCCCATTGACAGCATCCATAGGAACATCATGACGAGAATCGCGATTGCCACATACGACATCACAATGAAAATTGTATTGAGAACAGAATTCCCTTCCCCGACGGCGTTCATCCAGTTCGTCCAATTGATCGACGTGATAAGCAGATACAAAAGTACGCCGCAGAACACGGTGGCCTGCAATACCACGACGATGTTGATTTTAATTCCGCGCCAGAAATCGTTGGCAACAAAGATGCCTTCCGTCCAGACCATGTTGCGGATCACGTACATACCGCCGGAAACACCGACCGCCGCGATCATCGCGCCGACGATCATCAGCGCCACAAAACGCAGGTCTGTGGCAAGGGTGAGCTGTTCGGGCAGCCCCAGCATTCCGGGAATCACTCCGTAACCGGTGCCGATTCCGCCAGAAAAAGGGAGCCGCGCGCCCTGCACTTCCACATAAAGATATCTCAGTACGATCACGAGAATCAACGGAATAAAAAAGATCAGCATCAGCAGATTTACAATAACAAGTTTGGAAAATCTGCCTTTGAAAATATCCCAGAACAAGCCCCAGCGGTTGGTAGGAAGGGTACTGCGCGCGTATTCCTCGTCGCGCTCCTTGCCTTCCAGCATCCTTGCTATGAACCCTTTCTTTTCGCCTTGCGCCATGATTCCTCCTGTGCCGCAACGAATGCCGCAATGAATATGCAGTAATTATTGTACTACAAAACGGAAAATTTTTCAATTAAATTATCCCGTCCGAATTGAAAAATTTCTTTGACTTTTGTGTGAATATGTGATACAATGCTGAATACGGAATAGAGGAGCGGACGAGCAAGAGTACTTTTGCCTGCGCGGGGAGCGGTTTTCCCCGGCAAAAGGAAAGGGCATCTCCGCCGAGGCACGGCAAATACCGCGTTGCCGCAGCCGGGCGCAAGGGAGAACACCCTTGCGACTGTCACCTTGAAAGTGGAGCACTATTTACCGTTTGAACGGCCCGCGGGGCCTGTACGGTCACATCAGTTTCGCTTTCGGCGGTGCCTTTTTCGGCGCCGTTTTTTACAGTTAAAATTTTTCCATAAAAAGGAGTTATTTACAATGCGTAAGTACAGAGCAGCCATTATCGGCGCGACGGGTATGGTCGGACAGAGATTCAGCCTGTTGCTGGCGAATCACCCCTGGTTCGAAGTGACGGCACTGGCGGCCTCCCCCGCATCTGCCGGCAAAAAATACCGCGACGCCGTGGCGGGGCGCTGGGCGATGACTTCACCCATCCCCGAAAAGTTCGCCGACATGACGGTTTTCGACGCGGAGGCAGACATCGAAAAGATCGCCGGCATGGTCGACCTCGTTTTCTGCGCGGTCAACATGAAAAAGGATGAGATCCGCGCGCTCGAAAAAAAATATGCCAAAGCGGAAGTACCCGTGATCTCCAACAACTCGGCGCATCGCTTTACGCCCGACGTGCCGATGATCATCCCCGAAATCAACCCCGACCACGCCGAAGTGATCGCGGCGCAGAGAAAGCGCTTAGGCACAAAACGCGGCTTTATTGCGGTAAAGAGCAACTGCTCGCTGCAATCGTACGTTCCCGCCCTGCATCCGCTGAAAAAATTCGGCGTGAGCAAGGTGGCCGTTTCCACCTACCAGGCGATCAGCGGCGCGGGAAAGACCTTTGACCGTATGCCCGAGATTCTCGATAACATCATCCCCTACATCGGCGGCGAGGAAGAAAAATCCGAACGCGAACCGCTGAAAATCTGGGGCAGCGTGAAAGGCGGCGAGATCGCCCTGGCCGGCTCCCCCGTGATCACCGCGCAGTGCCTGCGCGTGCCCGTATCCGATGGTCATACGGCGGCGGTGTTCGTATCCTTCGACAAAAAGCCTTCAAAAGAGGAAATTTTGCAGGCATGGGCGGAATTTGCCGGCGAGCCGCAAAAACTGGGCCTGCCCTCCGCCCCCAAGCACTTCCTGCACTATTTTGAGGAAAACGACCGCCCGCAGGCAAAGCTCGACCGCAACCTGGAAAACGGCATGGCCGTTTCGGTAGGCAGGCTGCGCGAAGACATTTTGTTCGATTACAAATTCGTATGCCTTTCGCACAACACGCTGCGCGGCGCGGCCGGCGGCGCAGTGCTGATGGCGGAGCTGCTCGCCGCAAAAGGTTATTTCGACTGAACCATACCTGCTGTGCATATAATACTAAAAGAAGTACTCCGGTATCTCTTTCTTTTTGGAAAAGGTACTCTGCTATCGGCAAGGCGTCCGCACGGGCGGCCGAACATGATTTTAAAATAACGAGAGGGTGAATTATGCTGAATTTTTTTAACGGCACTGCGACGGCGATGATCACGCCGTTTTCCGAAGACGGCTCCGTGAACTTCGCCGCTTTCGGCAGAATGATCGACTATCAGATCGAAAACGGGACGGACGTGCTCGTTATTTTGGGCACGACGGGCGAACCCGCCACCATGACGGAAGAAGAAAAAGAGGCGGTGATGCGCTTTTCCATGGAAAAGATTGCGGGGCGCGCGAAGATCGTGTTCGGCAGCGGTTCCAACTGCACAGCGCACGCCGTAGAGGCAAGCAAAAAGGCGGAGGCCTTGGGTGCGGACGGACTGCTCGTGGTAACCCCCTACTACAACAAGTGCACGCAAAACGGCATTTACGAATATTACAAAGCCGTTTCCGAGGCCGTGAACATCCCCATCATCTGCTACAACGTGCCTCCCCGCACGGGCGTGAACATTCTGCCCGCCACGATGGAGCGCATCGCTTCGCTGAAAAACATTGCCGGCATCAAAGAGGCGTGCGGCAACATGGAGCAGATCTGCGAAACGGCGCGCCGCATCCGCGGCAAATGCGACCTGTATTCGGGCGACGACAATTTGAACCTGCCCATCCTCGCGATCGGCGGCGCCGGACTCATTTCCGTGGCGTCGAACATCATCCCCAAAGCGACCAAAGAGATGTACCTCGCCGTGCAGGCGGGCGATCTGAAAAGGGCGAACGAGTTGCAGGATAAGATGCTGCCCGTGATCGACGCGATGTTTATCGAAGTCAACCCCATTCCCGCCAAGGCGGCGGCCGACCTGATCGGACTGGAAGGAGGATCGCCCCGCGCTCCCCTCACCCCGCTCGAACCGGCGCACCTCGAAGAGATGAAACGCGTTTTGCGCGATTTCGGGCTGAACGTATAGCGAAATTCCGCGCCCGCCGGCCGTTTTCCGGCGGGCGCAAAGGCAATAACAGGGAGATCAAAATGGTAAAAATTCTCATCAGCGGCATTTACGGCCATATGGGCAGAAATGTTTTCGAACTCGCCAAAGAGGACGGCGAAATCGAGATCGCGTGCGGCGTGGATCTGCGCGCCGGCGACCTGGAAGGCGTACCCGTGCACAACGGGTTTGAAAAGGCGGAAAAGGCCGACGTAGTGATCGACTTTTCCAGTGCGGCGAACCTTTCGAACGTACTCGCCTACGCAGAAAAGACGGGCGCAGGCGTCGTGCTCGCGGCCACCGGCTACACGCAGGAACAACTCGAAGAGATCGAACGCGCCTCGGCAAAGATCGCCGTATTCAAAACGGCGAACCTCTCCGTAGGCATCAACCTGCTGCAAAAACTCGTTTCGGAGGCGGCGGCGTTCCTCGGCGAAAATTTCGACGTTGAGATCATCGAGCGCCACCATAACCTGAAAAAAGACGCGCCTTCGGGCACGGCGCTCATGCTTGCCGACAGCGTCAACGAGGCGAGCGGCAACGCAAAACAATACGTTTACGGGCGCGAAGGCATGGTCGGCGCGCGCGAAAAGCGCGAACTCGGCATCCACGCCGTGCGCGGCGGCACCATTGTGGGCGAACACGAAGTGATGTTCGCCGGCGAAGACGAGATCATCACCCTATCCCACAGTGCGCGCAGCAAGCGCGTGTTCGCGGCGGGTGCGCTGCGCGCCGCAAAATTTTTGAAAGGAAAGCCCGCGGGCCGGTACGACATGAAAGACGTGCTTTCCGAAAACTGACCGACAAGACCGGGCGCAATGCTGTGCGTTCGGCCTTTTATTTTAAATATTTTTTATTTCCCCAACAAAATACCCCTCTGCGTTGTTATATATGTGAGGTGATTATGAACAAAGGGAAACTCGAAGAGAAGATCGCGCAGTTGGCAAACGGCGACGGACGCGCGTTCGATTATATATACGAGCATACCAACCGCCCCGTTTACTTTGCCATCCTCTATATCGTGCGCGACAAGATGTATGCCGAAGACATTTTGCAGGAAACGTACGTGCGCGCCCTCCGCTCGCTGCATTCGTATGCGCCGGGAACAAACTTTTCCGCCTGGCTGGCGCGCATCGGCAAAAACCTCGCCCTAAACCATATTAAGCGCGAAAAGCGAGAGGTCGCCACCGATTTCGAAGAGAACACGCACCTCTACGGCGCGCAGGAAACGCACCTGCCCTATATATTCGACCTGGCCGCCAAAGTGCTTTCCGAAGAGGAATACGAAATACTGATGCTCTGCCAGGTTTCCGGCTATAAGCGGCGCGAAGTGGCGCAGATGCTGAATATGCCCGTTGCAACCGTCACTTGGAAAAACAACGAGGCGCTGAAAAAACTAAGGCGCACACTGCAAAAGGAGGAAGCCATATGAAAGACGTGAAAAAACTTTTGGCCGAACAGGCGAACGAAGTTTTGCCGGACGAGCGCGTCAAACAGAATATCAAAGACCGCCTCAGCTATACCGAAACCGAGCAATATGCGCTTGCAGGCGGCGGCACGGCGGAAAAGCACAGCAAAAAAATATGGATCCCCCTCGTTGCGGCGGCGCTGGCGCTCGCCCTGTGTTTGGGCATTCTGCTGCCCGTATTGCTGAATGACGGCAAGCCAGGAGCAGGCGGCGGACTTTCCGGCAATAAATTTTTGCAGATCGACAGCGCGGAAGATTTTTACATTTACGGCGCGGCGTCGGTCGGCTCGCTGCTCGGGGCGGCGCAGGAAGAAAACGCACCCGCTTTCCGTTCCGGCACCCGCGGCGCAACCGCCGTCCGCGAGGTCAAGGCTCTGCGCGCACAGTCCTCGGCGACGCGCACGGTGACATCGTTCGGCGCCTTTGCCGCGGTGCAAAACAGCGGCCTGACGGACGAAGAGGCCGCCGTGGCGGAAACGGTGAACGGCTACATGGCGCTCGTGGAAAACCTGCTCGGCGAAGGCAACATCGCGCACGACACGGCATCCACCCCCGCCGACGACACATATGCAGGACAATACGCCTATAAGTCGGTCATTTCTTACCATGATCTGCTCGGCGGAAACGTGCATTATGTTCTCTATTACAATACCGAACTGACGGGCAGCGAAACGGACGAAGAAGAAACAGAAGAGACGTTTTCCATCACCGGACTGCTCGTTGTAGGCAGCGAAACGTACGAAGTGCGCGGCGAACACGAAAAGGAAGAGGAATCGGAGCCGGGCGAAAGCGAATCGGAAAGCGAACTGACCTTTACCGCTTACCGCACGGTGGAAAACCGCAGCATTCCCTATATCAGTATGCGACAGGAAATTTCCTCCGAGCAGGAAGGTTCGGAAACGGAAACCGAACAAAAATTCGTTTACACCTATTACGACGAAAACGGGCGCGCCGTGCAGTCTACCACGGCCGAATACGAGGAGGAAAACGGCGAACTGGAAGTTCTGCTCACCGTGCAAAACGGCGGCGAAGAAGACAGACTGCTGTTCCGCAATGCCGGCAGCAGCGAACTGCGCGTGAACGCGCGCCTCGGCGGACAGCAATACGCCTTTACCGTGCAAATCTTGACCAACACGAACGGAAATGCCTATTATTCTTACGAATTTTCCGATCATCACGGCAACTTCGACCGCTTCGACGACGATGACGGCGATGACGAGAATGACGAGAATGACGACGATGACGACGATGATGAAAACGAAGAAAACGACGAAGACGACTGATGCGAAGAACCATTTCTTTCCCTTGCCAACAAACGAATGGCTGGCGGCCGTAAAATTCTGACAGGTGCCTGAATTGTGCCTAAAATAGAAAAACCACTACATATTGCGTGTTTATTATTAAAATAAGCGCAATATATAGTGGTTTTTTGTTTTGGTGCGGATGACAGGACTTGAACCTGCAAGGTTGCCCACCGGATTCTAAGTCCGGCGCGTCTGCCAGTTTCGCCACATCCGC
>CALVHW010000042.1 GCA_944328905.1 uncultured Clostridia bacterium | reverse complement strand
GAGAGCAACCCATGAGCAAAACCGTAAAACCGGCTCCGGCCGAAGAGCTGAAAAAGGTCGATGCGTACTGGCGCGCGGCGAACTACCTCGCGGCGGCGCAGTTGTACCTTTTGGACAACCCCCTCCTGCGCGAACCCCTTGCGCGCGAACACATCAAAAAGAAGATCGTAGGACACTGGGGAACCGTGCCGGGACAGAACTTCGTCTACGCGCACCTCAACAGAGTGATCAAAAAGTATGATCTCGACATGATCCTTCTTTCCGGCCCCGGCCACGGCGGAAACTTCTTCGTGGCGAACTCTTACCTCGAAGGAACGTACAGCGAAGTGTACCCCAACGTGGGGCAGGACTATGAGGGCATGAAAAAACTGTGCAAACAGTTCTCCTTCCCCGGCGGCATTTCCAGCCACGTTGCGCCCGAAACGCCCGGCTCGATCAACGAGGGCGGCGAACTCGGCTATTCCATCGCGCACGCGTTCGGCGCCGTGTTCGACAACCCCGACCTCATCGCGGCCGTCACCGTGGGCGACGGCGAGGCGGAAACCGGCCCGCTCGCCACGGCATGGCACTCGAACAAATTCCTCAACCCCGCCTCCGACGGCGCGGTGCTGCCCATCCTGCACCTGAACGGGTACAAGATCAACAACCCCACCGTGTTCGCGCGCATCTCGCACGACGAGGTGGAAAGTTTCTTCCACGGCTGCGGCTGGAAGCCCTACTTTGTGGAGGGCGACGATCCCATGCCCATGCACGAAAAGATGGCGGAAGCGCTCGACAAGTGCATCGAAGAGATCAAAGACATTCAGAAAAAGGCGCGCAGCGGCAAACTGCAAGGCCGCCCCTTCTGGCCGATGATCGTACTGCGCACGCCCAAGGGCTGGACCGGCCCCAAGGAAGTGGACGGCTTGAAGATCGAAAACTCTTTCCGCGCGCACCAGGTGCCCATCACCATGGACAAGCCCGAGCATATGCAACTGCTCAAAGACTGGCTGTTGAGCTATAAGCCCGAAGAACTGTTCGACGAAAACTACCGCCTGATCCCCGAACTGCGCGCCATGGCGCCCGAGGGCGACTGCCGCATCAGCGCCAACCCGCACGCCAACGGCGGAAAACTGCTGCGCGATCTGCGCCTGCCCGACTTCAAAAAGTATGCCGTCAACGTGCCCGCGCCCGGCGCGGTGCGCACGCAGGACATGCTGGAACTGGGCGGCTATGTGCGCGACGTGTTCCTGCTCAACGAAGAGAGCAAGAACTTCCGCATTTTCGGGCCGGACGAGTGCATGAGCAACCGTCTGTACCGCGCGTTCGAGGCGACCAACCGCGACTTCAACGCGGAAATTTATCCCGACGACGACAAACTCGCCCACGACGGCCGCATCATGGATTCGTACCTTTCCGAGCATATGTGCGAAGGCTGGCTGGAAGGCTACATCCTCACGGGGCGCCACGGCTTCTTCGCCTCTTACGAGGCATTCATCCGCGTGGTCGATTCGATGGCCGCCCAGCACGCCAAGTGGCTGAAAGTGTGCAACCAACTGCCCTGGCGGCAGGACATCGCCTCGCTCAACCTCATTCTCACTTCCAACGTGTGGCAGCAGGATCACAACGGCTATACGCACCAGGATCCGGGATTCCTCGACCACATCGCCAACAAAAAGGCGGACGTGGTGCGTATGTATCTCCCGCCCGATGCGAACTGCCTGCTCTCCTGCTTTGACCACTGCATCAAGAGCAAGAACTATGTGAACGTCATCGTCGCGTCCAAACACCCGAGTTTCCAGTGGCTGACCATGGAACAGGCGGTGAACCACTGCACGCAGGGCATTTCCATCTGGGATTGGGCGAGCAACGACGCCGGCAAAGAACCCGACATCGTGATCGCCTGCTGCGGCGACACCCCCACCCTCGAAGCGCTGGCGGCGACGACCATCCTGCGCGACAACCTGCCCGATTTGAAAATCCGTTTCGTGAACGTGGTAGACCTGATGAAGTTGCAGCCGCACGGCGTGCACCCGCACGGCCTGACCGACGCCGACTACGACGCCATCTTCACGCAGGATAAGCCGATCATCTTCAACTTCCACGGCTATCCCACGCTCATCCACGAACTGACCTACACGCGCCGCAACAAAAACCTGCACGTGTTCGGGTATGTGGAAGAGGGCACGATCACCACGCCGTTCGATATGCGCGTACAGAACAAGATCGACCGTTTCGACCTGGTAAAGACCGCCATCACCGTACTGCCGCAGCTCGGAAACACCGGTTCGGCGCTCTTCCAGAAGATGAACGACCTGCTCGTAAAGCACAAGAACTACATTGCCGAGGTGGGCGAAGACATCCCCGAAGTGAAAGACTGGGTATGGCACACCCCCGAACGCAAATAATATTTACAAAAGTGAAGGCGCCCGAACGCAACGTTCGGGCGCTTGTTTTTTGCCGTTTTTGCCGCTTTTATGCGGCGGAAAAACAACTGCAAAAAAATATGAACGCCGCGGACTTTCTCAAAAAGTCCGCGGCGCATCGCTTTTTTATAGTTCATAGGGCGCGGCAATACACGCTCGTTTTGTAAAATCAGACGTTTTCCGGCTGTGATTGTTTTTTCTTTTCCCGCCGGTCATAGAGCAGGATGAGCAGCGCGCCGACGAGCGCGAGCACCGCCTGCGACAGCGGCACCGCCAGCCAAACGCCGAACACGCCGAGGAGCCGGGGCAGAAAGAGCAGCAGCACCAGCAGGCAGACCGGTTCGCCGTAGATAATGATATAAGCGCGCCGGCTGCTGTCCGTCGCATAGAAAAAGGCGGTGGCGATGCGGGAAAACGCCACGAACACGAATCCCGCGATGAATACGGGCAAAATGCGCCCCACCTCGGCAGAAACTTCCGCGGAGGCGCCGAACACCCCGGAAATGACGTTGCGGACGAGGAACATGACGACGGCGCACACGAGCGAAATGCCGACGGCAAACAAAAACGCCATATTGCGCACCGACCGTGCCGAGGCGGGTTTTCCCCGCCCGTACTCGCGGCTGACGAGCGGCTGGCAGCCGTCGCTGACGCCCTGCAAGAGCAGCAGCACCACGGAGATCGCATAGGAAACGGGCGCATAGCAGTTCAGCGCGAAATCCCCGCCCGCCGCGGCCGCGGCGATGTTGACGAAAATGAGCGTGAACTGCGGCGAAAAGGTGAGCCCGAACGGAGAGAGCGCGAGCAGCAACGTTTTCCCCGCCGTGCGCCCCGCCGCCCCGCCGAAACGGAAAGACGGCTTTTGCCTGCGCACGATAAGGTAGCCGACGCACACGGCGAGCGTGACCGCCTGCCCGATGACCGTGGCGACGGCAGCGCCCGTCATACCCCACGGAATCAACCACACGAAGGCGTAATCGAGCACGATATTCGTCACAAACCCGGCGATCATCGCCGCCATCGCCGTGACCGTGCCGCCCATGTTGCGGATAAAGGGCGTGAGCCCCGTTCCGAATACCTGAAAGAGCGCGCCGAGCGCGATGAAACGCATATATTCTTCGCCGTAGTCATAAATTTGCCCTTCCGCGCCGAACAGCCGCAGAAAGAAAGGCGACGCAAAAAACACGGCGAACGTGAGCAGAACGCCCGCCGCGACCAGCAATAATACGGCCATGCCGAAAAAGCGGTCTTTCCGTTCGGGCGCGGCGGAGTTTGCCGAAATCGTATACAAAACCGCGCCGCCCATGCCGATGCCCGTGCCCGCCGCCTGTATGAACGCCGTGAGCGGATACGCCACGTTGATGGCCGTAAGCGCGTTGTCGCCCAGTTCGTTGCCGACGAAAAACCCGTCCGCAATGCTGTAAATGCCCGAAAGCGCGAACGCGAGCATGGACGGAAGAACATACCTGAAAAATTCCCGGCCCAGTCCGTTTTTAATTTTCTCCATTGTCCTCCTCCGCAAAGCAACTGTTGAACCGCGCAGTGAGTTCTACGAGTTTGAGAGCGTTCTCTTCCCCCAAACGCCGCAGAACCGCCCGCTCCCGGCGGTCAAGCGCACCGATGATTCGCCTGAGCGCCGCGCCGCCCTGCTCGGTTAGCAGGATCCGTTTGCCCCGCCCGTCGCTCTCCAATCCGGCCATGTCGATCCAGCCTTTCTTTATAAAACTGCACAGAACGGAATGCACCGTCTGCTTCGGCAGCGTCCACTGCTCGGAAACGACCTTCGGCGTACACACCTCCGTGCCCGCCAGCGAAATGAGCGTGAGCAGCTCATGGTAAGTGATCCCCATACTTTCCGCCCATTGTTTGTAGAGGGCGGAACAACGCTGCCACTGTTCATTGTATTGCTGCATGATCTGCGAAATTTGCATCGCGGCTCCCCTTTTTAGTACGAACTCGGACTATATTGTAACAAAACAAAAGCCCGCTGTCAAGCGGGCAAACGGCTCCGCGCACAAAAATTTTTGCACGATCTCGGCGATTGGAAATGCAGGTTCCGCCGAAAAGCAGCTCGGTCTGCGAACGCCTTTTCAGAGGAGCCTGCCGGCGCCGGCCGACCGGTTTATTTCAGATCGAACACTTTGACGGGCTTGCTCGCCGACTTGACCGTGACAGGTTCCATCGATTTTTCCCAGCGGCACACCACTTCGTTTTCCGCCTGAAAGCGCAGTGCGTACGCAGCGCCCTTTTCGCACTCATACACCCCGAACAGTTCGTCGCCGTCCATCCAGATGGAGTAGTTGCAGATGCCTGCCTCTTTGAGCGCCTGCACCATTTCCGGCCAGATCTCGTTGTGGCGGCGGATATATTCCTCTTTCATTCCTTCGCGCAGTTTGGCGCGCCAGAATACCTTTTCCATTTTTTGCTCCTTTTTAATTATACGTCGCTTTGTTTCAATGCCGCATGGTATCGTCGGCAAACACTTCGCAGTAGCCGGACGAATAAAACGAGGGCGGCTCCCCCTCTTTATACAGGTGCGAGATATCGCCGATCCAGCGGGCGCGGAAAGAGGCGGTGCCCTCTTCGCGCTCTTCGGTGACGACTTCGGTGACGCAGGTGGGTACGCCCGCAAAACTCTGCAAGATCGCCACGGGCGACTGGCCGAACAGGTGCGACAAAAGCACCCCCGTGATGCCGAGGTGGCAGAAAAACACGAGCGTTTGCGTATTCGGGGCGAACGCTTCGTAGAACATACCGCGGCGGCGGTAGCCGTGTTTTTCCAGCAGGGCATCGAGTTCTCCGCACACCCGCGCATAGGCGGCGGGCACTTCGCTTTCGCGGATGAAGGGCACGTTCAGCCAATCGTTCGCGGAATACAGCAGCGGATACTTTTCGACGACGGACGGAAGAAAATCCCAGATTCGCCGCAGATTTTCCGAACCGGGATGGCGCACGCGCGCCGCAAATTCCTGCAGCCAATCGCACGTTTCGCCCTGCCCGTTCACTTTTTTCAGATATGCCTGCGCCGTTCTCTGCGCGCGGCCGAGCGGCGAAATATACACGCCGTCCACCTTTTCCCGCGCGAGCCGTTCGGCGAGCAGGCGCGCCTCGCGCTCCCCCTTTGCGGTGACGGAATCGTGCTCGTAATCGGGTTCGGCGTGGCGGATAAAGATCAGTCTCATATTACTCCTTTTATGTACCGGCAAGAGGCGGCGCCTCGTCGGAAAACAACTTATCTTCGGCGGGCGTGTTCTTCTCTGTTTCGGACAACTCTTTTTTCTGCGCGGCGCACTCCGCCGCACTTTCACCGCCGGCATTTTCCGCACAGTCCGGCACTTCCTGCCGATCTTCTGCCGAAACGCCTTCTTCCGCATCGCCGCATTTGCCGAGCAGGTAACGGAAGGCGCGGATACAGTACAGCACGAACACCGCCGTTCCCGCCAGCGCATAGGCGATCATCAGCCCTGCGGGCAGCGTTTTCATTTCTTCCACGGAAAAACAAAGTTTGAAAATGACGTTGAGCGCGCAAAGAGCCATCAGCGCAATGCCGAGCAGCGTCAGTTTTTCGTCTTTGCACAGCACCAGCAGGAATATGAACGCCGAAACGGCGGGCACGAAATACCGCTCGTGCATGAACGGCAGAAAATAAAAACAAATCCCCGCCTGCAAAAACGCCGCGAGCGGCCACTTGACTTCCGCGCGCACCTTACTGCGGATCACCGCGACGCCGAGTGCTATGGAAAGCGCGGCAACGACGGCATACGCCGCAAATTTCAGACCTGTCCCTTCGTAAGGATACAGGTTCAGACCGATTGCCGCCCAGAAGTTCATCGCGTTCGCCGAGAACCAATTCCAGTGCCCCACCTGGCGTAAGAATATTTCGAACAAATAAAAGTAGTCGCCCTCTTCGGCAATGTACGTCCAGGTGAACGGCAGATACAGCAGGTACAGCGCGGCGACGAATGCGACGGCGGAAACGATAAAGCGCACATACAGTTTTCTGCGCACCATGATATAGATGAGCCATATGCCGATGACGGGCAGAAAGAAGAGTATCTGCGATTTGACCGCAAAGGCGCAAAAAATCGACACGAACAGCGGCGTCCACCTCTCCGCGATCAGAAAATACAGAACGGCGATCATGGCGGCGGAAATAAATACGTCCGTCTGCCCCCAAATGGCCGTATCGAGTATGTTGACGGGATGCAGCAGGTACGCGCCCGTGCCGATCAGCGCCGCGCCGCCGCCCGCATATTTGCGCAGTATCTTGTACAGCGGATAGGCGGAAACGACCACGACCGCCGAAACGGCGGGCTTGAACAAAAAGGAAAAGGGAACGTGCAGCACCCGCGCCAGCCACACGAGCGCCGTATCGAAATACAAAAAGAGCGGCGGGTAGTCGGCGTCCTGGTCGCGCAGAAAGTGCAGGATGCCGTTGTCGAGGATATAATCGCCCCAATCCCGGTACCAGGCCACGTCGCCGTGCGGCGGCACGGCGAGCGACAATACGAGGTACAGCGCCGCCGCCCCGCCAAACAGCACGGCCAGAATTTTACGTTCGCTGAGGGATTTCCCGGCTAATACCGTACCCCCCCCCCCTCAACTTTTTTCAGTAGGCGCACGGCGGCAACGCACAGCGCCGCCGCGAGCACCGCCACGGCAAGGCTGCCGAGGTTTTTCATCGCTACGATAAACAAAGGCATACTCTCTCCCTACTCTCTCATCTCACAATTTTTCTGAACGCGCCGGCTTATGCAAAGTATTCCTTCGCCAAAGCCGCAAAGGCGGGCAGAGAGCGGCGGATCATGTCCGTGGAAACGCAGTACGCGATGCGGACAAAACCTTCACAGCCGAAGTCATCGCCGGGCACGAGCAGCAGATTGTACTTTTTGGCGTGCTCGCAGAAGGCGGAGGCGTCCGGTTCGGGCGATTTCACGAACAGGTAGAACGCGCCGTCCGGCTGCACGCACGAAAAACCGTACGAACGCAGCGCATCCGCAAGCAGATCGCGGTTTTTCTCGTACACGGAAACGTCGGAAACGGCGCCCTGGCAGCGCGCGATCATCTTCTGAAAGAGCGACGGCGCGCATACATAGCCGAGCGCCCTGCCCGCGCCGCACACGGCGAGGTACAGTTCTTTGGCGGCATCCGCCTGCGGACTGACGAAAATATAGCCGATGCGCTCGCCGGGCAGCGAAAGCGACTTCGAATAAGAATAACATACCACCGTATGCTTATAATAGTTGGGGAGATACGGCACCTTCACGCCGCCGTACACCAATTCGCGGTACGGCTCATCGGTGATGAGGTAAATGGTCTTTTTGTATTCGGCGGACTTCTTTTCCAGCATGGCCGCCAGTTTTTTGACCGTCTCCTCGCTGTACACCACGCCGCTGGGGTTGTTGGGCGAATTGACGAGCACGGCGCGCGTTTTTTCCGTAACCGCCTTTTCCAGCACGGAAAAATTTATCTGAAAAGTATCCGGATCGGACGCGAGCGCCACGAGTTTGGCGCCTGCCGTTTCCGTAAACACCTTGTATTCGGTAAAGTACGGGGCGAAAGTGATCACCTCGTCGCCGCTCTCGCAGAGGGCGGAAAGTGTGATCGTGAGGGACGCCGCGGCGCCGCACGTCATATAGATGAAATCGGCATCCGCCGCCGCACCGTGCGTTTTGCGGATGAAGTCCGCGATGGCCGCGCGCACGCCCGCATCCCCCTGTGCCGAAGTATAGCCGTGCAGAGCCGTGGGCTCTTCCGTTTTCAGAAGTTCTGTAAGGGTATCCGTCACGATCTGCGGCGGCCTGACGCTGGGGTTGCCCAGACTGAAATCAAAAACGTTTTCGGCGCCCACTTCCGCGGCGCGTTTTTTGCCGAATTCAAAAGTTTCGCGGATCACCGAGCGTCTGCTGCCCAGCTCGTACATTCTCTTGTTCATCGCTGTTCTCCTTTTCGCTTTGCAAAGCGGTATATTCCGCATAATTATAGCACAAAAAAAGGACGCGCACAACTCTATTGACGCAGAAAGCGCATTTTTATCGGCGGGCAACGCTTGACAAAACAGCGCAAAAACTTTATACTTTTTTTGGAAATATTTTCGGGAGGCGGAGCAATGCAGGAAAAAATACTCGAACTGATCAAAGAAGACCGCATGGACGATCTGCGCGCGCTCGTTGCAGATATGTCGAAAGAAGAACTTGCCGCCGTCCTCGAAAAACTGAGCGGCGACGATCTGATGAAGATGTTCGGCTGCCTCGACAACGAAGTCGCCGCCGACGTGTTCGTTTTGCTCGACCGCGAAACGCAGAAGAGCCTGCTCAAAGATTTCAACGACGTAAAATTGCAGGACGTGACCGACGAGATCATCGACGACGACGTGGAAGAACTGTTTGAGAGTATGCCCACGGACATCGTACACGAAGTTCTGCTCAAAGCCACGCCCGAAAACCGCAACGACAAGATCGTCGAGATCGTCGACTTTTTGGAAGAGCGCAAGTTTTCGCAGCTGAAACCGCTGCTTTCCGAACTGGAACCGGCCGACCTGGCGGAGATCTTTTCGGAACTGGAAGAAAAAGACCTGCCCATCGTGTTCCGACTGCTGCCCAAAGAACTGGCGGCGGAAACGTTCGTGGAAATGAACAGTTCGCAACAGGAACTGCTCATCAAATCGTTCAGCGATGCCGAGCTGAAACTCATGCTCGACGAACTGTTCGTGGACGATACGGTCGACCTCATCGAAGAGATGCCCGCGAACGTGGTCAAGCGCATCCTGCTCAATGCCGACAGCGAAACGCGCAAAGAGATCAACGAGATCCTCAAATACCCCAAAGACAGTGCCGGCAGCATCATGACCACCGAGTGCATTTCGCTGCGCAAAGACATGACCGTGCGGCAGTGCTTTGAAAAGATCCGCCAGCAGGCCATCGACAAGGAGACCATTTACACCTGCTATGTGACGGACGACCAAAAAACCTTGCTCGGCACCGTAACGGTGAAAGACCTGTTCCTGCACGACTACGAAGAAAAAGTGGAAACTTTCATGGATACCAACTTCATCTTCGTAGATACCCATGAAGACAAGGAAGAGGTGGCAAACACCCTTTCAAAATACGACCTTCTGTCCGTTCCCGTTGTTGACCAGGAAAACAAACTGGTCGGCATCGTAACGGTCGACGACGCTCTCGACGTCATCACCGAAGAGGCGACGGAAGATATCTCGTACATGAACTCGGTCACGCCGTCCGATAAACCCTACCTCGAAACGAAGGTTTGGAGCATCTACCTGCACCGCATCCCCTGGCTGCTGATTCTGATGGTGAGTGCCTCGTTTACCGGCCTTATCCTCAACACATACCAGGGCATGCTGGGCGCGCTGCTGGTCGCGTGCGTGCCCATGATCATGGGCACGGCGGGCAACGCGGGAAGCCAGGCGTCCGTTACCATCATCCGCGGCATGGCGCTCGATGAGATCCGCCCGCGCGATATATTGCAGGTGCTTTGGAAGGAAATCCGCGTTTCCGTCATCATCGCCCTATCCGTGGGAATCGTCTGTTTTGCCAAACTGCAAGTGATCGACGGACTGATCTTCCACTACTATTACAGTCTGCCCGAATCGGCGCTCGTGGCGACGGCCATCGCCCTCGCCGTGATCGTGGCAAAAATCGTGGGCGCGTGCGTACCCATCTTTGCCAAAGCCATCCGCATCGACCCCGCCGTATTCGCGAACCCGTTCATTACCACCATCACGGACGTGCTCTCCCTGCTCATCTTCTGCGGCGTTTCTTTCGGGTTTGCCGCCCTCTTCGGGATATAAACAGGTTTGCAGATGTACAACATAGTTCCGCTTGAAAAAAGCCCCTCGCAAAAAACGCGGGGCTTTCGTTATACTCAAAGTGCGGCAACATTGCAAAACGGGCGGTTTCCCCTCTGCGGAAAGCCGCCCGTTCCTATCACAAAATATTGAACGCTGCATTTACAAACTTCGCCGCTCACACAAATCCGAGCAGCAGCATCAGCACGGGAATGGTGAGAATGCACAGCAAGGTAGACATCAGCGTCGTGGCGGCCGCCGTGTCGCAGTCGCCGCCGAACATTTCGGCAAAGTTGAGCACGCTCGACGCCGTGGGCATCGCCGCGATCACGTACAGCGCCACGATCACATAGCGGTCGATGGGCACCAGCGCGTTCACGGCGAGCAGCACGCCCAAACACAGCAGCGGCGAAAGCACCAGTTTCACCGCCGATGCCAGATACGTTTTCGGGTCGTTCACCAGCCGCAGCGGGTACATATCCGCCAGGCGGATGCCGAGAATGATCATCGAAAGGGGCAGCGTCATATTCCCGAGGTATTGGATGGGCGTTACCACCTGTTCGGGCACCGGCACGTTGCAGAAAAACAGCGGCAGCACGACGATCGTGGCGATCGTGGGCGGATTGAGAACAATTTTGAGCGGGTTCACGCTCTTTTTGTCGCCCGTTACGCTGTAAATGCCGAGCGTCCAGGTCATCGCGTTGAAAGCGATGTTGTACACCGCCGTGTACAGCACGAGATCGTCGTTGCCGGGGAAAAGCATCTGCATGACGGGAATGCCCATGAACCCCACGTTTCCGAGGTAGGAACACGCCACGCACGCGCGGCGCGACGCCTCGTCTTTACAGCGGAAAAAGATGAGTTTGGAAACAAAGTACACGAGCAAAATCAGCACGACGGCGAACAGAATCACCCACCCGAAATTCACGAGCATGGCGGCGTCGAATTCTTTGTTCAGAAAGGAAGACGCCATCAGCCCCGGCTGCGAAACGTACAGGAGTACGCCGGCCAGCACGCCCGTTGCGCCGTCCGGCAGAATTTTCGTTTTGCGCAGAACGTACCCGGGCACTGCCAGCACGACCACGATCAGAACGGTTATAAACGTCGACAAAAAATCCATAGTAAATTTATCCTCACACTATACGGCGGAAAATACAGCCGGCTGCGGCTGAACGCCGCCGCCAACCAACAACGCGCACATTGTTTTATCGTTAACGCGCACGGCGGCAGAGCGTTTGCCCGCACGGCGTGTTATTGTCTGCCCGCACGGCAGGCGGCCGCTGTTGAATCAGAGCGCATACGTTGCGCACCCGACAAAATGGCGGATCAGATAAGCCCGCGCCCTTTCAGATATTGCAAAAATGCCGCAATGCCCTCTTCGATATCCTCCCGCGTCTGCGAAAAGTTGCCCGTATACCACGGGTCGGCGATGTCGCGCGGGTTCTCGGAAAAATCGAGCAATCGGAAAACTTTTTTATCGGGATCGCCGCCCGCGATGCGGACGATATCCGCCGCGTTGCGCCGCTCCATCGCCAGGACGAAGTCGTTTTCGCGGTAGTCGCGCGCCGTAAATTTGCGGGCGCGCTTGCCGGCACAGGAAATGCCCATGGCGGAAAGTTCCGCCCGCGCGGGCGGATAAACAGGGTTGCCCTCTTCCTCCGCGCTCGTTCCCGCAGACGTTACGGAAAACCGATCGGCAAGCCCCTCTTTTTCAAGGCGGTCTTTGAACATAAATTCGCCCATCGGCGAACGGCAGATATTTCCCAGGCAAACAAAGATAACTTTCAGCATCTTTTCCTCTCCATAAAAAATATGGCGCAGACTTTCTATCGGTCGGCCGAACTAAAATATATCGGCCCACGAATTTTTTGCGGCCCCGCCGCATGAAAAAAGCAACACCGATCGTGTTGCTTTTTCTATGAATGGTCGAGGTGACGGGACTTGAACCCACGACCTCTTGGTCCCGAACCAAGCGCGCTACCAAACTGCGCTACACCTCGATTTTTACTGTTTTAATTTTCGTTCGGCCGTTCCACAACCTCTTGATCCCTCGTCACCGCTCTCGGTTTTTCTCTCGCATCGCCCCGGCGGGCAATGCTCGCTCTCACGCTCGGCGGCTCCTCTTCCCAAAAATCTCGCATCGCTTCGCTCGCTGCGATTTTCGGGAACCCTGATCGATGCGCGCTACCAAACTGCGCTACACCTCGAAATATTATGCTGTTATAACTTTCGGCCGTTCCACGACGCGGAACTATTCGCCACCGACAGCCTTAATATTATAACAAAGCAAAACCGCTTTGTCAAACAGAAAACGGAATTTGCGAAAGAAATTAAAAATATTTTCCGTTTCCGCTCATCGCACAACTTTGCTGACGCGCACGCACAGAAAGGCCGCCAGTATGCAGAGCACAAAATCCTTGGGCATATAGAGCAAATTATACGTGACCGCGGCCTGCCAGACGGCGCCATTATTCATGTAGAAATGCCATATCAAAAGAAAGTACGGAACGCCGATCAGGTAGTTGACAAAAAAGCCCGCCATGCTCGCCAGCAGCGCACGGCGCACTGTGAGTTCCCCTTTTCCGCGCAGCAACCCCGCCGCGAGCGCTGCCGCCGCAAAGCCGAGTATGTAGCCGAACGTGGGTTGTACCACATAGGCGAACCCGCCGCCGTTTGTAAAGACGGGCAAGCCGAGGATGCCCATAAAAATATACACGCCCACCGCCGCCGTTCCGTACAGCGGGCCGAGAAAAAGTCCCGCCGAAACCGCCACCACCGTCTGAAAGGTGAGCGGCACCGGAGGGAACGGTATGCTGATAAACGCCGAAACGATCATCAGCACGACGAAAAGCGCACATTTAGCGAGTTGCACGCCCCTCGAAACCGTCAAATTGTTACCATTTATGCGTGACATAATACCTCAAAAACAGCAAAACTATACTTTTACAGACACTTCTCCCGCGGAAAGACGCCTTATTGCGCCATCCGCAAAGCGGACGAGCAAAAAACAATTTTCATCGAGATCGAGCACTTCCGCCTCGCCGGAAAGCGTTCCGGATACCACCTGCACGCGCCTGCCGACCACAAAAGAACGCCGCTTGTATTCCGCAAAAAACGTCCGCTCGGCAATACGCCCGCAATAATAGCGCAGCCGCTCCAACACCGCCGCCGCGATGCGCGCGCGCCCCTCGGAAGGATATTCCCCTTTCCCGAAAACACTTGCCGCCCTGCCCTGCAATTCAGCCGGAAAAACAGAGTGTTTTACGTTGATGCCGATGCCGACGACTGCGTACGCGAGGCCGCCGCTCTCCACGTCGAACGACGCCTCCGTCAATATCCCGCAAACCTTTTTGCCGCCCATATAAACATCGTTCACCCATTTGATTTCTGCATATTTTGCAGACACGCTTTCGATCGCCTCGCACACAGCAACGGCGGCACACGCCGTGATGAACAGCGTTTCGGCGGCGGGAATTTTCGGGCGCAAAAGCACGCTCATGTAAAGCCCCGCCCCCGCCGGCGAATAGAACGGGCGGCTGTATCGGCCCCGCCCCTTCGTCTGTTTTTCCGCAATGACGGCCGTCCATTCGGGCGCGCCCGCCGCCGCGAGCACTTTCGCCTCGTCGTTGGTGGAGCCGGTATCTTTGAGCACCCGCACCGAAAAGCCGCCGCTCAAAAATTTTTCGATGCCCGCCGCAGAAAGCGCGTCGCTCTCCGGCAAGAGCGCATATCCTCTGTTTTTTACAGATGAGATGGCAAACCCCTCTTTTTCCAGCGACCGCACATTTTTCCATACGGCGTTGCGGCTCACGCCGAATGCCGCGGCGAGCTCTTCGCCCGATATATATTCCCCTCGGCAACTTTCCAGTTTCCGCAGTAATTTCTCTTTCAGTTCCATGTTCTTATTTTACCAATTTCAACCAGATTTGTCAACCAATACAATAAAAACAGGTGACAATTCACCGACAAAAAAGAGCCTGAAACACAGTCAGGCCCTTTTTTTATAAAATTTCCGGCAGCGAGCGGCTGTCTTTTACGCTCGCCTACGCATTCCGCGCACGCGCGGCCGCGCTCAAACGTTCTGCAGCCTGACCGTTTCCGCGCCGCCCGCGCGCAGTTCCTCTTCTTTTTCTTGAAGAGCAAAGCGCGCATACTCACCGCGGCGCAGCAATTTGCCATACGCAGCAAGACAATCCATGCCCTTTTCATTTTCCCCGATCAATATCGTGCGTCCGCCTTCCGAAGGCGCAACGGATCGAGCACTCCGTATTTCCGAAATCAGTTCCGAAACAACTTTGCCGAGCGGCTTTACCCGGTTTTTCGTATCGATCAATCCCAAATCGTATTCCAACGGATCAAAGCAATCCAACGTCCTTTCGATATCATGCGAGCACCACCAGGTAAACTCCCAAAGGTTTCTGCTGCGCATCGCACGCAAAACCGTTTCGCGCACATAGCGCACCGCCTCGTCCGGTTTATACCAACAGACAGGCGCCCCGAACTCCTGTATCCAGACGGGCCTGTCGTTTTGCTCCGCATACGCATTTGCAAATTCGATATTAAATGCGGCGAGCGACAGAGTTTCTTCGGAAAGATTTCCGAATTTCTGCAACGCCCCCGTAAAACCTACCCAGGTGTGCAAAGAAGTCGCGCTTCCCGCTTTGGCGAGCGCTTTGCGCGTGAACGCCTGCTGCCCGAACCACGGATTGTGGTCGACGCCTACAACATG
>CALVHW010000041.1 GCA_944328905.1 uncultured Clostridia bacterium | reverse complement strand
CATATTGTTCACGTCGGAAACGCCGAAGTCGATCACCTTTCCCACGGTGCCGCAGGTGAGAGCGGGGCCGCCGCCGCTCCCGGTGAGTACGGCGCTGCCCGCGCCCGTCACCGTCCATTGCGACTGCGGCGGGCGCGTCGTACCCAGCTCCAGCGGATAGCGGTACTGGCGTTCGGCGGAAGAAAAATGGCTGCCCGTTGCCGCCACGGCGGAATTTGCGTAGCCGCCGTCGATGAGCATACCGCTGAGCAGCAGCGCTTCGCTCATGGTCGAGCAGGCACCGTAAATGCCTAAAAAGGGAAGGCCTGTCTCCCGGGCGGTGAAACTTGCCGAAATGATCTGGTTGAGCAGGTCGCCCGAAACGAGTACGTCGGGCGGGGCGGGCAGATTTGCCTTTTCGATGCTGCGGCGCACTGCGTACAAAAACATTTTGCGCTCGGCGCGCTCGAAGGTGTCTTCGCCGAACGTGTCGTCGCGCAGGGGCAGATCTACATATCTGCCGATGATGCCCGCGCATTCCTTCGGCCCGGCAACGGCCGCCGTGGCCGCGATGCGCGGCCTGCTTTCAAAAAACATCGTGTTTCCGCTCTGCATGGTTATTCCTCTGTTTCAGTTTGCGCCGTCCGCACGTTTTTATGTGCGCAGCCTTTCGGCGGCCGGACGGCAGAAACGGTGAGGCGGGAATATGGCGGGAAAAGCGGTACAGTCGGGAAAAACCGGGCAGACAGGAAAAGCGGGGACGGGCGTGCGGCGGAAAGCCGACGGGATACCGGAAAAGCGGCAAAAACGATGAGACGGGAACAGGGCGGGAAAGCGGTGCACGGAGAAGAATACAGGCCGCTTCGGAAAGGCAATATAGGGGGCGGCAATGCCGGCACGGCGCGGATGCCGCTTATACGTCGGGTACGCGCACGCCGGCGATGTGCAGGCAGCGCAGCTTTTCAAATGAATAAGTGCGCAAAGGGCGCGCGAACGCATTGGCGGTGTGTGCCGCAACCAGCGGCAGCCTGCCGAAACCGAATCCCGTAACCAGGCAGGTGTGGTAAAAATCGCCCGTTTCCCGCCCCAGCTGCAGAACGTCGCCTGCCTGTATTTTTTCGGGCGGAACTTCTTCGGCAAACGGCCCTTCGGCGGAATTGGAAATGATAAAGCGATACAGGTATTCCACGCCCGTCCAGGACGCCGTGCGATCGTTTGCGGAGCGGTAGTACCAGCCGAATACGGGGATAAAATTCATTACTTTGCTGCCCGCATACAGGCATTGCGAAACAAAGTTGGTGCAGTCGCCTCCCAGTCCGCTGAAATCGTAGTATTGCGGGTTGCGCCCGAATGCCCATTTTCTCGCGTATGCAACGGCCTGCGGCCTGTCGTAATCGACGGTTTTCATAGTGTCAGTGTATGCGCAGCGCGGCGTTTTTGCCATTTGCGCCCGCCCGTTCGGGCGCAAAGCCGGACGCGGCCGCTGTTGCCGGATGCGCTGACATAAAATGCCTGTTTTTTGACCGAAAAAGCCTGTTTTTTGTCGTAATCGGTCATTGACGAGCCGGAACTTTTTTGTTATAATAATGTGCGAAATTGCTGCGGTAAATCTGAACTGCCGCAAAAAGAGTGTAAAGAGCAATGGAGTTTCTTAAAATTTTACCCATTCCGCTGCTTTTGGTCATTACGATGGCTTCGAACCTGGCGGCGAGCGTAACCAAAAAACAATTCGGCAATCTCGGCAGCGGCGGCCGTGACAACGCCTATATTTACAGCCTGATCACGAGCGCCGTCTGCACCGTGCTGATGGTGTTGTTTTCGGGATTCCGAATCACGCTGTCGTGGTACACGGTGGGGCTCGGCCTGCTGTTCGGCGTCTGCACCATGCTGACTACCGTTTTGCTGACGATGGCCATGAGCATCGGCCCGATGTCGTATTCCATGGTCATCAATACATCGTCTACGGTCATCACCGCGCTTTCCGGGTTTTTGTTCTGGAACGAAAAGCTGGGAGCGCTGAAAATTGCCGGACTGGTGCTGATGGCCGGGTGTTTCGTTTTTTCCGTCAAAAAAGATTCAGACAAAAAACACGCATCGCTCGTATGGTTTCTGCTGGCACTGTTTTCGGCGGTTGCCGGCGCGGGCGTGGGACTGCTGCAAAAAATCCACCAGAGTTCGGCGCACAGCGAAGAACTGATGGGATTTCTCATCATCGCGTTCGCCTTTTCGTTCGTTACGTCTGCCGTTCCGTATCTGTGGCACAGGCGCGGCTCTCTGTTCGGCGCAAAGGGGCATTCCGGGCAGCCGGGCGTTTCTGAAACGGAAGAGGCGAAAGCAGCCGCTGCGGAAACGTATGCCGCGGTGGAATCGGATGCCGCTGCGGCCGGCGGTATGGCCGATGCGGACGCCGGCGTTTCGCAGCCCCGGGAGGGCGGAAACGGAGCCGCGGATGCGGGTATCGCCGTCGCTGCGCCCGCCGGGCGGCGCTTCCGTTGGGGCAAGGGGGCGCAGGCCGCACTGCTCGTCGGTTCGGGCGTGGCCGTTGCACTCAACAATATCATCAATTTATACCTCGCCGGCGCGATGGACAGCGCCGTGTTCTTCCCTCTCGTGAACGGTGTGGGATTGGTGCTCGGAATCGTGGCGGGGCTGATCGTATTCCGCGAAAAACTTACGCTGCGGCAATGGATCGGCATTGTATGCGGCGTGGCTGCCACATTGCTGCTCTGCCTGTAAGGCGGAGGATGCGGCGAAAAACTGACAGGAGTATTGAGGAGGAAAAACTATGTTTTCGTATTCGAAATTTGAACACCGTTATACAAAATCGATATTCAAACATATCGAACCGGTATCGAGCGTATACCGCGTGTTTGTGAACGGGGAAGAGGTGCCCGTGTACACCTGCCGTATTTCCGCCTATCCTTTCAACGGCTGGGCGGGTTCGCACCAGCGCGACGTGCAGCAGGCGGAGGCGGCGTCTTACGTCAACCTCGTCAGCGACGAGCCGCTGCGCATCGAGGTGGTTTCGGCGAGGCCGTATAAGCGGATCATGGTCAAACCCTATTCCAAAGGGGTGAAAGCGGAGGAAAAGGAGGGGAAAATCTGTTTCACCCTGCGCGAAAACGGGCAGTATGTTCTGGAACTGGACAGCTATCATCACTGCCTGTACATATTCAACGGCCGGCCGATCGCCTGCCGGGACGTGCAGAATACGGCGCACTATTTCGGGCCGGGGATCCATTTTGCCGGCAAGATCGTGATGAAATCGGGCGAAAAGATGTATGTAGACAAGGACGCGCTGGTGTATGGCTGCGTATTCGCCGAAAATGCGGAGAACATTGAAATTTACGGCAACGGCATTCTCGACGACAGCGGCGAAGAGCGCGTGAGTTTGCAGTGTTACGAAGATTACACCAACGGCAACCTCAAATTTTACGACTGCAAAAACCTGAAAATACGCGGCGTGGGCATGAAAAATTCCGCCATTTGGTGCGTGAACGTGTTCCACTGCGAAAACGTGGAGATCGACGGCATTTCCGTGTTCGGGCAATGGCGTTACAATACCGACGGCATCGATATCGTGAACAGCCAGAACGTACACGTGAAAAACAGCTTTGTGCATTCTTTCGACGATACCATCGTCATCAAGGGTATCGACCGCTACTGCGATACCGACAACAAGCATATCCTCGTGGAAAACTGTGTGCTGTGGTGCGATTGGGGCAGGGCCTGCGAGATCGGGCTGGAAACTTCGTGCAACGAATACAGCGACATTGTTTTCCGCAACTGCGACATCGTGCGCGCGGGCGATTTCGCCTGCGATGTGCAGAACGGCGACTGGGCGGAAGTACACGACGTGCTTTTTGAAAACATCAACGTCGAATACAACCGGTTCGATACCCCGTCGGTCATGCAGACGGGCGAAAACCAGAAATACGACGCGAAGGATAAGGTGGCCGTGCCCATACTGTTTTCGGTGGTCAATCCCCGTTTCCGCGAATTGTATTACGACAGCCTGTTCAAAAATCTGGACGAGCCCATGCCCGTGCCGACGGGAACGGGATACCGGCAGGCCTGCTGCCACGACATCACGCTGCGCAATGTGAACGTGTACTACGACGAAGATATTCCCCGGACGGACGGCAAATACAGCGTGCCGATCCTCGTGCGCGAATATGTGAAAGGGGTGCATTTTTACAATCTGAAAGTGGAGAACGTAAAGATCAACGGCGAAAAACTCACGCGCGAAAATGCCGTTTTTATGGACGATGCCGAACGCCTTGTGGAAATAAAATAAATGCGATGCGCCGATGCAGAAGGCCGCCCGCCGCAGTTTGCGGCGGGCGGCCTTCTGTCTGCGGCGGAAAAATCAATGACATTTTTCGCCGCGGCTATTGACATCGCCGTCAAAATAGGGTAATATTATTGTGGTATGGCCGCACAGAATGCGTGCCGCGGGAGGAGATAACATGATAGAAAATCTGAGCGAACAGACGTATTCTTTCGGCGTATGCGCGCCGCGCTGTTATTATGTGCCGTTTGCCGAAGGGCAGGCAGAGGGGCGCAGAGAGCAGAGCGCGCGGTTTGAATCACTGAACGGGACGTGGCAGTTTTGCGCTTATAAAAAACTGGAGGATATCGGGGAGGATTTTTGCGGGCAGCCGCTGCCGGATACCATAGAGGTGCCCTCGTGCGTGCAGTATGCGGGATACGACTTTTTTCAGTACACGAACGTGCGCTATCCCATTCCGTACGATCCGCCGTTCGTGCCCGTGGAGAACCCCGCCTACCATTACAGCCGCACTTTTACGGCGGAGGGAAGCGATAAACTGTACCTCGTGTTCGAGGGCGTCGATTCCTGTTTTTATGTGTACGTCAACGGAAAATCCGTCGGTTTTTCGCAGATCTCGCACAAGTTGAGCGAGTTCGATATCACCCCGTTCGTACGCGAGGGGGAAAACCGTTTGGACGTGATCGTGCAGAAATGGTGCGCCGGAACTTACCTTGAAGACCAGGACAAGTGGCGCTTTACCGGTATTTTCCGCGACGTGTATCTCTTGCGCCGCCCGCAGGGGCACGTTGTCGATTATAAGATCGAAACGGACATCCTCGGCAAAAACGCTTCGGTGCTGTTTTGTTACCGCGCCGGCGGCGAGGCGCGCGTCACGTTCGAAGGGCAGACCAAAACCGTGCGCGCGGGCAGAGAGGTGCGTTTTTCCGTCAAAAACGCAAAGCTGTGGAGCGCGGAAGAGCCGTATCTGTACGATCTGCGCATCGAGGCGGCGGGCGAGATCATTTACGAAAAAGTGGGCATCCGCACCGTCGAGATCAAAGACGGGGTGTTTTTGTTCAACGGGGCGCCGATCAAACTGCGCGGCGTCAACCGCCACGATTTCCATCCGGAAAAGGGCGCGGCGGTCTCTTATGAAGATATGGAAAACGACGTGCGCCTGATGAAGTTGCTCAACGTCAATGCGGTGCGTACCTCGCATTACCCGAGCGCGCCCGAATTTTATAAACTCTGCGACCGCTACGGGCTGTACGTCGTTTCCGAGGCGGACGTGGAGGCGCACGGAGTCGCCGTTCTGGGCGCCGCCATGGACGGCATGAACTTTCCCGCCGTGTTTGCGCAGATCGCCGAGGACGAACGGTTTGCCGCCGCCATCGCCGAGCGGCAGGTACACAACGTGGAGGGCAATAAAAACCGCCCGTGTGTGGTGATGTGGTCGCTGGGCAACGAGGCGGGGTTCGGAAAGAACTTCGTGCTCGCTTCGCAGGAGGTGCGCCGCCGCGATGCGCGCCCCGTGCATTACGAATCGATCGTGAATGTCGCGCGCCCTGCCTGCGACGACGAATTTTTCTCCGATACGGTCGATGTGGTCAGTTATATGTATCCTTCGCCCGAATTTATGCGCGAGATCGTCGGCGATCCGCGCGAATACCGCCCCTTGTTCCTGTGCGAATATGCGCACGCGATGGGCAACGGCCCGGGCGGACTGAAGGAGTACTGGGATCTTATCGAATCGAGCGACCGCTATATGGGCGGCTGCGTTTGGGAATGGGCCGATCACGGCATACTTTACAACAGCAAAGGGTTCCGCTACGGCGGCGATTTCGGCGAACTCGAACACGACGGCAATTTCTGCATCGACGGGATCGTTACGCCCGACCGCAAGATCAAGAGCGGCACGCTGGAAATGAAGGCGGCCTACCAGCCGCTCGCCTTTTCGCGCACGAAAAAGGGCGTGGCGGTGTTCAACAAATATTATTTCCGCACGGCCGCGGGCAAACTCGTATTCACGTACAAAGAAAACGGAAAACTCCTCGGCGAGGAAGAGGCGGTCATTGCCGCCGCTCCCCGTGCCGGCATCGAGGTGCCCTGCCGCGCGGCGCAGACGGTCATCGTGCGCTTTTTTGAGGAGGGTGCGGAAGAGCCGTGCGCCTTTGCCGGGTTCTTTGAGGAAAATTTTGCGCCCGAACGGGTGCGGGGCGATGCGGTGTTCGAACAGCACGGCCGCCGCGTAACGGTGGATGCGGGCGGAATCCGGTATGTGTTCGACGATGTGACCGGGGAGATCGGCAGCGTCATCGTGGGCGGGCGCGACCTCGGCGGCGTGAAACTCAGTGTATGGCGGGGCAAAACGGACAATGACAATTTGTATCTGGACGGAAACAACCGCGCAAAACCCGTGCTGATGTATGCGAAGAACGAGGCGCGTTCCATTGAAGTCAGCGGCGGCGCGGTGGAAGTGCGGGGCAGATTCTGCCATCCCGGTCTGAAAAATCTCGTCGAATACAAAATGCGCTATACGTTCGGCGAAAACGGGTTCAACGCGGAGGCGGAATATACCGCGTCGGCTTATTTCCCCGTACTGCCGCGGTTCTCGCTTTCGATGAAATTGCCGAAAGATTTCGAGGCGCTGCGCTACTGCGCTTACGGGCCGGGCGAGAGTTACTGCGATAAATTCCTCGGCGCGTACAAAGACGTGTTCGAGGGGCGCGTGAGAGAACAGTACAGCCATCTGTATATAACGCCGCAGGAATCGGGCAGCCATTGGGGCGCGGACTTTGCGGAGGTTTCCGACGGCGGCATGACGGTGCGCGCGGAGGGCATGGTGTCTTTTTCGGCGATCGGCTACTCGGCGGAAACGCTCACGAATACCGCGCACGACGACGAACTTCCCGCACCCGACGGCGCCTATTTTACCGCCGACTTCGCGATGAGCGGCGTCGGCTCCCGTTCCTGCGGGCCTGTACTGCCCAAAGAATACAGCGCGCCGCGCAGGGGCGGCGGCTGCATCACTTTCCGCTTTTCGGAAAGGAAATAGTTTGTTCGGGCGGCACGGCTGCACGCCGCAGAGATGCTGCATTCAGGCTGCGGGGAGATATGCTTTGAAACTATGCGAAACTATAAATTATAAGTATTTGACTTTGCGGCATCCGCGCTTTATAATGATACAAAAACAGGAGGAACAGTTATGTTAGGAGAATTCAGCTACTGCAATCCCACCAAACTGTATTTCGGGAAAGAGGCGCTCGGCGGCCTGAAAGAAGAGCTGCCCAAGTACGGCAAAAACGTGCTGCTCGTGTACGGCGGCGGCTCGATCAAGAAAAACGGAATTTACGACAGCGTGCTGGCGGTTTTGCGCGAATGCGGCAAAAACGTGTTCGAGGACGGCGGCGTGATGCCCAATCCCACCACCGAAAAACTTTATGAGGGCATCGAGCGCGCCAAAAAGGCGAATGCGGAATTTATTCTGGCCGTGGGCGGCGGCTCGGTGTGCGATTACGCCAAGGCGCTCTCCGTTTCGATACACTGCAAAGAGGAGCCGTGGGATAAGTACTGGCTGCGTTTCGAAGAGCCGGATTGCGAGGTCGTGCCCGTCGGCTGCGTTCTCACGATGGTCGGCACGGGCAGCGAGATGAACGGCGGCTCGGTGATCACCAACCACGCGCAAAAACTGAAAATAGGGCACGTTTTCGGCACGGACGTATACCCGAAATTCGCGATCTTAAACCCCGAATACACCTTTACGCTGCCGCATTATCAGATGGTGGCGGGGTTCTTCGACATCATGTCGCACATCATGGAACAGTACTTTTCAGGCGAGGACGACAATACGTCTGATTATATTTCCGAAGGGCTGATGCGCTCGCTCATCCACAGTTCGCGCATCGCGGTGAAAGATCCGAAAAATTACGAGGCGCGCAGCAACATCATGTGGACGGCCACCTGGGCGCTGAATACGCTGGTCGCCGCCGGCAAAACGACCGACTGGGAGGTGCATATGCTCGGCCAGGCGGTCGGCGCGCATACAGACGCCACGCACGGCATGACGCTTTCGGCCGTGTCGCTGCCTTATTATAAACACATAATGCCGTACGGCATCGCAAAATTTAAGCGCTTTGCCGTCAACGTTTGGGGCGTAGACGCCGCGGGCAAGAGCGACGAACAGGTCGCAGCCGAGGGGCTCGCCGCCATGGAGGCGTGGATGAAGGAACTGGGCCTGGCGATGAATATTTCGCAGCTGGGCGCAAGCGAAGAGATGATCCCCGGCCTCGTAAAGAGCACGCTGGTGATGGAAGGCGGTTACAAAGTTCTCACGCAGGAGGAGATCGCGGAAATTTTCCGCGCCAGCCTGTAAACACAAAAACGATCGGTATATAAGCCGCATTGCGCCGCGGAAGGCTGCTGCCTTCCGCGGCGTTTTTGCATCAAAAATCTGCGGATAGTCTGCGGGGCCGAGAGAGATGTTTATTGTGCGGGCGCAATGTAAAATGCCGGGGCGGGCGCATTGCGGAATGCCGGCCGGTGCGGCGGCCTGCGCCCGGAATCCGGCCGGTGCGGCGGCCTGCGTTCGGATTCCGGCCGGTGTGGCGGCGTTTCGCGGAATGCCGGGTGCGGAAAAAGGTAAAACCAGGATAAGAAACAGGTCAAAAATAAACATTGTGCACGGCGCGTGCGCGTGTTATACTAATGCACGGAAATTGCTGCCGTACTGCGTGGCGGCGGTGATTTTTCCGCACTGTGCTGCGGAAAAATCGGAACAGCCGTTCAAAGGCGAAAAGGAGAAAAAGATGAAGTATACACTGTACGGAGATGGTTTGCACGACGATCAGCCGGCCATTCAGCAGATGCTGGATTCGGGCGTCTGCGAGGTGACGCTGCCGCCGCCGCAAAAATGCTACGTGATCGGCAAAACACTGAAAATACACGGCGGGCAGTGCCTGCGCCTGCCCGCGTTTGCGCTCATCCGCCTGGCGGACGGCGCCGATTGCAGCATGGTAGAGGACGACGATTTTTCCGCATGGAAGGAAAATATCTGCCTCGTGGGCGGCATTTGGGATATGAACCACGCGAATCAGTCGCCCAATCCTTACCACTATGCGGGAAAAGACGGCAAAAAGTTTTTTGAAAAGGGCGCCGAACTGGGGTGGAATCCGGCCGAAAGTGCGGTTTTGCCCGCTATATATACCGGTTTTTGTATGCGGTTCTGCCGCGTGCGCGGCCTGCGCGTGGAAAACATCGTGCTGCGCAACCCGGTCACTTACGGAATGCAGGTCGCGTATTGCGAAGATTTTACGTTCCGCGCCATCCGTTTCGATTACACCGAGGGCAGCCCGAAACTTTGGAACATGGACGGCATCCACATCGAAGGGCATTGCAAAAACGGATTGGTAAGCGACCTGAAAGGCGCCTGCCATGACGACCTCGTGGCAATCACTGCAGACGACGGGCTGTACGGGCCGATCGAAAACATTGTGGTGGACGGTTTGTTTGCCGAGCACTGCCACAGCGCCGTGCGCCTGCTTTCGCACGGGCTGCCCGTGAAAAACGTTACCATCCGCAACGTGTTCGGAAGTTTTTACACTTATTGCGTGGGGCTGACCAAATACCATGCGGGCGAAACGCGCGGCGTGATGAAAAATATCTGCATCGAAAACGTGGCCGCCGCGGCGAGCAAGGGCACGGAAGACGTTTGGGGCGGGAACTTCCCGTTTATTTGGGTGGAAAAAGGACTCGACGTAGAGGACCTGCGCATCAGCCGCGTCGTGCGCGAGGAAAAAACGTATCCTACGCCCATGCTGAAAATAGACGAAGGCGCGAGCGTAAAGGGGCTTTGGCTTTCCGATCTGCATCAGAAGAGTCTGCTGGAAGGCAAAATCGAACAGACGGTGATCGGCGGCGAAGTGTCGGAAGTGCATACCGAAGGGCTGCGCAACGAATGAGCGCGGCGCGCCCGGCGGCGTGCCCGCCGGGGCATTTTATAAAAAACAGCGATCTTGCCGGTATGATTTGCGGAAAAGGAGAAAAAAAGTTCGCTGTTTGCACAAAAATTGTAATATTTTTTGTTAATTTGATTTATTATGATTGCATTTATCGAAATGATATGATACAATAGTTATGGTGTAAGAAAGCCGCGGCTTTCTTGTTTGCGCAGCAAACAAGAGAAAATTTAACGGCGGCAGAGAAAAGGGAGGTACAGCAAGTGGCGAAAAAGTTGAAAAAAGCGTTTACGATTACCGAACTTGTGATCGTGATTGCGGTGGTGGCGATTCTGGCGGCGGTGCTCATTCCTACGTTTGTCAACATCATCGACAAGGCGAATGAGTCGTCTGATACGCAGGCGGTGCGCGAAATGAACCTCGCGCTGGAAAATGCGGAGATTTTGGAGGGGAAAGCGAAAGATCTTACCGATGCGTTGGAAGTGCTCGCCGATGCGGGTATGGATGCAAACGCGTACAAAGCGCTTTCCAAGGGGCGCAAGTTTGTTTGGGACAGTTCCATAAACCGTGTGCTGTATGTTACGGACAACAACAAAGTTCTTTATCCCCAAGAATATAAAGATACTATTTATACATTCGGCACGTGGATCACGCTCACTGGCCAGATGGCGGGCGACGACTCGTGGAGAGAAACGAAGGACACCGTAACAAGTTATACTTTGCCGAACGAACAAACTGTAAGCGGTACTTTTACCAAATATACGGTGAGTACAAATGCGGAACTGGTATCTTTTTCGGAGGCGATGCGCGCCAATGAAGATGGTAAAAAAGGGGCAGATATCATTATAGAACTGGATGCGAATATCGATCTTTTGGGCGCGGAATGGGTGAGTATCAGCGAGTTTGCCGGTATTTTCAACGGTAACGAGCACACCATTTCCAACCTTACCATGACGGACAGAACGCAGGACTGCAAAACCGATTTTGCGTCTACGACGAAAAACAAATACCTTCCGTACGGATTTATATCCGTGTTTGAAGGCGTATATTTCGGGAATATTACTTTTAAAGATGTAAATATCCAATTCCCGGGCAATATTCCGGAGTATTCAGCCAACCATGTAGTTGCGGCGGCGATCGGGGCGGTAAGGAATATGACCAAGGGGCAAACAAGCATTGTAGACAGGGTTACCGTTTCGGGCAATATTACTTCTTACTACCGTGTAGCCGGGATTGTCGGGTTTGTAGGCGGTACGGCCAGCACTGGCAGCACGAGCAATACAAGAATGGAAGGGAATGTGACCATTTCCAATTGCGTGAACAATGCCACGGTAACCTCTACGCTCGGCGCATCCACATACAATACGGCGGCGGGCATACTTTCCACCAGCAATCAGTTTAACGAGGGCGCCACTTTGATCGTTGAAAAAAATACAAACAACGGTACGATCAACGGGCAGATTTCCGGCGGTATCATTTCCACGCTGTTCGGCGGCGGATCGCAGGCGTCTCATAAGGAACCGAATCCAAATGGTGGGGATGATATTACTGTTTATGATGATGGGTATGCGGTAGGCAGCGAAGGCACCGTGATAATTCGGAACAATGAAAATCACGGTGCGATCAACGCGCTCCATAAAGCGGGATATAAAGTAGGTGAATATGTCGACAACGTAAAACTTTTCGCCGTGGAAACAGAAACGCGGGCTGCAGGTATCGTTTCGGCGCAGACGCATCAGGAAAACACGTTTGTATACGACAACTGGAATACCGGCGCGCTCCGCGCAAAGAATGAAGAGAACGGTGAAGAAACGACAAGACAGATCGCCTATGCCACCGAAAGGAGCGAAGATACGGGTCTCGGCTATCTTGTCGGCTGGAAAGAATGGAATGCAGAACAAAAATCGGTACAGTCTGCCAACTATTACGGCGAATCCAGGCAGGAAGTAACGAATCCGGAAGAAGTAACGCAGAAAGAGCCTATTATCACTAATACACAACCTGAGTCAGCGCAGCAAGGTTAGAATCGGTAATTATCTGAACGAGTCGGCGGAAAGCGAAAGGCTTTCCGCCGATTTTTTTTGCCCATTTATCGGCATTTTTGCGCTTTTTGCCGAAAAAAAGGCGCGCCGCCGCCGACATCGCTTGAAAAGATGTATTTTGTGTGATATAATAAACATAATTCCGTGTGCTTTTGCGGAAAACAAAAAATCTTTTACGGAGTAACGCTTATGACCTTTCAGCTCAATGCGGCCGCGTTCGATAAAAACGCGCCCATCCTGTACGCGATCGTGGCGATCATCCTCGCCGTCGTCGTGGCGCAGGCGGTGTTCTTCCTCGTGCGCGCTTACCGCCGCGGCGTGAAGATCGGTATGTCGAAGGCCGTGCTGCACAAAACCATGCTGCGCGCCGGCGTGTTCACCATCGCGCCCGCCGTGGCCATCCTCGTGGGCATCGTGGCGCTTTCGCAAAAACTCGGCATCCCGCTGCCCTGGCTGCGCCTTTCCGTTATCGGCAGTTTCAGTTACGAAACCATCGCCGCCAACGTGTTCGAGGGCAACGTGGAAACCGCCACCGTGTATGTGACCGTGGCGCTGGTGATGACGTGCGGCATGCTCGTTTCCATGTTCCTGCCGCTCTTTACCGCCAAAAAGATACAGCGCGGCCTGATGAATATCCGCCGGCGCGATAAAAAGTGGGGCGAAATTTTCATGAACGCCCTGTTCCTCGGCATGATCTCCGCCTTCCTCGGCTATGTGTTCGGCGGCGTGGGCGAGGGCGGTTCCGGCTGGATCCCCGTGCTCGTGTTCCTCGTTTCCGCCGTCGTGATGGCGCTGTGCGGCCTGCTGTTAAAGGTCACCAAATGGCGCTGGATCAACGATTACGCGCTCCCCATCTGCATCGTGGCGGGCATGGCGTGCGCCATCCCCATCACCATGCTGCTGGGCTGAAAGGAGGTATAAATTATGAAAAGAAACATCCTTCGTACCTTTGACGACAAAACGCATTTTTACGGCCGCATCTGGGGCGTGATCGCCGCGGCGCTCATCATCGCCTATCCGTTCGTGTGCATGGGCATTTTCGGCGCCTCGATCAACTGGGGCCTGTTCGCGTCCGGCCTTTCCATCATCGTCATGTACTGCGCGGTCGGCGCGGTGGAAACTTTTACCTACACCCCGATGCTCGGCTCGGGCGGCACCTACCTCGGGTTCGTGACGGGCAACCTCTCGAACCTGAAAGTTCCCTGCGCGCTCAACTGCATGGAGCAGGCGGGCGTGGAAAAGGGCACGGAAGAGGCGGAAGTCATCTCTACCATCTCCATCGCCGTTTCGTCTATCGTGACCATGCTCATCATCGTGCTGGGCGTGGTGCTCATCAGTTTCCTCACGCCCGTATTCGAAAACGAGGCGCTTGCGCCCGCGTTCGACAACGTTCTGCCCGCCCTGTTCGGCGGCATGGCTGTCGTGTATATCTCCAAAAACTGGAAAATTTCCGTCGTGCCCTGCGTGCTGATGCTTTTGGTGTTCATCATCGCCTCGTACGCCACGGGCAGCGGCGACCTCGCCGGCACGCTCATCGGCGTGATGGTGCCCGTCGGCGTCGTGGTCACGCTGGTATCTTCGCGCTATATGTATAAGAAAGGCTGGCTGGGCGAGCAGGGCACGCCCGATGCGGAGCCGGATATCCCGGCAGTGAGCGACGCCGTGCCCGACGCCGAAACGGAAATGGCGGAAATCGAGGCCGTCACGCCCGAAAACAGGGGCGAAAACGCCGCGAAGGCGGTTTCCGATACGAAGGCGGCCGGAAATGCGGATAACGCGGCCGGCGGTGCAAATGTTGCGGCCGGCGCGGAACAAGCCGGAAACGCGGGCGATGCGCCTGCCGATTCTTCCGCACCCGGGGAGGATAAAAAGTAATGGAATGGTATCTCTGGCTGGTCGTCGCCGTCGCCGCGGCGCTGGTGCTGTTTATTGCGGTGCTCGTGGGCAGGGCGGTCGCCTTCAAACCCAAAAGAGAGGAGCCGGCGGGCGAGGAACCCGTGCGCTGCGACGAGGCGAAAGCGGTGTTCGACCTCGCGGAAATGATCCGCTGCAAAACGGTTTCGGATACCGACGAGAGCAAAGAGGACGACGCGGAGTTCGAAAAGTTTGAAAAACTGCTGCCCCGCCTGTTCCCCGAAGTGCACCGCGTATGCGAATTTCAAAAACTCGGCCGCCGTTCGCTGCTGTTCCGCTGGAAGGGAAAGGACAGTTCCGTTTCCCGCGTGCTGATGGCGCATTACGACGTCGTGTCCGTCGAGCAGTCGCTGTGGCAGAAACCCGCCTTCGACGCCGTCATTGAAAACGGCGTGCTGTGGGGGCGCGGAACATTGGATACGAAGGGCACGCTCAACGGCGTGCTGCAGGCGGCCGAACAGCTCATCAAAGAGGGATTCGTGCCGAAAAACGACATCTACATGGCTTTTTCCGGCAACGAGGAGACCAACGGCGCAGGCGCGCCCACCATTGTAAAGTATTTTAAAGAAAAGGGCATCCGCCCCGCGCTGGTGTGCGACGAGGGCGGCGCCGTGGTGGAAAAGGTGTTCCCCGGCGTTTCGCAGCCGTGCGCGCTCATCGGCATCGCCGAAAAGGGGCTTTGCAACCTGCGCTTTACGGTGGAGGGCAGCGGCGGACACGCCAGCGCCCCGCCGCCGCACACGGCGGTCGGCATTTTGAGCCGCGCCTGCCAGCGGGCGGAAAACAACCCGTTCCCCGCCAGCCTTTCTAAACCCGCGCTGGAAATGTTCGATACGCTGGGTAGGCGTTCGAGTTTCGTGTACAGGCTGATCTTCGCCAACCTGTGGCTGTTTAAAGGTGTTCTCAACGGCATCTGCAAAAAGAGCGGAGGCGAACTCAACGCGCTCATGCGCACCACGGTCGCATTCACGCAGATGAGCGGCAGCAAGGGCATGAACGTTCTGCCGCCCCGCGCCGAAATGGTGGCGAATCTTCGCATCATGTGCGGCGAGAGCG
>CALVHW010000040.1 GCA_944328905.1 uncultured Clostridia bacterium | reverse complement strand
GGAAAGTGCCCATGAACGAGGCGCCCTTGCCGAAAATATCGTACACGCCGAAATATTCGCCCGATTTTTCCTGCGGGATGATTTTGGCGAAATACGAACGCGACATCGCCTGAATGGTGCCCTGGAACAGCCCCACGCACACGGCGAGTATCCAGAATTCGTAGGTTTGATCGAGGAAAATGGCGTAAACGGAAATGAAGAAGTACGCGGCGATGCACACGGCAATGAGAATTTCCGGCCGCACCTTGCGCGACAGCCTGCCGAACAGAATGACGGCGGGGAAAGCCACCACCTGCGTGACCAGCAGCGCCAGAAGCAGCATCGCCGAATCGAAGCCGAGGTCGGTGCCGTAGGCGACGGCGAGATCGATGATGGTATATACGCCGTCGATGAAAAAGAAGAACGCCAGCAAAAACAGCAGGATGCGCTTGCTGCGAAAAATTTCTTTAATCGTTCTGCCCAGGCTCTTCACCCCTTCGCGCACGGGATGGCTGCCCGGCTCGACGAAATGTTTTTGCTCGTAACTTTTCCACAGCGGAAGGGAACAGCCGATCCACCACGCCGCCGTGAGCAGGAACACGAGCGCCATCGCCACACCGAAAGGCAGTACGGCGATGCCCATAGACGGCTCGTACAGCACATACACGACCACGCAGAGGATGAACGGGATACAGCTGCCGATGTAGCCCCACGCATAGCCGTGCGAGGAAACTTCGTCGAGGCGGTCGCCGGCGGTGATGTCGCACAGCATGGAATCGTAGACGACGAGGCTGAGCGAATAGGCGGATTTGGCGAACACGTACAGCGCCAAAAACCAGATCCAGTGGCCGATGAAACCGAGCACCGCGCAGCCGAGCGCGCCCGCGAGCAGCACGACGGAAAACACCTTCTTTTTGGCGCCGCGCAGATCAGACGCCGCGCCGAGAACGGGGCCGAGCAGCGCCACCACGGCGGTGGCGATACTGGTGGCGTAGCCGAGATACACGGTGGCGGAATCGGCGGAATCGCCCGCCACGATATTGAAAAAGATGGGGATGAGCGTGGAAACGAGCAGCGTGAATGCCGAATTGCCGACGTCGTACAGCACCCATTTCTTTTCCTGCGGGGTGAGTTTAAACTTCATACTTCTTTTCTTCCTCCAACGAGAGTACGGGGATGTTTTCCCAGCCGGGCGGCGGGCCGAATGTGGCGGAAAACGCCGCGGGCAGATCGCCCTCGCCGCGCAGGTAGGCTATGTACTCTTCGGATAGCGGCACGCAGGCGGCGAGCGCCTTTTCGAACAGTTTGGAAAGCCGCAGGTTGCTGTCTTTACAGGCGGGGATGGGCTTTTTGGCGATCATCATGCCGTGCATTTCCGTGTAGTTGCCGGACAAGCGGAGCGCTGCCAGCACGAGCTGCCGCTTGGGAAAATGCGGCGCGCGCAACAGATTGTTGTAAAAACGCATCGAGCGCAGCGCCTTGTACACCTGCGCCTGCGTCGCTTTTTTGAAAAAGGGCGCGATGACGGCCGCGTTTTCGCGCGTGGCCGCGATGTGTTCGGTGAGACGGGCGGAAAGCGGCTCTTTCCCCTCGGAAAGCAGCAGCGTGCGGTCAAACTCGCTCTCGATTTCGGTATGGCGCACGTTCGAAACGCGTATCTTGTTTTCGATGTAGCCGTGGCAGGCGGAATCGAGCGCGAAATGGCTGACAAAGCCTATGAGATAGGCGAGGCTCTCGCGCTTGTTTTCCGCGCGTTGGTACACCTCTTTGGCGGGGCCGAAAAATTCCGACGCCGGGCGGCCGTGCATGGAATAACCGATGCTGTTCACCGCATTGCTGAAAAGCGGCTTAAAGTAGAACAAAAGATCCGGGCCGTGCACGCCGATATCGAACAGCGGGCGGGCAGCGCGGATCTGGGCGGCCAGCGGCTCCGGATACATCGAAAGCAGCCTGCGGCCGAAAACGTAATGTGCATAAGTAGACGGCATAACAACTTCTCCTTTGTATTATTATACCACGCGCGCGGCGCGAAAGCCTTCTCGATTTTCGCACGATTTTGTAAAATAAATGTAAAAAATGCGGCAAAGGCCGATCTTTTCGGCTCAAAGCGGCGCCGATATCCGGCCGGGCGGCATACAAAAGGCCTCTGAACCGGCACGGCAAATAAAAGGAGGGCGCGCCGGCTTACAAAAGGGGCGCTGCCACGCCGGCAAATAAAAGACGGCGGTTTCGGCCGCGAAGGCACTGCCGTTTGAGCCGACCGGCAAACAAAAGCGGCGGCGAACCGAACGGGCAAACAAAAGCGGCGCGGCGCCGTTACGGCGCCGCGCCGCTTTTGTTTTAACCCTTTTTGCCGGCAGGCTTTTTTTCCTCTTCGCCGCCCGCCGCACTGTCCATGGCGGCGAGTTTTTCATCGATGTATGCGTCGAGTTTTTCTTTGAATTCTTCCTGCCCCTTTTTCACGAGGGTGCGCGTTTTGGCGCTGTTGGCCACCCACAGCGCGCCCAAAGCCGCGCCGAGGGCCAGGCCCGCGACAAATTTTTCCATACCGTATTTCCTCCGTGCGGGCGGTTGCCCGCTTTTCGATTACAGTATGCGCGCGGCTCGTGAAATTATACACGGCGCGCCGGCATCCGCATTGTGTGCGGCGGGAACGGCCTCTCCGGCGCCACGTACAGCGCCGGGCGCACCGCGGCGGCGCATCAGCGCCGCAGGCAGGGCATACGCCGCACGGCAAAAACCGCAAAACGGCAGACCGTGCGTGCCGTTTGTCAGCGCGCCGCCTCTTTGCCCTGCGCGGACTGCATCGCCTTTTTCACGCGCGAGGAGCGGCGCAGAAGGTCGTTTTCCTCACTCAAACGGCGCACCGTTTCGCGCAGGCGGGCGTTTTCTTCGCGCAGGCCGAGCGCGAGACGGTCGTACAGCGCGTTGATCTCCGCCTCCACGCGGCGTTCGAGCGTGGATTTGGCGGGGCGCACGAATTCCTCGGCGGGCAGGCCGAGTTTCTGCGCCGCCGCGCGCACCTCGTCCGGCTGTTTTTTGAGCATATTGCGGTACTTGTTCTGGTAGCGCAGCATCATCTTGGCGTCGCCGCCGCAGATATTGGCGATGGAATGGCGTACCGAATAGCCCTTGCTCTTTTCCGTGAGGATGCGGCGGAGCATCTCTTCCGTTTCCGCCGCGGTAAAGGGGCTGATCTTTTCCGCGTGCAGCTCTTTGCCCGCAAGCAGCGGGCGCGCCTCGCGCGTTTTGAGCAGTTTGTAATAATAATTGCGCACGCTGCCGCCCGCGCGGCCGTGCTCCCTGCCGTAGCCGGCAAACAGCGATGTGAGCGTTTTGCCCGCGCGCCTGCCCTCCGAAATGTAGCGCACGAGTTCTTCCGCCTCTTCGCGCGCATAGCCGTTGATCTTTTCCATAACGAACCTCCTGTATTTCGTTTCGGGAAAGTTATTGACATACTTTAATTTTTTTATTCATAAAAATAAGCGGAAAGATTTTTTTGCGGAGGAAACGTTATGCGCGTGCATTTTTCGGCGGCGGAGCCGTGTATCCTGCGGCTGGGCGGCGCCGTGGCCGGGTATTGCGGCGAGGCGGAAAAGTTTGCCGACCTGCCCGACGGCGAAAAGACGGTGGCGGAGTTTTTCCCCCTGCGCGGCGACCTCGTGCCGCTGGCGTTCGTGATCGACGGCGGATTTTTCGACGCGCCGCCGCCCGAATGCGTGGTTTGCCGCTACAACTGCGGCGCAGACGTGTACGCTGCGCAGTTCGAGGAGCGCGGCGGCACCCGCATTTGGGGGCAGGCGCGCGCGGGCGGCGTGTTGGCGACTGCCTTTTCGGCGGGCGGAAAGACGCGGCTGGCGGTGGATACGGGCGGGAACACGGAACTGTACGACCTGCCGCCCGCGCGGGAGATCAATCTGGGCACAGAACAGATTGCCGGCCGCACGTTCGCGCGCGCATTCTGCCGCGGCGGGCGGGGCGGCACGCTGCTCCTGTACGGGCAGGACGGGCGCGAGGCATTGCGCACGGCGGCGGACGAATGGGAATGCGGCGAAAAACTGACCGTGCGCCGCCGCTTTGCCGACATTGCGGGGCACGTCGGCCAAACGGTGTATGCGTACGGCGAAAACTTTGTGCAGGAGAGCCGCACTTTGCGGCCGCGCGAAGGGTTCGACTTTGCCGCGCTCGACGAGCGGCTGCTGCCCTTCGCCTTCTTTCAGGAGATCGCGGCGGGCGGCGATGTTTCGCCCTGTCTCGCCCCTGCCCTGCTCGAAAAAAAGCACCTGCTGGGCGAATTTCTCGGCGATTTTATCGCCGCCGTGCTGCCCAAAGAGGTCTTTTACCTGACGCACGGAAAGCAGAACGCCGCCGCGCTCGTGTACCGCCGCGCCGAAAACATTTACGACATCAAATTTTTTATGGCGGAAATACAAAACGGCAAGATATCCAACATAAAGCCGGCGGAATAGAGTTCGCGGGCAAAATGCGGAGAGCGGCGCGCACCGGCAGGTGCGCGCCGCTCTCACCGACAGCAGATTTTCATTTTGCGGGAGCGGACAAAGGCAATGCGCCGCACCGCGCGATCATAAAATAGCGGCAGACGCGCATCCTGCCGATGTGCGTCTGCCGCTATTCCGCCGAATCGTACCATTATTTTTTGACTTTTTTGCGCGTATACTGTATAATATCCGCAGAGGGAAACAATTATGTTCAGCGATCTGTATTTGATTTATCTCGTTTCGGGCATCATCATTCTGCCCTGCATATTGCTCTCGCTGTGGGCGAGCGCGAAGGTGCACACGACCTTCAACAAGTATGACCGTATGCCCACCTCGACCGACTGGTCTGGCGGCGATACGGCGCGGATGCTTTTGGAGCGGCGCGGACTGCAGGGCATACAGGTGGTGCCGGGCAAAGGAGAACTGACCGATAATTTCAACCCGTCCACGCAGACGGTCACCCTGTCGCAGAGTTCTTACGATTCGACCTCGGTGGCGGCGGTGGCGGTGAGCGCGCACGAGATCGGGCACGTGATGCAGCAGGAAGACGATTATCTGCCCTACCGTATGCGCGCCATTCTGGTGCCCGTCACCAACATCGGCTCGCGGCTGGCGATACCGCTGGTGCTGGCGGGCGTATTGCTGCAATGGCTGACCGTGCTGACGGAAGTGGGAAACATTGTGGTATTCATCGGCGTATGTATGTACGGGCTTTCAACCATCTTCATGCTGGTGACGCTGCCGGTGGAACTGAACGCCTCGCACCGCGCCAAAGAGATGCTGGCGGAAACGGGTGTGCTGGTGACCAAAGAGGAAAAGCGTGCGGCGTCTAAAGTGCTTTCCGCCGCGGCGATGACCTATGTGGCCGCGCTCTTGACGTCGCTGTTGTACTTTCTGCGCTTTTTGCTGTATGTGTTTATTCTGACGGGAAGGCACAGAAGAGACTGAGCGCCGCTATTTTTGTGAGGGTTCGGGCGCACGCAACCAGTTTGCGGCCGATATCCGAGCGTATTTATTGAGCGTTTTTTTGAGCGTTTTTTTGAGCATATGAACGCCGCCGCAGTTTGCGGCGGCGTTTTTATAAAAGGGTGAACAACGCACAGCGGCGCGGGCAAGTTGCCCGCGCCGCGCACCTTTCCCGCCTAAACGGCGGGCCTTGCCGCAGACCGCGGCACGAAAAAAACGGCGGCAAAGATGCCGCCGTTTTGCTTGTTTTTAATACTTGGTAACTTCCACCGAAAGGATAACGATTTTCACCTTCGGCACGTTGAAAGTAACATCATACTGGCTTTCGCTGGCCATATCGTCTTCGATCGTCTTTTCGACCGTTTCGGTAAAGGAATACGAATCGTTCGATTCCTGCTGCGCCGTGATATAATCGCTGATCGCGGTGGTGAGGTCGGAAAAGGCGGTTACGGAATCACTGTTCGCCAATTCGCCAAACACGCAGAAACTCGAATCGCTCGCGGCGGAATCGCCGGTTGCCAGATAGAACATACTCGTTACGCTGTTATTGTAATACTCTCTCTCTGCCCGCTCACCATCCGGATCGTTTGTGCGTTTTACATACACACTGCTTTTTTCGTTTCCGCTCACATACGAATAGGTGCCGATGGCGCCCGTCTGATTTTCCACGCCGGAAAAATTTGTTCGGAAACCATTGCTTTCGATCTCACCGTACAGACGGTTTGTTGCCTGCGTACCCGCCGAATCTTCCCAAACGGATACGGGAATCTTCACGCTGCCGTCTTCGTTGTGGGTGGCGGCGTCGTAGTCGAGCGCGGTGAGGTCGTCGGTGATGTCGCCGTTTTCGATGTCTTCATAGGTGTAGCCGCCGCCGACCATGCGGTCATCTTGGTAATCGTGAATGACGGTGTTGTCGAAATACCCCATATCGATGAGTTCGAGGTAGTGCTCGACCGTCTGCTCATATGGGCTGCGGTACAACTTATAGGTGAGCGTGTACGTTTCGCCGTTGAAGGAAATTTTCATTTCGATCTCGGGGTATTTGCTCTCGCAGGCGGCGAACATGAGCGTGCAGGTAAACAGCACTGCCGCCGCAACGAGAATTGAAAACAATTTGGCGATTTTTGCGCCGATAGTTTTTGCCATACGTCCTCCCGGGCATACTGAATTTTTTCCGGCCCGCAGGGGCCGTTCTTCTGATCCGATACCTTATCATTTTACCCCGAAATAAAAAAATCGTCAAGCACTTTTGCGCAAAATCGGCGATTTGGCACAGAATTCCCGCATATTTTCACAAAAAGGCCCGTTCGAGAGGATCGAACGGGCCCTGCAACATTTCTTTTATACCAGAACAAAACCTTCCGTTCTGCTGACCCAGCAGCGATCGGTATCCGGCGCATCGGGAATCGACATAAAATCATATTCGACCATCAATGTTCGCTCTCCGGTACCCTTGTCCGTCAGACGAATCTCGACCTTTTCTGAATCCCAACCCAGTCCCAAAGAAGTGGTGACTTCGAGTTTTACGTTTTCAAACTGATAAGCCGAATTTATCGAAGACACCTTGATCGTCAACTGCGCCGAACCCTCATAACTGGCTACCATTCCGGGAATAGACGCTTTTTTTCTCCATGTAAAATCGGAGGCCGAACAGGACAATACAAGATAATCGCTATACGAAACGTCTTCGCTCGCAAGATCTATCCTCTGTTTCTGCTCGCCGCTTCCCTCTTCCTGCGTGCCAGACTCGCATCCGACAAAAAACACCGCCAAAACACTGAACGCTGCCGCCAAAAGGATCACTGCCAGTTTCTTTGCTTTTTTCATTTTTCTGCTCCTTTGTTTTCTTTTTGCTGACCGCAAAATTTGATTTGTCTGTATTATATACCAAATTTTTTGGTGTGTCAAGTATTTTACTAATATTTTTGGTAAAATATAAGCGTGGATGAACCGGAAGTGAAATTTGCGGCAAACTTAAAGTTATTGCGCAAATCGAAAAACATGAAACAATCGGATCTGGCAAAATTGCTGGATGTAAATCAGCGTACCGTAAGCGCCTGGGAACATGGCATCTGCGAACCGAATTTTGCCACGCTGTTAAAGATTTCGGCAATCTTTAACGAATCGCTGACCGATCTCTTGACCTGATCGTGCCGCCCCGCCGCCTTCTGGAAGCGGTGCCGCGCCTCTCGAACAACAGCCGAAAAACGAAAGGCGCAATAATGAGGCCAAACAACAGAGAAATATAGGCCGTGCTGATATTTTAAAGGCGCAAGCCCCGCAGATACTGCGGGGCTTGCGCCTTTTAAAGTGTTTTTCGGAAAAAACCTCGCCCGTGCACCTGCCGCCCGCGCCGGCGCGTACAAAAATGTTGCACAATATGCCGCGCAAACGAAAACGTACCGCAGCCTGTACAGACTGCGGTACGTACTTTAAAACGATGTTATACGAGTTCGATGATCACCGTTTCGGCGGCATCGCCGCGGCGGGCGCCGAGGCTGATGATGCGGGTGTAACCGCCGGCGCAGTTCTTTTCGTCGTTGCGCTGCGCGTATTTGGGGGCGATTTCGTTGAAGAGCTTTTCGATGAGCGGGTGCGCGACCTCTTTGGTGCGCGCCTTGTACGCCGACTTGCTCTCGTTGAAAGCCTTGATCTCCTGCAGATCGTAGAGCTTGCTCATGATCTTGCGGCGGGCGGCGAGTTTCTTCGGGCCGTCTTTGACGACGGTGACCGTTACTTCCTTTTCCTTTTTGCCAGCCTTTTCGGTGACGACCTTGCTGCTCTCGATGGTGTCGTCATACGAATTGATTGCATCGGTGATGATCTTTTCGACGTACGAGCGCAGTTCCTTCGCGCGGGCTTTCGTCGTTTCTATTTTTCCGTACCAGAGAAGGCAGGAAGCCTGGTTTCTCAACATGGCGACGCGCTGTTCGCTGGTTCTGCCCAATTTTCCCGGCATTGTGTTAGTCCTCCTTTTTTTCTAATGAAAGTCCGTAAGATTCCAGTTTCTGAATGACTTCATCAAGCGACTTTCTGCCGAGGTTGCGAACTTTGAGCATTTCTTCCTCGGTCTTTTTTGTAAGATCTTCGACGGTGTGGATGTTGGCACGCTTGAGGCAGTTGTACGAACGCACGGAGAGATCCATATCCTCGATGGCCATGGCGAGCACCTGCTGCTGGCGGTCATCTTCGTTGCGCACGAGAATGTCGATGCCTTTGATGGAATCGGACAGGTTCACGAACAGACCGATATGATCCTGCATGATCTTCGCCGCGAGCGACACGATCTCTTTGGCGGAGAATGCGCCGTTCGTCCACACTTCCATGACCAGTTTGTCGTAGTCGATGTTCTGGCCCACGCGCGTGCTTTCTACATTGTAATTGACTTTTTTAACGGGGGTATAAATGGAATCGACGGGAATGTAGCCGATGGGATGGTTTTTGTTGGAACCGGCCCCCTTGTACCCTCTGCCGCGCCCGACGGTGATCTCCATGTCGAGCTTGGCACCTTCATCTACCGTGCAGATATACTGATCTTTGTTGATGATTTCCACCTCGGCGTCCTGCTCGAGGTCGGCGCCGGTAATGACTGCCGGGCCCTCTTTGCAGACGTGGAGCGTTTTGACGTAATCTTTATCGGTAGATGCCGTTTGGATGGCGAGCATTTTCAGGTTGAGGATGATTTCGGGCACGTCTTCTTTGACGCCGTCGAGCGCGGAGAATTCGTGCAGGATCTTCCCGTCGGGATAAAACCGTATCCCCTGCACGGCCGCGCCGGGCAGAGCAGAGAGAAGGATCCGCCTCAAACAGTTTCCTATGGTAAGACCGAAGCCCTTTTCGAGCGGTTCGACGACGATTTTCGCATAGCTCTTCGCCTCGTTTTCCTCCACCTCGATCTTGGGCATATCCATTTCGATCATGCGTGTTTACCTCCTTGTTTCGGCGAATTGGGTTATTTCGAATACAGCTCGACGATCATGTGCTCTGCGATCTGGCTGTCGATATCGTCTCTTGCCGGCAAAGCGAGAACTTTTCCTTCCAGTTTTTCGGGATCGAATTCAAGCCACTTGGGCATATTTCCGACTTTCATCGTTTTGATCTGTTCGAAATATTTGTCTTTCTTTCTGTTTTCTTTGACGGCGATCACATCGCCCGCTTTTACGATATACGAGGGGATGTTGACCGTTTTTCCGTTCACCGAGAAGTGCGCATGGTTGACGAGCTGCCTTGCCTGCGTGCGCGAGGCGCCGATGCCCATGCGGTAGATGACGTTGTCGAGACGGCGTTCCAAAAGGGAAAGCATATTTTCGCCCGTGATGCCCTTCATGCGGTCGGCCATTTCATAATATTTGCGGAACTGGCCTTCCTGTACGCCGTAAATACGCTTTGTTTTCTGTTTTTCGCGAAGCTGCAGGCCGTATTCGGATACTTTTTTGCGGCCGGCACCGTGCGCTCCGGGAGGCGTGGGGCGTTTTTCAAACGCGCACTTGCCCGAATAGCATCTGTCGCCCTTCAAAAAGAGTTTCGCTCCCTCTCTGCGGCAAAGACGGCATTTGGAATCTCTGTATGTTGCCATTGCTGTTCTCTCCTTTTATTATACTCTGCGGCGCTTCGGAGGCCTGCATCCGTTGTGCGGGATGGGCGAAACGTCTGTGATCATGGTGATTTCCAGATCAGCCGCGGCGAGGGCGCGGATCGCCGCCTCTCTGCCGGCGCCGGGGCCCTTTACGTATACTTCTACCGAACGCAGGCCGTGTTCTTTGGCTGCGCGCGCGGCGGTATCGGCCGCCATCTGCGCTGCGAACGGCGTGCCCTTACGCGAACCCTTGAAGCCGAGGCTGCCCGCGCTCGACCACGAGATCGCATTGCCCGACGCATCCGTAATGGTGACCAGCGTATTGTTGAAAGACGACTGGATGTGCGCCTGGCCCCTGTCTACTTTTTTCAGCTCTTTGCGGCGCCTTACCTGCGCCGCCTTTTTCGGTGCTGCTGCCATTTTACACTAACCTCCGATTACTTCTTCTTTTTCGCGACCGTGCGGCGAGGGCCTTTCCTCGTGCGCGCGTTGCGCTTGGAGCTCTGCCCGCGGACGGGGAGCCCCTTTCTGTGACGGATGCCGCGATAGCAGCCGATCTCCATCAGGCGTTTGATGTTGAGGTTGACCTCGCTGCGCAGTTCGCCTTCGACGCGCAGGTTATGGTCGATGTATTCTCTGAGTTTGGAAACGTCGTTCTCATCGAGATCTTTCACGCGGGTATCGGGATTGATGCCCGTGGCCGCGAGGATCTGCTTCGACGTGGTAAGGCCGATACCGTAGATATAGGTAAGGCCGATCTCTACCCTCTTCTCTCTGGGTAAATCTACACCGGCAATACGTGCCATTGTCCTTTTGACCTCCGATTGGTTTTTGAATGGTTTTTATTCTGTATATCTTTCCGGACGCGCCGCACGCCGTAAAATTCGGAATGGGCGCACGGGGATGCGGCCGGGATTGTTTTCGCTGTCAGCCCTGGCGCTGCTTGTGGCTCTTGTTCTTGGAACAGATGACCATCACTTTGCCGTTCCTTTTGATGACTTTGCACTTGTCGCACATAGGTTTCACAGAAGGCCTAACTTTCATTTTTACTTCCTCCGATTTTCTTGAAAATTCTGCTGGTTCGGGAGCGGATCCCGCATTATGATTTGCTGCGCCAGGTGATCCTGCCCTTGGTAAGATCGTACGGGCTCATTTCCAGCTTTACGTTGTCTCCGGGGATGATGCGGATGTAGTTCATGCGCAGTTTTCCGGAAATGTACGCCGTGATGACGTGGCCGTTGGAGAGCTGCACTTTGAACGTGGCGTTCGGCAGCGCCTCTATGATCTTGCCTTCGGCTTCGATGACATCGTCTTTCGACACAGATACTTCCTCCGATTTCAGGTTTCGCCCTCTGCTTCGGGCGATGCGCACGCCGGCGCTTGGAGCGCCGCGCGGATACGGCTGTTTTCGTTTTTGCCCTGCGCCAAATTTTCCGCGATCTCCGGGTGAAAGACCGGCAGCAGATATACGTGCCTGCGGTTCTTGCGCTTGGGCGATTCGGCCGGCCTGTATTTGCCGTCTGCAAGCAGCAGCGTTTCGCCTTCTCTGCCCACGATCATATACAGCCTGCCTTTATCGCGGCCGGCAAGGCTCTTGGCGATGCCGCCCGTTCGTATCTCGTTTACTTTCATATTCCTCTCCGCTTACAACGTGAGGATCTCGACGCCCTCTTCGCGGATCACGACGGTGTTTTCGTAATGCGCCGCGCATTTTCCGTCCTGCGTGACGGCCGTCCAGCCGTCGCCGAGCACGCGCACGCCGCGCGCCCCCGCGAGGATCATCGGCTCGATGCAGAGCACCATGCCCGCTTTGAGGCGGATGCCCGTGCCCCGCTTTCCGAAATTGGGAACGGACGGGTCTTCGTGCATCTCTCTGCCGATGCCGTGGCCGACGTATTCGCGCACGACCGAAAAGCCGTTTTCTTCAGCGTGCGCCTGCACTGCCGCGCCGATATCGTACAGCGGCGTGCCCGCGCGCAGGTTCTTCACCGCCTCGAAAAAGCATTCTTCGGTGACGCGGATGAGTTTTTTGTTTTCTTCGCTCACTTTGCCGACCGCGAACGTGCGCGCGCCGTCGCCGTGAAAACCGTTTTTATAAGCGCAGAGGTCGACGCTGATGATGTCGCCCTCGCGCAGAATGCGCTCGCCGGGGATGCCGTGCACGACTTCTTCGTTGACCGACGCGCAGATGCTGGCGGGATAACCGCAGTACCCTAAGCAGGACGGCTCGGCGCCGCGCATACGGATGTACCTTTCGGCGGCTTTATCCAGTTCTTCGGTGGAAACGCCCGGCTTTACCAGAGAACCGACGTAGGCGAGCGTATCGCGCACGATGGCGCACGGCTCGCGCAGAGCGTCGATCTCGCTTTCCGTTTTGATCGTGATCATATTCGGATGACGCCGATTATTTCAGGGCGTCGCAGATGCGGGCGAACACTTCGTCGATGGTGCCGACGCCGTTCACGTTCAGCAGTACGCCCTTTTTCGAATAATATTCGATGAGCGGGGCCGTCTGCTCGCTGTAAACGCTGAGACGGTTGCCGACCGTTTCTTCGTTGTCGTCCTTGCGCTGGTACAGTTCGCCGCCGCATTTTTCGCAGGTGGTTTTGCCGCCTAAGAAATCGACGTGGTAACTTTCGCCGCAGTCTTTGCACACGCGCCGGCCGCACAGCCGCGCCATGAGCAGCGACAGGTCTACGTCGATGTTGATGACCGCGTCGACCTTGGAGAATTTGTCAAGTTCTTCCGCCTGGAAAATGTTGCGGGGGAAGCCGTCGAGGAGGTAGCCGTTTTTGCAGTCGTCCTCTTGGAGCCTTCCCTCCACGATCTTGCAGGTCACTTCGTCGGGAACCAGTTTGCCGGCATCGGTGTACGATTTGGCGAGCAGGCCGATTTCGGTGCCGCGCTTGATGTTGTCGCGGAAGATGTCGCCCGTGGAAATGTGCGGGAGTTTGAATTTTTCGGAAATGCGCGTGGCCTGCGTGCCCTTGCCCGCACCCGGCGCTCCCAAAAGAATGATGTTCATATTTTCTCCGAAGCCGCACCGCGGCGTTAATAATAAACTGAGGAATTTGCATCCTGCTCACCCGCACTGCCGCAAGACTGCGGCAGACGGCGGTCTCAAATCGCAGGATTTCGCAGGCGCCGGCGCGCCGAGAAATCCGCGAGCCGCTCCGGCGGGATGAGCGGGAAGCTTTTGTTTTCGGTATCGTTTTCGGTTTCCGCTCGCCCGCAAGCGATTCCACCAAATTAAATTCTCGCGCAAGAAAAACCACGCTTTTTCGCAGCGCACCCTTATTTGGCAATCCTTTGCCTTTTGCAGGAAAGGTGAATGCGCCGCACTTTTATAATGGTGGGCCGCGAAAGGTGCGGCGCAAAGGAAAACCTCCTTTGCCCCGCAGCGCAGCGAGGGCAATGGGGTTGTCCTCAAATCGCAGGATTTCGCAGGCGCCGGCGCGCCGAGAAATCCGCGAGCCGCTCTGGCGGGATGAGCGGGAAGCGAAAAATTATTTCAAGAAGCCCTTGTAATTCTTCATCATCAGTTTCGACTGCAACTGCTTATCGAATTCGAGCGCGACGGATACGACGATGAGGATACCGGTGGTGGAGAACACGTTCACGTACTGTTCGCCCGCAAACGAGAACGCCAGCGAAGGGATGAACGCGATCAGCGACAGGTAAATGGCGCCGAACAGCGTGATGCGGTTGGAAATCTTTTTCAGATAGTCGGCCGTGGGTTTGCCGGGGCGGATGCCCTGGATGAAACCGCCGTTCTGCTGGATGCTCTTGGAAATGTCGTCCGGGTTGAACTGGATCTGCGCGTAGAAGAAGGAGAACGCGAAGATCAGGAGGCACAGCACGAGAATGTATGCCCATGCCCACGGGCCCTGGCCGCCGCTCATGTTTTCGGTGTACCACTTGTACCCGCCCCAGTTGGGGGTGAACAGGCCCATCACCAGATCGGGCAGGCTGATGATCGCGAACGCGAAGATCAGGGGCATGACGCCGCTGCCGGAAATTTTGATGGGGATGACGGTGGACTGGCCGCCGTACATCTTTCTGCCCTTGACCTGCTTGGCGTACTGCACCGGGATGCGGCGCTCGGCGAGGTCGACGGTTACGATGAGCGCGAAGATAACGACCGCGATGACGCAGAAAACGATGACCGAGATCAGCGTCTGAATGCCGTCGAACGTGCCGCCGGTAACGACGTCGGTACCCTGCACGGCAGACATGATCGGGTTGATGATGAGGATATTGCCGGCGGTGGAGATGATGCCGACGAAGATGACCATCGAGATACCGTTGCCGATGCCGTACTCGGTGATGCGCTCGCCCAGCCACATGGTGAGCATGGCGCCCGCCGAATAGACGATGGTCATGAATACATAGATGAGCCAGATATTTTGCTGACCGCCGAACAGCTGAATAAATTCTTCGCTGATGGCGCTCTGCTGATTGGCAAAGTTGAGGATGACGCCGACCGACTGGATGACCGCGAGCAGCAGCGTGAGCCAGCGCGTGATCTGCGCCAGTTTCTTCTTGCCCTCTTCACCCTGTTTGCTCAGCCTTTCCAGTGCGGGGATGCCCACGCACAGGAGCTGGATGATAATGGTCGCGTTGATGTACGGCCCTATGCCGAGCGCAAACAGCGTGCCGTTGGCGAGCGCACCGCCCGTTACGGCGCTCATCAGGTACAGGAAATTGTTGCTGCCCTGGTCTACATAGGTGCTGAACGTATCCACGTCGAGGCCGGGAACCGGAATATAGCACCCGATCCTGTAAACGAGGAGGATCAGCAGCGTGATGAAGATCTTTTTGCGGATCTCCTTAACTTTGAAAGCGTTTTTCAGAGTCTCGAACATCTTGTACTCCTAAAAGTTGTAGTGGCCCGCCGCATACGCGGAGAGCGGGTTCCCCCTTCCGAAGATCCGGAAAACGGAAATCAAAGGGTTTCGGCGGTGCCGCCTGCCTTTTCGATCGCCTCTTTCGCCGATGCGGAGAATTTGGCCGCCTTCACGGTGAGCGCGACGTTCAGTTCGCCCGCGCCGAGCACTTTCAGGCCGCAGTTGTCTTTGACTTGCTTGGCAAGTTTGTTCGCCATCACGAATTCGTAATCGACGACGGTGCCCGCCGCCACGCCCGAAAGCGCCGACAGGTTGACGACGACGTACTCCTTGCGGAATTTGTTGTTGAAACCGCGCTTGGGGAGCCTTCTGTGGATGGGGGTCTGGCCGCCTTCGAAGCCGGGGCGAACGCCGCCGCCCGAACGGGCCCACTGCCCTTTATGGCCCTTGCCGCTGGTTTTGCCGAGCCCCGAACCGATGCCCCTGCCCAGGCGCTTCGCCGGGGTATTGGAGCCGATCGCGGGCTGTATGGTATCGATTCTCATAGTGCACACTCCTCAGATGTTCTCGACCTTGACCAGGTG
>CALVHW010000039.1 GCA_944328905.1 uncultured Clostridia bacterium | reverse complement strand
GACTTCATACAAAAGTTGCATGAATACATATATTACTGGAACAACGAGAGAATTTCTCTCAAACTAAAAGGAATGAGCCCGGTACAATACCGAACTCATCACCAAACAATTTAATTAAATTTTTGTCCAATCTTTGGGGTTCGCTTCAGGAGAAGGCGTCCTCTTTTTTTACTGCGGAGTGCTGTGCTCGGCGCGGTACTGCGCGGGGGTGAGCGAGGTATATTTGCGGAAAGCGGCGATAAAGGCGGCGGGGGAGCTGTAACACAAGTCTGCGGCTGTCTCTTCCACGGTGAGCCGCTTTTCCGTGAGCAGGAATTTTGCCGTTTCCATCAGCAGCTGGCGTTTTTTCTGCGAAAACGACATTCCGTACAGTTTTTTTACGATGCGTTCGAGCTGCCGTTCGCTCATGTACAGCCGGCGCGAAAGTTCTTGCAACGTCTGCGTGCGGAATGCGCCGTGCAGCTCCGTTTCGATGACATATTCGAGGTCGCCTGCCGGCGGTGCGTCTGCGGCGGCGGGGGCATACAACTCGGCGGCGTCGATAAAAAACAGTTGCGCCAGTGCGATCACGGCATAATAAGAAAACTGCGCCGGTTCTTCCAGCCGCCTTGCAATTTCGGCAAAGCGCGCCGAAAGCCGCGGTCTGCGGTATACCGTATACTCTGCGCCGAAGGCTTTGGCGAACAGGGGAAAGGTGCTTTCCTGCCTGTTCTGCGTTGCGTCTTTTTCAAAAGTAAATCCGAGAGAAAGAAAGCGCGTGTCGGCGTCCGGCAGCAGAGAGTGCAGAAACCCCTTTTTGAATACGATGATGTCGCCCTGTTGCAGAGTGAGCCGTCTTTCGCCTGCCTGCACTTCAAGCCCGCCCTTTTCCGCAAAGATAATCTCGTTAAAAAAGTGATTGTGTATGGTCACAAAACTCTGTTCGCCGTCCGTATCCGCGGGCAGGTGCGGCGAAAAATAAATATGCAGGTCGAAACGGGTGTTGCCGACACAGAATCGCGCGTGGCGTATGGCCGGGGAATAAGGTTTGTTTTCGCTCATAAATCGCTCCTGAACCTGCCTTTGCGGCAAAATTATGCAGCTCCGCTGCCCGCGTCTGCCGCGTGCGCGGCACTGCGTCCGGTGCTCTTTTTATTTTAGCAGATCGTGCGCGGAAATGCAATTAAAACCCGACAGAATTATAAAATAATGTCGGGTTTTATGATTGTACGAACAAAACCGGTGTGCTATAATAATGCGGAAAAACAGTGCAGGGCGCGGCGGCCGGAAATGCCGCTGAAACAAGCGCGGCTGCCGGGCGCGGAGGGAACATGAATAAACAGGAAGATGCGGCGGGAGCGGAAACGGGCGCGGCGGCCGGAAATACCGCAGAAACAAGCGCGGCTGCCGGGCGCGGAGGGAACATGAATAAACAAGAAGAGACGGCAGGGGCAGAAACGGGCGCGGCGGCCGGAAATACCGCAGAAACAAGCGCGGCTGCCGGGCGCGGAGGGAACATGAATAAACAGGAAGATGCGGCGGGAGCGGAAACGGGCGTGGCGGCCGGAAATGCCGCTGAAACGGAAACCGGACACGAAAAGCTCAGATTTTTCTGCTTTGACGTGCTGCCCATCGCGCTTTTCATGCCGGCGATCATCGTCTGTGCGGCGGTGTTCGGGCAAAAGTTCATAAAAGTGCTGCCGGTGGTCGTTTCGCTGTTCGTAGTGCTGCTCAGCGCACACGCCAACCGCTATACCTTTCTGATCGGCGCCGTCAATTCCGTTATATATTCCATAGGATACATAATGGAACATCTGTACGCTTCGGTCGCTTCGGCGCTGCTTTTGTCTTTTCCCATTCAGTTGGTCAGTTTCGTGTTGTGGAAAAAGCGCAGCTACCGCAAAACGTCGCGCAACATCCGCACGGTTCCGCCCCGAAATTATCTGTGGCTCGTGCCGCTCTTTGCCGCGCTGTGGGGCGGGTTTTTCTGGCTGTTTTCGGCGGTTGGCTCGAGCAACACCGTCCTGGATAACACTATTTTTATCCTCGGGATATTCAGTTCCTTTTTTCTGATGCTCGGGTATCTGGAAAATGTGTTTATCAGTCTGGTTTCCACAGCTCTGGGGTTTTGGCTCTGGACGACGCTTACTATCGGAAATATCGCCAACATCACATATTTGCTGTATTACGTTTATTTGCTGTTCCGGCAGCTGCAAATGCTGTTCATATGGTGGAAACTGTACCGCGAACAGCGCGCCGGCGGCAAAGCGCAGCCCGCTTGCCGAAACGAGGCGAAAGAGGCGGCGTAAAAGTATTTTTTCAAAATAAGATGCGGCGCGCGTTTTGCAAACGCGCGCCGCACGTCCGGCAACATCGGCGCAAACGCCCTGAAACAGATCGTCAATATCCGCCGCTTGCGTGTACTTTCCGCGCGCGGATATGAAAAGGGAGTCCGCGCCGGCGAGGACTCCCTTTTTTGCGCCGTTTTCAGCCGGAAACAGGGCAATTATACGGCGGGAAATTCTATTTCCGTCGTCCCGTAATCAAACAGGCGAACGGTTAAAGAGTAGGTGACTCCTTCCGTTTCCGCCGAAAAATCGAGAAACACAAGATTCTTGTTTTCAAATTTCGCGGTCATATCAAAAGCCAGCGCTCCGTCTGAACTGATATTCAGCATAACCGTACCTTTATACGAATTATCCGTTTCGTCAAACACAAACGAAGAGTTGTATTTAGCAGCAGGAATTATTGCTTTCATAAAACCGAAGTCGTCGCCGTAATTGCCTTGCTCATATTCTTGCAGCGTATCGTAACCCGAGCCTTCCGCTCCGGCTTCCCAACCCGTATCCGTTTTAGAAAAATAAGAAACGGTTTTATCGCTGTTTACTCTGTAAATATGCTCGCCCCAACCTATATCGCCGGAAGATATCTGATGTATGCTGCCGTCTTCGATCAGTTTTAACGTCATCTCGCCGCTCGCACCGCTTATCGTACCCGTGAAAGTCAAATTTTTGTATTTGAGATCAAGCGCCTCGTTCCATTCTTCTTCCGTTACGGTATATGTGACGGGCGCATTTACGGTAACGGTGCAAGCAGCGGTTTTATCTCCCGCTTTTGCCGTAATGGCGGCAGTGCCCGCCGCGATAGCCGTAACTTTGCCGTTTTCCACCGTTGCAACGGCGGTGTTATCGGACGACCACGTTACCGCTTTATCCGTCGCGTCGTCGGGAGCCACCGTCGCCGTGAGCGTTTCTTCGCCGCCGACTTCCAACGTCAGTTCGGTTTTATTGAGCGTTACGCTCTCAACCGCTGCCGTCTGTTCTCCGCCGTTTTCGTTCGGTTCACCGTTGTTGCAGGCGGCAAGCCCGAACGCGCAGGCCATGGCGCATATGAGCGCTGCGGCCATAGTCAATAAACCTTTTTTCATCTGTTTATCCTCCTTGCGGCTTGTAGTTTAAGTGTGCTTTTGCTCGGCAAAAATACTTTACTTTTTCTGCCGTGAAATGCTATAATATATATGTAAAACATTGAACGGCAACATAAAATTGTAATTTTTTGGCTATGTAGTAAAAGCACACTTTTACTACGATTTTTTTATTATCGGCGTTTTTGAGTGGCCTTTTCGCCGTTTATCCGCTATGCTTAATAAAAACGAAAGGAGCAAACACAGATGATTTACGCATATGCGAGGGTATCGGCAAAAGACCAGAACTTGCAGCGGCAGATTGCCGCATTCTGTGAGTTCGGCGTAGAAAAAAACCGCATTTTCTCCGAGAAGAAAAGCGGCAAAGACTTTGAAAGAACGGAATACAAACGCTTATTAAAAAAGCTCGGCCGCGGCGATCTGCTCGTAATCAAGTCCATAGACCGGTTGGGGCGCAATTACAGCCGGATCATCGAGGAATGGAACAGAATCACGAACGTCATCGGCGCAGACATACTCGTGTTGGATATGCCGCTGCTGGATACCCGCACGAAAGCGGACAATCTGGTCGGCAAATTCATTTCGGATGTGGTTTTGCAGGTACTTTCTTTTGTGGCGGAAAACGAACGTGAAAGCATAAAGGCGCGGCAGGCGGAGGGGATAAAGATAGCGAGAGAAAAGGGCGTCCGGCTCGGCCGCCCTTCGTTCGTTTATTCGGAAGAATTTTTATCCGTCGCTTACGATTACCTTTGCAAGCGTATCAAACTGAAAGCCGCATTGCAGCGACTGAATATCAAGAGGGACAATTTTTACTATCATCTGCGAAAGATAAAAAAGTCAGACGCGGGCGGCCGCGGCGAAGATCTGCCGTAAATATCCGCGAAAGGAATAACAGGGAAAAAAAGGCACATACTCTCTTTGAACCCGCGCAAGGATGCGCGGCGCAAGGGAGGAATGTATGAAAGCAACGGGAATCGTGAGAAGGATCGACGAACTGGGCAGGGTGGTCATCCCCAAAGAGATCCGCCGCACGCTCCGCCTGAAAGACGGAGATCCGCTGGAAATTTTTACGGACAGAGATGAGCTGATGCTCAAAAAATATTCGCCGATCGCCACGCTGGAAAAATTTTCGGAAAGCACCACCAAATCGCTGAGCGATCTGAGCGGCTACCTCGCCGTCATCTGCGATACCGACGAAGTTCTGTACGCGTCGGGCGAAGGCAGAAAGGATTTTACCGGCAAACAGATATCCGAAAAACTCGAACAGATCATGAAGGATCGCCGCAGTTACATCGCCAATCTCGCCGAAGGGGGCGACATCGTGCCGCTCGCCGAAAACGATTTTCAGGCCACGGCGCAGATCATCGTGCCCATCGTGTCCGGCGGAGACTGCCTCGGCGCGGTGTCTTTGCTCTCTTCGCAGGAAGGGGTGAAGATGGAAAACGGCGCGGTCAACCTCTGCCGCCTTACGGCGGATATCCTCGCCAACCAGTTCGAATGAGCGGCTGCGCGTATTGCCCGTGGTCTTGAAAAACAGATAACGTATAAGCAAAAAAATTGCCGCACGGGCATATCGGTGCAAAAACGCGGAAATCGTGCGGGCGGAAAGTGCGGCGGCATTGTAAAGGGGCGGACAGGGCAAAAAAAGAGCGGCGCTAAATTCTGCCCGCCCTTTTTATCTTTTCCTGCACGGTTTTCGGCCGCACCGCCAGGTGCATGGCCGCAAAAACCACTGCCGCCCCGGCAAACAAAACGAGCACATAGGCGCAAAGGTATATGGGGTAGGGCACGGAGAGCCGGAAGTGTTCGATAAACGGCAGCGTAGGTACGGGAACGAACGGGCTGATGTAGAACATGTTGAATCCCTCGCCCGCATATTGCCGAAAGGCGAAGTTTAGCACCGACGCGGCCGCCAGAAAGAGCAGGAATACGCATGCGCCGCCGAAAAAACTGCACGCATCGGGGCGGTTTTCGGGGTTTACCCATTGCAGTGCGCCGAGCACGATGAGGCCGGTGTGCCAGAGCATCGTGTGCAGGTTGATGAAAAGCAGGTCGCAGAAAACCGTCTGCGGCACAAGCATCACGGCGATGCCGCCGAGCATCCCGAACGAACCGAGGTAAGCACAAAGCGAATTGCGCACAATGCCGCGCGCGGGCAGGAGCAGAATGCAGACGTACAGGGGCGTTGTGCAGAGTTGAAAGGGAAATATATACCACGGATACCGCCATGTCACTTCGCCGGCTTCGGCGTGCAGTCCGCTGAACACCTGTTTCAGTATCTCTATAAAAAGGAGAAAGGCGCCGATGCCGCAGGTGAGTTTTTTGCACAACCGCGGATCTCTGCGCAGTACGGGTTCCGCCTTTACAAGGCAGAAGAGGGCGGCCGCCAGTATCAGCAGCCACGCGAAATGATAAAATCCCCACGGCCGCGGTATGCTGCATCGCTGTTCGAAAAAAGCCACGATCGCGGCGGCTGTATGCATGCGCGATCCTCCTTTCCGGTATTCTTCCCCCCGTATGCCCGTGCAGCCGTCCGTGCGGCGCCGCGCGGGAAGACACATTTATTATACCACCGTTTGCCGTATTTTCAAACACTTTTCGGTGAAAAAACGGTGGATATCGTGTTTTTCGCTACATATGAAAACGCAATCGTATATCAAGGGCGCGCTCATCATCTCGGTCGGCGGCATCGCCGCCAAGATCCTCGGCGCCTTTTACCGCATTCCGCTCACCAATTTCCTCGGCGGCGAGGGCATGGGCGTCTACCAGATGGTGTACCCGTTTTATTGCCTGCTGCTCACCGTTTCCGCCACGGGCATCCCCGCGGCGCTCGCCCGCGCCGTTTCGCGCGCGGAGGCGGTGGGGGAAAGCGCGCCGGCGATCTTGCGCCGCGCTTTGGGACTGTTTTCGGTCATCGGCCTTTGCGGAAGTTTTCTGATGTTCGCGCTCGCCCGCCCCATGAGCGCCGCGCAGGGCGAACCGGGCGCCGCCATGGCGTACCGCGTTCTCGCGCCCAGCGTGCTGCTGGTTTCCGTCATTTCCTGTTTCCGCGGCTGGTTTCAGGGGCGCAGCAGTTTTTATCCCACGGCGATTTCCGAACTCGTCGAGCAGGCGGTCAAGGTCGGCCTCGGTTTATTTTTTGCCTATACGTACCGCGCAGACGTGTACACGGCGGTGGCGTACGCCCTGCTTTCGGTCACCTGCGGCGAACTGGCCGCCTGCGCCTTCATACTCGCCCGCGCCGCGGGCGAGCGCGGCCGCCGTGCGCTCTACAAAGACGTGCGCGCCATGCCCTCCGCCGCATCCCTTCTGCGCATCACCGTGCCCGTCACGGTGGCGGCGGGCATCCTGCCCCTTTCGGGCGTGATCGACAGCGTTCTCATCACCCGCCTGCTCTCGCGCTATGCGGCGAACGCTACGGCGCTGTACGGATTGTATTCGGGCGCGGCCGCGGCACTGGCCAATCTGCCCGCGTCGGTGTGTTACGGGCTGGCGGCGGCGAGCATCCCTTCCGTTTCCGCAAACTACGCCAAAGGGGACGCCGAAGCGGGGCAGAAAAGCGTATTGTTCGCCGTAAAATGCACGATGTTTCTCGCCGTGCCCGCGGCGGCGTTTCTGCTTTTGTTCGCGCCGCAGATCTGCGCCTTCGTGTTTCCGTCGGTCACGGGCGCGGAAGGCGCCGTTCTTGCCCGGCTGGTGCGCATCCTCGCGCCGTCGTCGCTGCTGCTGGCGGTGGTGCAGACGCTGTCTGCCTGCCTCACCGGCAGGGGCCTGGCAAAGTACTCCGCCCTGGCGATGGCGGCAGCCGTTTCGGTCAAACTTATTTTGGAAGCGGTGCTGCTGCAAAGCGCGCAAATTTCCGTTTTCGGCGCCGCTTATGCCACCAATGCCTGTTATTTGGTTGCACTTCTCGTCGATTTGTATTATAGTATTACGGAGAGGAAGCTCCGCGCGCGGGCATTCGGGTACTTTTCCGTGTTCGCGCTCGCGGCCGCAGCCGCCATGGCGGCCGCGTGGCCGCTGCGCGGCGTGCATATCCTGCTGGCGGCCGCCGCGGCGGGATGCGCGTATCTTCTCATCGCCGCCGTCGCCGGCTTTTTCGGCGCGCGCGAACTTCGCTTTGCATGGAGGAAAAAACATGATTACGGTCGTAGGACTGGGCTGTAGCGCCGAAGATCTGCCCGAGGGCGGCAAACAGGCGCTGCTTTCGGGCGCAAAAGTGCTGCTGCGCACGGGCGAAACGCCCGCCGCCGAGGGCGTGAAGGCGCTGGGCGTCGAGTATTCGACGCTCGATTACATATACGGCGCCAGCCGCAATTTCGATACTCTGAACAAAAAACTCGCCGCCGCCGTGCTCGCGGCCGCCAAAGAGGGCGACGTGGTCTACTGCGTCGACGGCGCCGTGCCCGACGATATTTCCGCGCGCATCGTGCTCTCTAAATCCCGCACCGCGCGCGCCGTGTGCGGCGTATCCAAAGCGGATGCCGCTTTCAACGCCTGCCGCGTGTATGCGCCCGCGCGCAGCGCCTGCTCCGCCTACGATCTCCCGCAAAGCGGCCGCCCCGCGCTGCCGCTCGCGGTGTACGACATCGACTGCGACCTGGTCGCGTCCGACGTAAAACTGCGCCTGTGCGAACTGTACGGCGACGAGGCGGACGCCTTTTTCGTGCGCGGCGGCAGGGCGAAAAAGATAAAACTGTACGAACTCGACCGCCAGAAAGAGTACGGCGCAACGTGCGCCGCGGTGATCGGCGAAATTCCGCTTCTGCAAAAAACGCGCTTCGATTATGACGATCTGGTCGAGATCCTGCGCCGCCTGCGCGCGCCCGACGGCTGCCCGTGGGACCGGGTGCAGACGCACGAGAGCATCCGCAAAAACATGATCGAAGAGGCGTACGAACTGGTCGATGCGATCCGCAGCGGCGACGACGGCAAAATATTGGAAGAGGCGGGCGACGTGCTCATGCAGGGCGCCTTCCATTCGGTGCTGGGGCAGGAGCGCGGCGCGTTCTCGCCCGAAGACGTGCTCTCCGCCGTCTGCGCCAAACTCATCTTCCGCCATTCGCACATTTTCGGGGCGGACAAGGCGGAAAACGCCGAGGGCGCGCTCTCCGTTTGGGAGAAGAACAAAGCGGAAGAAAAGGGACAGAAAACCGCGTCCGACACCGTGCGCGACGTTCCCAAAGTTTTCCCCGCCGCCATGCGCGCGCAAAAGGCGGCAAAGCGCGCCGCCAAGTTCGGGTACGACTTCAAAGACGCGTATGAGGCCGCCGAAAAGGTGAAAGAGGAACTGGGCGAACTGCTCGCCGCCGTGGAAGAAAAGAACGCCGCGCACATCGCCGAAGAGGCGGGCGACCTGCTCTTTTCCGCCGTCAACGTGGGCAGACTGGCGGGCGCCGACTGCGAGGAAAGTTTGCAGGCGAGCACGGATAAATTCACCGAACGTTTCTGCCGCACCGAGCGGTTGATCCTCGCCGAAGGAAAGAGGATGCAGGACCTTTCCGCGGACGAACTGTGGGATTATTACGAGCGGGCAAAGCGCAATGGATAGAGCGGAAATTCTCGGCAAACAACTCAAAATCGGGGATACGTATATCAAAAACAACGTACTCTGCGCGCCGCTGGCGGGGTACACCGATTTCGCTTTCCGCAAACTCTGCTACTTTTTCGGGGCAGGGCTCTGCTTTACGGAAATGGTCAGCGCCAAAGGCCTCTTATACAACAGCGAGGCGACCAAACAGCTGCTCTTTAAGGGCGGGTTCGAGCCGCAAACGGCCGCGCAACTGTTCGGCGGCGATGCGGAAATCATGCGCGCCGCCTGCGAGAGCGAGCACCTCGCCGGCTTTTCGACGGTGGATATCAACATGGGCTGCCCGGTGCCCAAAGTGTACAAAAACGGCGAGGGCAGCGCACTGCTCGGCGACCTTCCCCGCGCGGAAAAAATTATTTCCGCCTGCAAAAAGAGCGGCAAAACCGTATCGGTGAAGTTCCGCATCGGGCTGGATAAAAACAGCATCATCGCGGCGGAGTTCGCCAAAATGTGCGAGGGCGCGGGGGCAGATATGATCACCGTGCACGGCCGCCCGCGGGATATGTACTATGCGGGCGAGCCGGACTACGCGGCGATCGCCTCGGCGAAAAACGCGGTCAGCATCCCCGTCGTGGCCAACGGCGGGATATTCTGCCGCGAGGACGCGTTGAAAATGCTGCGCGAAACGGGCGCCGACGGCGTGATGGTCGCGCGGGCGGCGATGTACGATCCGCACGTGTTTGCGGAAATTTTAGGCGCCCCCGCCGCGTGGGATCGCCGCGCGGCGATCGAGGGGCAGATCGCGGACATGCTGCCCTTTTACGGCGAAAAATTCACGGTGGTGCAGATGCGCAAGATGACGGCGTTCTACACCCGCGGAATGCGCGGCGGCGCCAGGTGGCGCGAAAAACTGTTCGCCTGCGAAAGCGTTTCCGCCCTTTTGGCCCTCGTGGCGGAAATTTTCGCCGAAGAGTAGGGGCGCGCCGCCCGCAAACACTGCGCGGCGCGCGTCTTTTATATTTTATTCCGCGCCGCCGATTTGCAAGCGTCCCGCTCGCCGCCGAATTGCAAATTTTGCGCCCGATAACATCGGCGCGCTGCGCCGCCGCACATACTCCGCGCGCCTGCCCGCACATCATTGACAAACGGGCAAAAAAATGGTAAACTGAAAAAGATGTATCGTTCAGGTATCAACGTAAAAAATCCCGGCCGCGCCGGGTATAAAAGCATGGTGGGGCGCTTTTGCGGCCGCGCCAAAGAGCGGTTTTGGGAACTCGACTTCGCGCGCGGCATCTGCGTCGTGCTGATGGTGTTCGACCACTGTATGTACTGTATGTGGGGCATTCTGCCCTTCATCAACGAAGTGCTCGGCACCGCCTTTCTTTCGGGCGCGGAAGAGATCGGCCGCACGTACTGGAACTGGGAGTTTCGCCAAACCGCCCGCTTTTTCGTCATCACGGCGTTTTTTATGCTGTGCGGCATCTCGTGCACGCTCACGCGCGGCAATTTCCGCCGCTTTATCCCGCTCGCGCTGGTGGCGGGCGGCATCACCTGCGTCACCCGTCTGATCGACAGTTTCGGCATGGAGGGCACCACCATCCTGTTCGGCGTCATCCATATGCTCGCGGCGGGCATCCTTTTGTATGCCCTGCTCGACAACGCCGCCGTCGCCGTGGGCGATATGCTGGGGCAGGGGAAAGTTTCCCGCTTTTTCCGCGAGGCATTGCGCTATCTTCCCGGCATCGTCGGCATCGGTATGCTCGTCTGGCTGTTCAACGGCTACGCGCACCTTACGTTTGAAAACGGCTATCTCGACATCGTTTCCGACTTCACCGGCGCATCCACCACGCAGGAAAATTTGTTTTTGAGCATCTTTCTGAGCATCAAAGCGGCGCCGTCGAATCATTATTTTGAATACGGCGCGTATACGAGCGACTATTTCCCTATTCTGCCGTGGGCGGCGGTCGTGCTGATGGGCGGCATCGTCGGCAGGCTGGTGTACCACTCTTCGGCAAAGTACGCCTTTGCGCCGTTGGGCGGCGCCTGGAACAGCGGCGTCTGCTTTTTGGGCAGGCACGCGGCGGTGATCTATATCGCGCATATGATCGTCATCCCCGCATTGTTCGCGCTCTGCGCGCTCATCTCTTCGCTGTTTTGAAAGTCAAGATACGTTCCGCTGTCTGTTGTTCTGAAAATAAAGGTACGTTCCATTGTTTTCAGTGCGCATTTGGCCGTTTTTCGGCCGCTTTACCGGTATGCGGCCGGGCAGCCGTTTCACTTTTCCGATAACCGTTCACAAAGGAGCAATATGGTTAAATCTCTCCCATCTGGCGCCACGATGTACGAGGCGATCCTCGCAAACGTTTCTTCGAGCACCGTGCAGACGGCGATCTCCTATTATGGCCGCAACTATTCGTTTGACCGCGTGTTCCGCTGGATCGACGCGCTTGCCGATAATTTTTCCGCCGAATTCGGCATCAAAAAGGGGGATACGGTCACCCTCTGTTTGCCCAATTCGCCCGCGGCGCTCATCGCCTTTTACGCCGCCAACAAACTGGGCGCGGCGGTCAACCTCGTGCACCCGTTCATCCCGCCCGAAAAACTGCGCGAAAGTGCCGAAAAAACGAACAGCCGACTCATTCTCGTGTACGATCTCTACAAGTGCGGCTCGTACGATTTCGGCATCCCCACGCTGGTGAGCGACAGTTCGTATTTTATGGGCGCCGCCGCCAAAGTGTACTACAAACTCACCAACCGCCGCACGGCGCTGGGGTATATCCCCTTTGAAAAGTACATCCAAAACCGCAAAAACCCGCACGTTTCCGCCCGAAAATTCGGCGAAAACGAGCCTGCTGTGTATCTCGCCAGCGGCGGCACCACGGGCGAGCCGAAGATCATCGCCCACAACAACCGCGTGTTCAACGTTCTCTGCTGCAAGGCGGAAGAATTTCTGAGCGAGCCGCTGGGAAATTATAAGGCGCTCTACAACGTACTGCCCATTTTTCACGGCTTCGGGCTGTGTATCAATATGCATATGTGTATGCTGATGCGGCGCATCAACATCATGTGCATCAAGTTCAGCGCCAAAATGAGCGCGCGGCAGATCGTAAAGGGGAAGGCGAACATCCTCACGGGCGTGCCCACCATGTACCTGAAACTGCTGGGCGAAAAGTCGTTCACGCAGGCAGACCTTTCCAACATCAAAGACGTGTACGTCGGCGGCGACCGCACCCCGCAGACGCTGATAAACGAGTTCAACGCCGTATTAAAGCGGCAGGGCAGTTCCGCGCGTATGTACGAAGGATACGGGCTTACCGAAACGGTCACGGTGTGCCTGGTGAACACCCTTAAGCACCACCGCGAAAATTCCATCGGCTACCCGCTTTCGGGCACGAAGGTGCTGATCGTAAAGGACGGCGCGCCCCTGCCCGCCGGCGAAGTGGGCGAGATCTGGCTGGATTCCGATCAGTTCATGCTCGGCTACCTGCACGAACAGGAGGCGCCGTTTGCCGAATACGGCGGCAGAAAATGGCTGAAAACGGGCGATTACGGCTGGCTGGACGAAGACGGCTTTTTATATTTCAAACAGCGCATCAAAAACATGATCAAGGTGAGCGGCGTGCCCGTGTACCCGTCCGAAATCGAGGCGGCGGCGCAGGAAGCGAAGGGCGTCAAAAAGGTGTGCGCCGTAGGGGTGCCCGATCCCGTCAAGGGGCAGGCGGTGCGGCTGTTCGTGGAGTGCGCGCCGGGCACGGATACGCGCGCGGCGGAAGAGGAGATTTTGCAGATCTGCCGCCGCAAACTCATCGTGTACGCGGTGCCCAAAGAGATCGTGTTCGAAGAGCGGCTGCCCGTCAACCTCATCGGCAAGATAGACCGCAAATCGCTGGAAGAGCGCAAGTAAAAGGCCGCACGTCCGGCAGAATACGTTAAAAACCCCGCGAAGCAGAAGTAAACACTGCTCCGCGGGGTTTTTGCCGGCGGCGAGCGTGGCATTGCCGCACGAGTGCAAAAATCAGATTTTGGTTCAGGATGCGACAGGGGCGGAATTTCCGCGTTATAATATGTTTGCAAGCGTTCGTTTGCCGGCTTTTCCGCGCAAAATACATTGTTGCCAAGCCGCTTTCGGGAGCGCGCGGAAATTGACGCCGTCATAAAAATATGCTATAATTTTACTGTGCAGGGCGGGCGTCCGCATCCGGTGTTGTGCCTGCATTTTAAGGAGGAGATGATTCATGAATGGCAAATCATACGATATAATCGTCGTCGGCGGCGGTTTTGCCGGTACGGCCGCGGCCATCTGCGCGGCGCGGCGGGGCAGAAAGGTGCTGCTCATCGAAAAATACAACTGTCTCGGCGGTGCGCCGGCGTACGGCCTTGTCAATCCGTTCATGCCCTATTGGACGACGAGCGAAGACGGCAAAGAGCGCATAGACCTTTCGCGCGGGCTCTTCCGCGAAATTCTGCAGCGGCTGGAACAGGCCGGCGGCCTGCACAAGGAAGATAAGTGCTGCTTCAACGAAGAGGTGCTGAAATGTGTACTTCTGCATATGCTGGAAGAGAGCGGGGCGTCCGTGCTTTTCCAGGCGCACGTTACGGGTGCGGAAAAGGAAAACGACAGGCTTACCGCCGTGCGCGTTTCCGGCGTGTCCGGCGATCATCTGTTTTCCGCCGATTATTTTATCGATGCCACGGGCGATGCCAACCTCGTATTTTTGGCGGGATTTCCCTATGAACTGGGGAGAAAAGAAGACGGCTTCTGCCAGCCGATGACGCTGTGTTTCCGCCTCGGAAACGTACAGTTTCAAAAAAATCCCTATGTGTTTGCCGAAGTGCAGAAACTGTATAAAAAATACCGTGCGGAAGGCAGAATCAAAAATCCGCGCGAGGACGTACTGCTCTTCCATACCGTGAGCAAAGACGTACTGCATTTCAATACGACGCGCGTGATCCGCCTCGATCCCACAAACGTGTTCGACGTTACGCGCGCCGAGATCGAGGCGCGGGAACAGGTTTTCGAACTCTACGAATTTCTGCGTGAAAATTTCGAGGAGTTCAAAGACTGCGTATTGCTCTCCACGGCCATGCAGATCGGTGTGCGCGAAAGCCGCCGCATCGTCGGCCTGCATATGCTTACGGAAGAGGAGATCGTCGCCTGTACGCGGTTTGAAGATTCCGTTGCCGTCTGCAATTACGATATCGATATTCACGATCCGGACGGCAGCGGCACCAGCCATTATTTTTTTCCGGCCGGCAAATATTACACCATACCGTACCGCTGCCTCATTCCGCAAGGCGCGCACAACCTGCTGGCGGCGGGCAGATGCGTTTCGGCCACGCACGAGGCGCAGGCGTCCCTGCGCATCATGCCCACCTGCTGCAATCTCGGCGAAGCGGCCGGCATCGCGGCGGCCATCGCCGCGGAAAGCAAAAGGGACGTGAACGAGATAAATGTAAAGACTTTGCAGGATGCCCTCGTGCAAAGCGGGGCAAAAATTTTCTGATACCGGACGAAAAAACTGTCCGTAAGGTGCAATTTCATGACCGTTAAGGGGCGGCGGAGAGATTTGAAACTCTCCGCCGCTCTTTTTGCTGCCGCTGCGCTCCGTTGCCGGAACGCGCGGCAGCCGGAGAGCTGCCGGTTTTTTCCCGCTTATCGCCGCGGCAAAAAATCCGTCATAAAGCGGCAATATTCGACATAGAATGTAACATCGCCATTCAACGGGGGATGCAAACTATGTGGGAGTATATGGAAAGGCGGGCGCGCCGCAATGCGGAGTACATTCTGGAAACGGGCTGTACCGTGCGCGCCTGCGCCGCGCATTTCGGGGTGAGCAAGTCGACCGTGTTCAAAGACGTGACCGACCGCCTCGAGGAGATCGACGCCGATCTGCACGCGGGCGTGCGCAAGGTGCTGGAAAAAAACCTCGCCGAGCGCCACATCCGCGGCGGCGACGCCACCCGCCGCAAGTTCAAAGGCGAATAACGGGCGGTTCGGCGGGCATGCCTTTGCGGTGTGCCCGCCGGAAAACGCTGTACGTTGCCGCATTTTTTATGCGCGGCGGAAATGTTAGGGGACAGGCCGCAGGGGCGGGAACGGTAAGCCGCGGGCAATGCGCGGAGAAAAAAGAGCGGGGCGCACTTTCCACAAGAATAAAAAGTGCGCGGAGAAAAAAGAGCGGGGCCGACGTCGGGAAAACGGAGTGCGGCAGCGGCGCGTTTCAGGGCGCAGGGGAGGACAGGCCGCTTTTAAGGATGCGGCAATGCGGGCGGAAAGAGAAGGAAAAGGGCTTGAAAAGTTACGGCAGAATTGCCGCAAACAGGGCGCCGCGCAAAATTGCGCGGCGCCTTTCGCGCGGCTTTTGTGTTAAACGTGCGAAATTTTTATCGTCGCCGCCGTTTACCGCTTAACACCCCCGCACAACTTGTTGAAATTTTTTGCGGAATATGATACAATATATTGTACTTTGGCGCAGACCGCACTTTTTGCGGCTGCGGGGAGATCATTGCTTATGTGCAGATATTTGGGGATCGACGTCGGCTCGACGACCGTAAAGGTGTGCGTCCTGTCCGATACCCTCGAAATTTTATATACCAGTTACGAGCGGCACCTCGCCCGCGTGAAGGAGTGCGTCCTCGCGCAGCTTTCCGTCGTGAAAGAAAAGTTCGGCGAGGGCGATTTCTGCGCGTGCATCACAGGTTCCGCGGGGCTCGGCATCGCCGAGCGCAGCGGCGTCGCCTTCGTGCAGGAAGTGCAGGCGGCGTTCACCGCCATCCGCAAATATTACCCGGATGCCGACGCGGCGGTGGAGCTGGGCGGCGAGGACGCTAAGATCATCTTCATCACGGGCGGCACCGAACAGCGCATGAACGGCAGCTGCGCGGGCGGCACGGGCGCGTTCATCGA
>CALVHW010000038.1 GCA_944328905.1 uncultured Clostridia bacterium | reverse complement strand
ACCTCGTCCATTTCCGCTTTCATCGCCAAAAAGCAGTTGCGCGCATACATATAGTCTATTACCCGCTCCACGCTCTGCTCGGCCGCCTCGCTGCCGCCGCACGAACACGCCAGCGCGTTCACGATCTTTCGTATATCCTCCGCCATTCTCTCCAATTTCGGATACAACAGAAGCATCACTTTTTGGTATGCCTTCATGGCCGACCTCCTCGCCGTCTTTTCGGACGCATTCCCATTATCGCACATAAAATCGCGTTTCCGAACGATAGATGACAAAAAAACAAACATATGTTCGTATTTTTTACAAACAGTATACAGCATAAAACAGGCATTCTGCTGCCTGTTTTTTAATTTATTTGGAAAATTATGGAAATTTTTCCGGCTGCCGCCCGCGCCGCTGCGTAAACTTTTTAAAAGCAGCCCGCCCTTTCGGCAGGCAATGCCCCTTTCCTCCGCCTCAAAAAGCGGATTCTTTTGCCGCTGCACAAAATACGCGAATTTTGTAAAATTCTGTCGACAAACGCGCGCGATTGTGTTATAATAAAATATATAACTGCGCGCACGGGTAAAATACTGCGCGCACACACGCGGGGATGCGAATGAAAAAGGCTCTTTTGACCATCTTAACAGCGGTTGCGCTCTTGGCGGCGCTGTATATACCGGCGGCACAGAAAACCGTCGGCGTTTCCGCGCAGAGCGGAAACATCGAACTCGAACTGCTGATGCCCGAAACCTACGAGCAGTATCTCGAACTGGAAAACCCTTCCGACTTTGCCGTAAACGACAACTATATCGCCGTTGCAGACAAGCCCGCGAGCGGCAACGCGCGCATTTATATTTACGACCGCAGCGATCCCGACGCGGGATACCGCGTGTACGAGCACGACACGGATGCCACCCTCTCTTCCCTGCAGCTTTACGAAAACGGCGGCGAAACGCACCTGTATTTCGTGGCCAGCGGAACCATCCATATTTACCATTTTGACCTCGGAACGGAAAGCGGCACCTATACGGCAGATGATACGGAAGTATCCGGTTCTTCTTTTCTTATTTACGGAAATTATCTTTACTATTCGACGGTTACCAGCGGAAACATCACCATCATGCGCAGAAGCATGAGCGGCTTTTCCGTCAACGATGATGTGCAGACCATTACGGGCATAAACACGGCGGGGAGCGGGATCACACCCTATTTTTCTCACAATGAAAATAAATTGTACTTCTCGGTAAACAGCGTTATCTACTCCGTGGCGATAAACGAACTGCAAGCGACCCGAGAACTGTGGAGCATCGATTCATCCATCAAAAGTTTCGCCATTGTGGGCAACAATGTTTTCTACTCCACCACGGCAGACTCGACCCCCCTGTATGTACTCGACGGTGGCACACCCGTCGCCGTGACGCGCGGCGGCGAAAGCGTGCTCAATGTGCCCTCGATGCGGCTGATCGGCGATACGCTGTATATGATCTGCGGAAATAACGTGCAGACGCTCAACCCCGCCGGAAGAACTTTTAACGATTACGAAATCGGAAAATATTCTGTAAGCGACATCCGTCTGGGCGGCTCTGCCGCATTCTCTGCCTACGGCGGTCGGCTGGCAATCGCCGATCCGGCAAACAGGCGAGTGAGCATTTATAATTCGCAGACAGACAGTTATACCTATCTGCGCAACCTCGATTATGTTCCCGGCGCCGTTTGCGCGGGCAAAGACAGTTTTTTGGTCGCCGACAATGACGCGAATATGCTGTATATTTATAGTTACGACGATTTCACGCACAGTTCCGCATTGTCTTTGGGCTGCGACGTGCTCGACGGCGCATACTCTTTCGGCTGTTTTTATCTGCTTACCAACAATGCAGCCGGCCACGGCGCCATCGTTGAGAAATCGGAAACCGGCTATACTTTCACCACTGCACCGCTTTCAGGCAGCTACTCGCAGATCGCGGCAGACCTTTTCGGCCGCCTGTATCTGATGAGCGGCGGCGCCGTGTACCCCATGAGCGAGGAAAATTTCCGTTCCGGCACCGAGGGAGAAAGCCTGTATTCTTTCGGCAGCGGCGCCATCGACCTCGCCGTCGATTACGCGGGCACACTGTGTTCGGTGACACCCGAGGCCGTGATTACTTATAAAGACGGCACGCGCACCGATTACTTTGCGCAAACAGCACTCTCATCCCTCGTCTATTCGGCAGGCACGCCCCTGCCGCAATCGTTCGTGTTCGACGTGATCACCGGCGACTGCTATCTGCTCGGCGACGGCTTCATCGCCAAAGCGAGCGGATTGAACGCCGCGTCGCTGCACAACCTTTCCGCCGAGGGCGTTTACGACGACCTGTTCACCGCCGCCCCCGCCGCGGATTCCGCCGCGAGCGGCATGCTCATCACCGCCCCCGCGGGCACGGTAACGGTTTCTTTGGACGCCGACACGCTGGAAGAATCCGGCCGCGCCACTCTCGACTGCGGCGATTACCGCCGTCTGGAGAGCGCCCGCACGGGCGTGGTGCTTTCTCAATGCGGCTACGGCACCATCGTACTCTTCCATACCGGCGACGAAACCACCTCCCCCATCCGCCACGATTACGAGATATGCCTGCTTCTGAACACAGACGACGGTATGCTCGCGAGCGGTTACTTTTTGACCGAAGGCTACACCGGTTCCGCCGCCGTGAGCAACAACGTGGGCGTGTACCGTTTCCCCGCCATGCGCATCGGCACCACGGCAGACGAAGGCAACACCGGCAACACCTACGAAACGTTCGGGCTCATCACAAAGCTCGAACGCGGACAGCAGGTGACGCTGCTCGGCTACATCCCTGACCAGAGCGGCGCGCTCGATTCCGACTATTATTTCGTATCGTACACCGATACCCAAGGGCAGACGGCTTACGGCTACATACCCGCGGCGTACATCCTCACCGACGGCGGCGGCACAAACGGCGCGACCGAACAGATTTCGTACAGACAATTAAAACGCGGCGAAAGCGTCACCCTGTACCTCGGCGGCGATCCCGCCAACAGCAGCATCACCCTTTCCAACCGCGAACAACTGAAAGTGTACGACGCCACTCTCGACGAAGAGGGGCGCATCTATGTGGAATACACGCAAAACAATACCGTGTACGGCGGCTGGATCTACGAAAATCAACTCTACGAAGCGACGCCCGCCGTCATCGCGGTGCTGGTCGTGGTGTGCGTGGTGGCGATTGCGGTCATTCTGAGCGTCTGCTACCTCATCTTCCGCAAACAGCCCACCCTGCAATAAACATTCGGCCCGTTTATTGTACATTTTCGTTTTTTAATATTTCGCAAACATTTTTGAATCTTTCTTTTTTACCAAAGAGGAAGAGGCAGCCCGCGGCAAAATGCCGCGGGCTGCCTCTTCTCATTTGCGGGCGCATGGCAAAGCGCTCCCGCAAAACACGAAGGGCGGCGCCCGAAAATTTTCGGGCGCCGCCGCTGTTTTCTGCAATGCTCCGCACACAACTTTCCGCGGCACAAAGGCCGCCGGATGCAGCGTTTTTGACGGTACGTCTATTCAAAATCGCCGTGTTCAAACACGCGCTCCTCGCCGGTGTACAGCGAAAATTCGCGCTCCAGATCGAAATTTTCGGCGCTGTCGAAGGCGGCGAGTTTGGAAATGGAAACCTCGTACGCCGTCATGGTTTTCACCTCGTACTCGCTGAGTTTTTTCTGGTATTCGCGGCTCTGGATGCGGCCGGAAAGGGCGATCTTATCCCCCACCTGCAAATTCTTTACAAAGCGCGCGTTGCGCCCCCAGGCGATGCAGGGAATGTAATCAGACTTGTTGTACGAGCGGTTCACCGCCACCAAAAGGTCGGCGATCTCGCGGTTAAACGGCGTGGTGCGGTACACGGGCGGCTTGCAGATGTACCCGCTCAAAACGATGCTGTTGGGGTTTTTGGCGGGCGGCGCGTCGACGGGTTCGCGCACGAACACCGTGAGCATCAGCCGCGAGCGGCCGTTTTCGATCTTATTGTACGAGCGGAACTGCCCCATCGCGCACAGCGTGGCGCCCACCTTCAGGTCGCGCTCGGAAATCAGCCGTTCGGAAACGGTGACCGGCAGTATATCCGCCTGCCCCGAAAGGCGCATCACCTTTACGAACAATTCGTAAAACCCCTCTCCGTACACTTCGTGCGAGAATTTCGCCTCACTCACGATCTCGCCCATGATGAACACTTTGTTGTTCTTCTCTGTACCGTTCATAAAAAAACATCCTCCTGCAAATGTATCGCAAATATTTTATCCGGCGGCGGGAAATTGTCTTCCGTTCGCATCGACGGTAAAGTTATCGCGGTAGATGAGCTGCCCGACGGGCACGAACTCATACCCCTTGTTTTTCAGCGTATCCAAAATGATGGGCAATGCCTCGGCGGTGTGCTCGCCGTTGTTGTGGCATAAAATGATGCTGCCGCTCTGCACGCGGCTGATCACGCGCATGGCGATGTCGTTTGCCGATAAATTTTTCCAGTCGAGGCTGTCAACGTCCCACTGAATGGTATAAAAGCCTTCCTCGCGCGCGGTGCGGATCAGCCTGTCGTTGTAATCGCCGTAAGGCGCGCGGAACAGTTCGGGGCGTTTGCCGGTGACCGTTTCGATCGCCTCCGAAGAGGACGCCAACTCTGCGCGAATCTGTTCTTCGGAAAATTTCGACATATACGAGTGCGTGGCGCTGTGCGTGCCGATCTCGTGCCCCGCCTCGTCGATCTTTTTCACAAAGTCCGGGTACTTTTCCGCCCAGAACTCCACCATAAAAAAGGTGGCGTGCACCTGTTCGCGCCCGAGCACTTCCAACAGTTGGTCTGTATAGTCCGTGCCCCAAGCGCAGTCGAAAGATATGGCTATCTTTTTATCCTCTCTTTCCACGCTGTACACGGGCAGGTCGCGCACCGTGCCGCCCGTAAACACGGCGTACGCGCCGGTCAGGCGCAGCGCCAGAACGAGAGCCGCCATCACGGCGGCCGCCGCGCAGTACAGTACGGTTTTCCGCAGCCGCAAAACACCGAAATTCATTGTCTTTCCACCTCATTATACCGCCTTCGCGTGCAAATTTTTTCAGTGATCGTGTCGAAAAAAGGTCGCTTTTGGCGAAAACCTCTCTCTTCTTTTCCGTGGCGGCGGTATGATTTAATATATTCGCCGGTTCCGGCGGATATGAAAGCCGCACAGAGAAATTTTTCTCTTCGTGCGGCGCATGATTCTGCGGCATTTCCGGCCGCCGCGCAGTTTGTTGAAAACAAAAAGTGCGATTCCCATGAGGCACAATACGATAATTCACCTACAATAGAAAGAGCGAAGATTTTCAAAAATCTTCGCTCTTTCTAATTTTTTCTTTAAATTTTATCCTGCCAAAACCCGTTTTGAAGTATTATTTTCCATTTTTTTGGGTTTGCACAAAAATAATGATTTTCTTTTATCTGAATCCTCACCGCTTTTGACAGGCTCGCCACAAACCCGACCGGGCAAATCATTTTTGAAAAAAAGTTGAACCCTATATCTTAACCCCGCGCACACCGCAATCACTGTTTCATTTGGTTTTGCAGCGCCCCGGCGATCTCTTTGCCCGCGCTGGTGCCGATGCGGTCCGCGCCCGCGTCGATCATCTCTTGGAACTGCTCGGCGGTGCGTATCCCGCCCGACGCCTTCACGCCGCACGCCTGCCCCACCGTACTTTTCAAAAGTTTCACGTCCTCCGCCTTCGCGCCCTCGCCGAAGTACCCGGTGCTCGTTTTCACGAACGCCGCGCCCGCATCGCGCGCGCAGGCGGCCGCGCGCAGCATTTCGTCGCGCGTTAAAAGCGAGGTTTCCAAAATCACCTTTACGGGATTGCCCTTCGCCGCCTTGACCACCTGCCTGATCTCCTTTTTCACGTACGAATAGTTGCCGTTTTTGACGGCGGAAACGCAGATGACCATATCGATCTCATCGGCGCCGTCGCGCACGGCGCACTTGGTTTCGTACACTTTGGTGGCGGTGAGGTTTTCGCCCATGGGGAAGCCGACCACGCAGGCGATCTTTACGGCGGGCGAATTGCGCAGAAAATCGCGGCAGGCGGAAACATACACCGGCTGCACGCACACCGAATAAAAGCCGAATTCGCGCGCCTCGTCGCACAGTTTTTTGATGTCGGCGCGCGTGGCCGTCTGTTTGAGCAGCGTGTGGTCGATGGTGCGCAGCAGGCGGCGCAGTTCGGTCAGTTTTTTCTGCCGTTTGAACTCTTCGAATTCTTTGAGTTCGCTCGCCGAAATCTGCGCGGGAGCCTCCGCCTTTGCGGTCTCCTCCGCACCCTGCACGCCGCTCACCTCGCTTTCGGCGGCCTGTACATTCTTTTTCTTTCCGAACATAATTTACTCCTCCCCGATGAATGCGTACACGAGCGGCCGCGCGCGGTAATTTTCCTGCAACGAAAACGCCCCTTCGGCCAGCGCGAACGCATCGCGGTCTTGCTTTTGATAGTATATTTCGGCGAGCGGCTCGCCCTTTTCGGCGCGCTCCCCCGCGCGTTTTTTGAGCAGAATCGCCACGGTGTGGTCGACGTCGCCGTTTTCCTTCGTCCGTCCGCCGCCCAGCGCACAGCACGCCTTGCCCAGCGCCAGCGCGGAAACATCCACATACCCGCTCCCGGCGGCGCGCACCGTATGAACGTGCGGCGCCAGCGGCAGCAGCGAAAAGTCGTGAATGGCGCGCGCGTCGCCGCCCTGCGCGTACACGATCTCTGCCAGTTTTTCCAGCGCCGCGCCCGAAGAGATCGCCTTTTCCGCCAGCGCGGCGGCCTCGTCCTCCGCCATGCCCCTGGCAGCGGCAAGTATTTTGCGGCAGTGGTAAAGCGACAGCGCGGCAAGGTCGTTTTTCTTGCCTTTGAGCACCTCGACCGCCTCGCGCACTTCGGCGTTGCAGCCGATATTGTCGCCCAGCGGCTGGTCCATGCAGGTGACGGCGGCGAGCGTCTTTCTGCCCGCGGCATTGCCGATGCTCACCATCAGTTTCGCCAGGCGCACCGCCTCTTCGGGCGTCTGCATAAACGCGCCGTCGCCGTACTTCACGTCGAGCAGGATGATGTCCGCAAACGACGCGAGTTTTTTGCTCATCACCGACGAGGCGATGAGCGGAACGCTGTCTACCGTGGCGGTCACATCGCGCACGGCGTACATACGCTTGTCGGCGGGAACGGTGTTCTGCGTCTGTCCCGCGATGGCGGCGCCCACGCGCTCCACCTGTTTTTCGAACTGTTCGGGTGTGAGGTCTACGCGCAGTCCCGGAAAGCTTTCCAGTTTATCCAGCGTGCCGCCGGTATGCCCCAGTCCCCTGCCCGAATACTTGGCGCACTTCACGCCCAGGCACGCGAGCACGGGCACGAGTATGAGGGTGGTGGAATCGGAAACGCCGCCCGTGGAATGTTTGTCCGCATACACGCCGCCCGCGCGGGGGCGCGCGCACCGCTCGCCGCTCGCGGCCATCGCATCGGTCAGAACAAAACATTCGGCGTCCGTCATGCCCTTTAAAAGCACCGCCATGCAAAAGGCGGCGATCTGCGCGTCGGAAGCGCTCCCGTCCGCCACGGCGCGCACGAAAAAGCGGATCTGCTCTCCGCTCAGCCGCGCGCCGCGTTTTTTCGCGTCGATCACGTCGTATACCGTCATTTCGACAAAACCTCCCCCTCGACGGCAAGATCCGCCGTCGTTTTTACTCTTTGCCGTGTTACAATACATTCCGACACCGGGGCGCGTTCGCAAAAACAAAACGTGCCGGATTTTTAAATGAGGCGGAATTATTGTATGTTATTCCAGGCGCTTTTATCCACCGCCCTCGCAGGCGGGCTGTACCTTTTGCTGCTCTTTGTTCTGTGCGCGGCGGGCGTGATCGGGTTCAAATACGCGCAACTTTGGCTGCGGAAGAACAAAGAAGGGCAAAAGCCGAAAGAAAGCGAACAAAAACCGGCGGAAGAAAAAAAGCAAGACGCGGAAAAAAAGCCGGCGGAAAGCAAACCCAAAGCGGTGTATTACATCGTGGAAAAAAAGCGCGCCCGCACCAAGCCCTCGTATTCCGAACCGAAGAAAATCAAATTTGAGTAATACCGCTCGGCGAAATCTTTTCGTGCTGACGAAAATATTTCGTCCGATTTTGATGGAGACACCGCCGCACGGCGCGTTGCGCCTAACGGCGTTTTCTCCCTCTTTGCGGCTTACTTTAAGGGCTCCACACTACTGTTCACGAATTTTTGTGAAAAGAGATCGCAAAAATTCCGTGATTTTGAGGGCTCTGCCCTCTGCGGCGCGCAGTTTAGGCGCTCTCCATTCATACGCGCGCCGCATTCACCCGTTGAAGCGCTTACGCGCAAATTGGGTTGTGCTGCGGAAAAGTGTGATTTTGCTTGCACGAGTAATTATGCCGCAAATTCACCCTCTTCCCAAAAGCCGAATGTTTTCGGCAATTCGAGGGCGCTTGCAAAAAATGCGATTTTTGCTCGCGCAAGTGAATTATTTAAGTATTTTACCGCGCAAGCATCCCGTCGTGGGGTATGGGGCAACCGCCCCATATCAGCCGAATAAAATGTGCGCGAGGGCGGCTAAAAAGAACCGCAAAGCAACATCGCGCCCTTAACCAGCCAAAAAGTTCAAAACGACGCAGCAGCAGTCCCGAACAGCAAAAATTCGTCAAGCATACATACCAAACAAGCTAATTATCTTCCCGAACAAAAATTTTGAACTCAAAAACAGCCGTGTATGCGTGGTACAAAGATCCGTTTTCATCTATACCGTTTATATAGTACGAGTGGGATACCGTATAATCGCCTTCTTCGTTCAAACTGATCGGAGCACTTTCAGCCACATCCCAAACGGGTTGATAAAACGTCTCATTCATTTTTGTGCCATCGCTATTAAATGGCCCATACACTTGAAAACCCAACCACGCACCCTCTTTCGTTTCATAATCAAAAGAATTTACGTGCTCAATAAGATCGATACCGCCTCCCTCTTCGTAAGGAGTATTTTGCTCTATCTTGTATGCATGATGATAATTATCGGTTAATACAATAAAAAAATTATCCGGTTTCCTTTCTTCCGTTTTTGCACACGAATAAAAAGGGCACAACAGAAAAAAGGAAAGCAACACCACAAATCCCAAAGCAACTCTTTTATTCATCATTCTCCCTCCTAAATTAGCGAAACAGATATTTTTTACAAATCTATTCGCGTTTCCGCATACAATGGCAAAAATCTCCGGTTCCGCAATTTTTCAAAGCGGCGGCTATGCCAAAGTTTTTCCTAAAAATCACGGAAATTTTACGAACTCTTTTCGTAAAATTTCGTGAACTAAAATAATTTTCTCGCGCAAGCAAAACCACGCTTTTGCGTTAGCGCACCCCAATTTGCCGAAACTTCGGCTTACGAGAAAAGGGTGAATTTGCGGCTTTATGTAATAGTTTGGAGCCATTATAATAAGCCGCAAAGAGGGAGAAAACGCCGTCAGGCGCAACGCGCCGTGCGGCGGTGTCGCCCTCAATTCTCGGCATTTCGCAGCCGGCAGCCCGGCGAGAAATGCGAGAACTCATTCGTATTTTGTTATATTATTCCCCTCGTCCCACAGGCGTTCGAGGTGGTAAAAGAGGCGGCTTTCGTCATTGAACACATGCACGATCACGTCGCCGTAGTCGAGCACGCCCCAGCGCCCCTCGCGCACGCCCTCGGTGCGGCGCGGCTCGATGCCTTTTTTGGAGAGCTGTTCTTCCACATTGTCGCACAGCGCGCGCACCTGCGTGGTGTTGCGTCCGCTGGCGATGATAAAATAATCGCACAGCACCGTCTTTTCGCGCACGTCGATCACGAGTATATCCTCCGCTTTTTTGGAGGAAAGGATCTTGCAGATTTCTTCGGTAAGTTGCATTTATCGGCTCCTGTTTTGTTTATAGTATTCCAAAGCGCGCAGGGTGAGCGGGTACACGGCCCCCCTGCCCTTTTTTAAGTATTTCACCTGGTATCTGAGGCTGCGGTACATACATTCGTTGATGTCGCGCCAGAACCACTCGCGCAGCTGCTCTACGTGCGGAAAATCCCTGCCCTGTTCGAGCATATCCGCCAGAAATATGATCTTTTCCAGCGCGCTCATGTTCGGGCGGCCGGAGGTATGGTAACGTATGGCATTGAGAACGTCTTCGTCCTCGATGCCGAACATATGCTCTGCCATATATGCCCCCGCAAACTGGTGCATAACGGGTGCGGGCACGTTTTCGGGCGGAACAAATCCCGCGAGTTCGGGTGCGGAAAGGTCGATGTTTTTGGCAACGTCGTGCAGGGCGGCCGCCTGTATCACCGTGCTTTCGGGTATTTTATACCTGGCCGCCGCCCCCACCGCCATCTGCGCCACGCGCAGAGAATGCTTTGCGCGCGCGGGTTTGAGGCAGCGCAGCGCGTCTTTCACGCGCGGTACGCGGTAAAGTTCGTTGGCCTCGATGTAGTCGATCACGTCTTCGGGCAGATAGGGTTTCAAATCTTCTCCGAAGGCGCACAGCACGCGGATCTTCGTGGAAGAGATGTCGCGTCCCACGTAATCGAGGGTGCGGAACGTCTTTTTGAACCTGGCATAAAAACGCAGTTGCTCGGCCTTGAACTTCACCTTATCGCCCTCGCGGTTGCACACCGCGAGTTCGGCGTTTTCCAAAATTTCGTCGGGATTTTTCCAGGTGTAAAAATCTTTGAGCATATCCGAGCCGACGAGAAAATACAGCTTTGCGTCGGGGTATCTCTGCCGGAAATAGCCGACGGTGAGGCAGGTGTAACTGGTGCCGCCCGCGTTCAGTTCATAGGCACTGACCTCGCAGTTTTTGATTTTTGCGAAGGCGAGCCGCGCCATGGCGAGCCGATCCTGCCCGGACGCCATGTTTTTGCCCTGTTTGTGCGGCGGCACAAACGCGGGCACGACGATGATCTTATCCGCCTGCAATTTTTCCGCCGCCGCGCGGACGATGTTGATGTGTTCGGCGTGTACGGGATCGAACGATCCGCCGAGAATGGCTATCTTCATATTTCTACCGGTTTATACGCTTTTTTTGCCGCAAATATACGCTTTCGGCAAAATTTCCCTTTTTTCTTACAGTATAACACATAATCGGCGCGCTGGCAAGGTTTGCGCGGACGAAAAAAGGGAGAAAATTTTATAAAAATTTATTCTGCCATGCCAAACGGGCGCATCGCCCTTCCGGCGGCACATCACAATATTATGAAAAAGAAGATGCTTCCCCTCGTTTCCGATACGATTTTTCTGTTTTTCGTCTGCTCGCTGTTCTTTTTGTGCGTGTTCCGCTTTTACCTGCGCTCCTTTTGGGCGGCCGCAGGGCTGGGAATTGCGGCGGGGCTGGCCGCCGCGGCGCTGTTTTACGCTTGCCGCCGCGCCCGTCTGCGAAAAAAATATGCGGGGCTGGCCGAAAAGGACGAAATCGAGAAATTCCGCTTTCACCTCGCCGCCGATTCCTCCGAAAACAACGTGCGGCTGATCGCCGAGTGCCTGGCTTGCAGAGCGGCCGCCGCGTCAAAAACGGCCGATTCGGCCGCCACGCCGAAAAACGCCGAAACGAACGGCGGGATTCTTTTACCCGGCACCTCGGCTGAAAAAAACGCCTTGCAAGCCGGTACCGCACCGGCCGACGGCACGGCCGCCCCGAAAGCGCCGTGCATCAAGGGCAACGAAATTTGCACGGAAAACGCGCACACGTGGGTGCTTTTTTCTTTCAAAGATGCCGGTGCCGACGACCTCGCGCCCGCCCTGCGCGCGGAGGGAGAAAACAAGTGCGTGTACGCCTGCGGGTTTACCGACGAGGCCAAAAAACTGGCCGCCGCCTTCGGCATAGCGCTGAAAGATGCGGGCGACGCGTTCGCTTTGGCGAAAGAATGCGGCCGCCTGCCGGAAAAACTCCTCGCCCCGCCCGCCGCGGCGGGCGGACTGCGCAAAAAGCTGGCGTTCCGCGTGCGGCGCGAAGCCTGGCGCGGCTATCTGTTTTCGGGCAGTTTCCTGCTGGTGTTTTCGCTGATGACGGTGTTCCCCGTCTACTACATCGTAACGGGCGGGCTGCTGCTCGCCGCAGCCGTGCTCGTGCGCCTGTTCGGAAAGCCGACGCACACAAATTGAACCGTTCCGGCCGCGGATACTTTTTCGCGCTCTGGCGTCATTGCGTTTGCGGCAGGCACCGCTGTTTTCCGCGAACAGTAAGGGCAGCCGCCCGCGATGCGGGCGGCTGCCCTTGTTTTTGTTTTTTTACCGCGCAGCGCATTGCCGCGCGCCTGTAAAACAGCCGTGCATTTGCCGTTTACTGATGAATCAGCGCCTCTGCCGACCAGGTATTGAAGCAGGTCTCCACGCCGCACGGCGAATCCGCAAAGGGGAACGGCAGTATCTTTTCTTCCAAAGAAGGAATAGCAGCGCGCCTGCCCTCCGCGTAATCAGAGAGCATTTTGCGGCAGTGTTCCAGGCGGCGGATCAGCCCGCCCAAACGCACGTCGTGGTTTTCGAATCCGTTTTCCTTGCACTCGTTATCCCACTGTTCGCGGAAACTTTCGTAAAACTTTTCGATGCGTTTGATCGCTTTTTTATAGTCCGGCAGCAGCGCGGCGACCGCCTCGCGCCCTTCGGCATACGCCTCGCGCGTGCGCACCCCGAGGTCATATTTGATCTTTACGGCGCGGCACAGATCGGCGAGCGTGCGGAACAGATACCCGAATTCTTTGTTATCTGTAAACTTTTCCAGTTTTTTCGCCGTTGCGGCAAACTTCTTTCCGCCGCCGGCAGCTACCGTGCAGTCCAAAAATCCGAAAAACGGATCGCTGTAAAGCATATATTTGCAGGGGTTGAGCACGCCGTCCTTTCCGGAAAGGCAGATATTCGGCAAATCGAGCGTCATGTAATCTTCGTACGCGATGCCGAACAGTTTACCGAACTTCTGCGCGATGGCTTTGTCGTCAAAATTGCCGCGCGCGTACTCGGCGCAGGCGAACAGCGAAGGCAGGTTGCAAAACAGCGAACTTTCCGAACCGTCGTCTTTCCAACTGGTGATAAAGATGTCGTCGACGCCGTTTTCTCTGCACGCCTGTAAAGCCAGTTTGGAATTTTTAACGGAAAGCCCGTTGAGCGGAGCAAAACCCACCCACGACCAGGCCCCGCCGGCGAACACGATGTGGCGGCCGAAATTCTTGTGCGCTTTCAGCATTCCGTCGTAAAATTCTTGCTCTCCCGCATAATAATCCCAGTAAATGAGATCGATATTTTCCGGTACGAGCGCCGCAAGTTCGGGCGGGAATTCCGCGCCGCGGTAATCGTATTTGCCGTGATTGGCGAGGCGGAAAAACATATCCGACCACATCATCGGGCGGAAACCGTACTTTTTCGCGATCTCGCCCACGCGCGCGAGGTGCTCTTTGAGGATATCGAAGCGGTTGCGGTAGCCGTGCTCGTCGAGATATTTACCGAGGCCGACGGAGTGCGCCTCGTCCATGCCGATGTTCACCCGGCGCGAAGTAAAGCAGCGGGCGATGGCGGCGAACATATTTTCGATGAGCGTATAAGTGCGCTCGCAGCCAGCCAGCAGGATGTCGCCCGTATCCGTGCACTGCGCGTATTCCGGCCAGCGCGTAAGTCCGCTAAGGTGCGCCAGAGTCTGAATACAGGGAACGAGTTCGATTCCCTGTTCTGCCGCATAAGCGTCGATTTCACGCAGTTCCGCTTCGCTGTACCTGCCGCGCAGATAGCCGAAATACGGTTCTTCCGGTATTTCGTACACCTCTTCGGTATACAGTTGCAGCGAGGTATAACCCATCTTTGCCAAAATACGGATATACTTTTTGAGTGCTTCGACCGTGTATACGCCGTCGCGCGAACAGTCGAGCATTACGCCGAGATTTGCCATCTGATTTTCATTCTCCTTCCGAACCCGCACTTCGGATGCTGGTTCGCTTTTCCGCTTTCTATTGTATCATATAGCGCACGGCAAGGCAACGATTTTGACAAAAATAAAATAAAAAAACGTTTCTTTTTCCGCGATCCGTCTGCATTGAGACTCACTCATCGCCGAGCAATTCGTCGGAAAGCGCGAGGATCTGCCCGGCATACTTTTTCCTTCCGGCTTTGGCGATCGCCCTGTAAATGAAATAGTTGACGGAAACCATCGCAATGCCGAGGACGCCGACCACGATGCCGAGCGCGAACAGATCGCCGATCACCCCCATCGCCAGGCACATACCCACGCCGAGCACGAGCGCGCCGATCACCCCGAACGTGTAAGCGAAGATGTTCGCGGGGCGGCGGGCGGCCCTGTCCAGTTTTTGCAGGCGCTCGATCTTGCTCTCCTTTACGCTCTTTTCCTGATAATCGCGGCGGATCTCCTCCACCCATTCCCTTTCGTTGTGCATGATTGCACCTCCCGTAAAATTTTTATGGCTTTATTATAGTGCGCCGATGTTTGCGATTTGCGAAAAAAAGTTTGCCGCCGCGTAAATGTTTTGTTAAAGAAATGTAAACGGAAGCTCTCTAAAATGCAAGGCGCGGGCGGCGGGCAGAAATCTGCCCGCCGCCCGCGCTTTTTCGGTGGTTGAAATAATTTTTTACGTTTTTCGCCAATGATTTTTTACTTATTTTCGCCGCTTTCGCCGCGCTCGTTCTCCTCTTTATTCTCCTCTTTGAGCACCTCGTCGGAGAGGGCGAGGATCTGCGCGCCGTACTTTTTTTTGCCGCGGCGCAGCACCGCGCCGTACACGGGATAGGCCGCCGCTACGGGCACCGCCCCCGCGCAGGCCACGGCGCTGCCCGCCGCCAGCAGGCCGCCTTCCAGAACCATCGCCAGGCCCGCCCCGAACAACAGCGTGCCCGCAACGCCCATCACCCACGCGGCGGCCGACGCGGTGCGCCGCACGCGCGCGTCCAGTTTGCGCAGGCGTTCCATGGCATCGCTCTCGTCCGTTTCCGCGTATCGCGCGCGGATGCGCTCGGCCTCGTTCCTCTCTTCGGGCGAGGGCGCATGGTATTCGTAGCGGAATTTATCTTCGTTCATCGCAGTTCTCCTTTGTGTTCTCTCGCCCGCCGCTTGCGGCGGCGTTTCCTTTGGCGTGTTCTTGCTCCGCACCCGCTTTCGCATTGATTGTCTGCTCTGCCTGCGAATTGTCCTCGGCGGCATTTTGCACCCGCCCCGTTTGCGGGCCGCTCGCTTCGGCGCTTGGCACGGTCGGCATTCCCGTCTGCGCGCCGCCCTGCTCCGCACAACTCTGCGCCCCTTCCGCCGCCTGTCGCTGTTTGAGTTTGGCGTCCGCGCGGATGATCATCCACGCGCCCATGGCGATGGTAAGGGCGCACACAACGAACCCCACCACGGCGTTGAGCGCGCGCATGGAATCCGCCTCCCCTCCCGAAAACACGGCCACAAGCGTGGTTTGCAGTGCCAGAAGCGAAACGGTCGCATCGGTGAGGTTGATGTTGCGAAAACACTGCACGATCGGGTCGCTGAAACGTTTGGCCTTAAAAATGTTGCGGACGGCAAATATCAGTTTATAGAAGGCATACGCGGCGGAGGCGATGGCCGCGATCTCGCCGTGCGCGGAGGGGTTTCCGGAAAGCACCATCTGCGTGACCGCCGCCGCGAGCGCGAGTTCGAGCGCCAGCAGCGCGGCACCGCAGGCGCGGTAAATTTTCAGTTTGCGCGCGCAGAGGTCGCCCCCTTTGCGCCTGGCAACGCGCCACGCCTGAAAGATGCCCAGCCGCAGTCCGCTCAGAAACAAGTAATAGGCCGCCAGACTGCCGTACCACACCGAGCGGTTGATGATGCCCAGCGCGCCGTTGAACAGCACGTACGCGATGTTCACCGCAAAGGAAATGCCCGAAAAAACGAGGGTACGTACCCCGAAATCGTGCACAATTCCCGCCGTCAGCCGCCGTTTGTCCGCCGCTG
>CALVHW010000037.1 GCA_944328905.1 uncultured Clostridia bacterium | reverse complement strand
GCAGGCGCGACATTGCAAGATTGGAAACAATGATAAACGCGCCGCCGGCGAGAAATCCTGCGGCAAGTACGAGGGCGGAAATTTGCGGGCCGCGATTTTCCAGCCGTTCCATGGCAGGCAAGAGCAGCGAAAAGAAACTCGCCGCGATCATGATGCCCGCCGCCGTGCCCTGCATGGCGTTGATCAGGCGCGGATGAAATTTTTTCGATAAAAAAACAAACGACGCGCCGAGCGCCGTCATAAACCAGGTGAAACACGTGGCGATCGCCGCCTGTACCCAGAGCGGCAACTGCATGAGCGGCTGCAATGCTTTATCCTCCGTAAAATTCCCTCTCTACATCGTATGCGTCAGTTCCCCATACGGTGCTTGCAGGGCACCGCCCCGCCCGAAATTAACCGTTCATATCTGCCGCCGCTCAGATTGCTATCATAAATTTTACAGAGATTCCGGCTCCTTCGCCGCCGCAGAATATTACAGACAGCGAAAAGGGAGACCGCCCGGAACGGCTGTCTCCCCGTCAATATAGGAATAATCGATTCAGTTCAAAAAGCCTTTGATGACCGCATCTTCCGCTTCCTGTTCGGTAAGGCCGAGGCTCATGAGTTTCAAGAGTTGTTCGCCCGCGATCTTGCCGACGGCCGCCTCGTGCACGAGGCTGGCCTCGGGGCTGACGGCGTCGATCTTCGGCACCGATATGATATGCGCCCCGTCGAGCACGATGCCGTCGCACTCCACGTGGCCGAAGCATTCGTTGTTTCCGATCATGTTCGAGCGGAAATCCTGCACCGAACTGCCGCGCGCCACGCTGCGGCTCACGATGTCGGCACGGCTGTTTTTGCCGCGCAGGTTCACCTTGAAATTGGTGATCGCCTTTTCGTTGCCGTCCGTGAGGATCTTCTCCTTTACGATCAACTGCGCGTCTTTGCCGACGGTAGCGAACGTTTTGCGGTCGGTGTACGTTACGCCGCCCAACTGCGTCGATTCCATGGTAAAGGCGGAACGCTCTTTCAGATAAATTTTCGTGACGGGCATAAACTGCTTTTTGCCCTCGCCCGTGCCGTTTGCGTAGTGTTTTTCAACATAGCGAACCTTTGCATTCTTACCCAAATAAAAAGTGTGAATGCCGTCGTGCACCGAATCGCCGCAGGTATCGTTGTGGATGCCGCAGCCGGCGATGATGGTGACGTCTGCATTGTCGCCGATGTAAAAATCGTTGTACACGAGGTCGTGAAAGTCGCCCACCGTCAAGAGCACGGGAATATGCACCGATTTTCCCTTTACGCCCGGCTTTACGATGATGTCGATGCCGTCTTTATCCGTTTTGGATACGATCTCAATGTCGGTATTCGTATTGCGGGCGAGCAATTTTCCGTTTTTGCGGATATTGAAACTTCCTTCGGGAACGCCGTGCAGGTCTGCAATGGTTTCCAATAATTCTTCGTCGAGTCTTTCCATGGGTCAATTCTCCTGTCCGATGCGCCAGCAGAGGGGCCGCCCCTGCGAAAGTTTTTCGAACATCTCCTCTTTTCTTCCGGCCGTGATGAGCTTGTCGTTTTCAAACAGTACGATCTTATCCGCCGTTTCCAGAATGCGCTGCTGGTGGCTGACGATGATCACGATCTTGTCGTTCAGTTTATTGAATACCTTAACGAGGTCTTCAAAACTCCACAGATCGATGCCCGCTTCCGGTTCGTCCAACAGGAACACCTCTCCCCCTTTGGCGATGGCCGAAGCCAGTTCGATGCGCTTGAGTTCCCCGCCCGAAAGCGTGCCGTCGACCGGGCGGTCGATGTAGTTGCGCGCGCAAAGCCCTACCGACGAAAGGCATTCGCACATTCCGTCTGTATCCAGTTTTTTGCCGCACGAGAGTTCGAGCAGTTTTTTTACGGTGATGCCCTTGAACCGCACCGGCTGCTGAAAGGCGATGGTAAACCCCTTCTTCGCGCGGTCGGTGACCGACATGCCCGTGATGTCCTCGCCGCCGAACAATATCTGCCCGGAGGTGGGTTTTTTAAAGCCCATCAGTATTTTGATGAGCGTGGATTTGCCGCTGCCGTTCGGGCCGGTGATCACGGAAATGCCCTTATCGAACGTGAGGTTCACGCCTTTGAGGATATCCTGTTTTTTGCCCGATTCGTCTTTTACGGTATAACCGATGTTTTTGAGTTCCAGCATCTGTAATCTCCCCGGCGCTCCGGCGCCGTCTTTAGTATTTCCTTACTGTGGCCAAATTATAAAACAAACGGCGGGGCGCTGTCAAACAAATTGCAACTCCCGCCGTCGGGTTTTTACTCGGAATACCGCGCCGAAAATGTTTCCGCACGATTTTTGCAGCAAAATTTCTTCTGAAAACCTGCAAATACGCCGTTTAAGCCGGTAAACGCCCCTGTAAGGCGCGGAATTTTAAACGTTGACTTCGCCCTTTTCGCCGAGTTCCGACGCGTGCCGGGCGAGAATGGGATCGATTTCGGCGGAGATGAACTCCGCGACCTGTTCCGCACTGCGGCCGATGAAATTTTTGGCATCGAGCATGGCGTCGAGTTTGCCCCACACGGCGCGGAACATCTCGTCCTTTTTGATGCGCGCGACGAGGTCATTGTCGCCGCCCTCTTCTTTGACGACTTTGCCCGCCTGCATGGAGAGCACGCGGATGCGCTCGTGCAGTTCCTGCCTGTCGCCGCCCGCCTTTACGCACTCCATGATGATGTTTTCCGTCGCCATAAACGGCAGTTCCGCCGCGATGTGCTTGGCGATGACCTTTTCGTACACGACGAGGTTTTCCGCCACGTTCATATACAGGTTGAGCACGGCGTCGACGGTGAGGAATGCCTGCGCGATGACGATGCGCTTATTGGCGGAATCGTCGAGCGTGCGCTCGAACCACTGGGTGGATGCGGTGACTGCCGCGTTCGTCGGCAAACTGATAACATAGCGCGCCAGCGAACCGATGCGCTCGCTGCGCATGGGGTTGCGCTTGTAAGCCATGGCGGAAGAACCGATCTGGCTCTTTTCGAACGGTTCTTCGATCTCCTTCATGTGCTGCAACAGGCGGATGTCGTTGGAGAACCGGTAGGCGCTCTGCGCGATCTGCGAGAGCACGCACAGCACGTTGTAATCGAACTTGCGCGGATACGTTTGCCCCGTTACGCCGTACACTTTGTCGTAACCCAGTTTGGCGACGACTTTCTTTTCCAGTTCTTTGACCTTTTCGCCGTCGCCGTCGAACAGATCCAAAAAGCTCGCCTGCGTGCCCGTAGTCCCCTTTACGCCGCGCAGTTTGACGGTGTTTTTGAGGTGAACGAGATCGATGTAGTCCATTTCCAGATCGGAGAGCCAAAGCGTGGCGCGCTTGCCGACGGTGGTAAGCTGCGCCGGCTGCAGGTGCGTGAACCCCAGCGTGGGCAGCGAACGGTATTTGAGCGCGAAGGCTTTGAGTTTGTCCATCACGTTGACGAGTTTTTTCATGACGATGTTCAGCGCGTCGTCGATGATGATCACTTCGGCGTTATCGGTAACATAGCAGGACGTTGCGCCGAGGTGGATGATGCCCTTCGCCTTCTTCGCCTGTTCGCCGTATGCCTTCACGTGCGCCATCACGTCGTGCCGCACTTCGTGTTCGAAACGGCGGGCATCGTCGTAATTGATATCGTTTGCGTATTTTTTCAGTTCCGCGATCTGCTCGTCGGTGATGGGCAGACCCATTTCTTTTTCCGATTCCGCCAACGCGATCCACAGTTTGCGCCAGAGGCGGAATTTTTTATCGTCGGAAAAGTTTTCCGCCATTTCCCTGCTCGCGTAGCGCGTGAGCAGCGGGTTTTCGTAAACGCTCGTATCTGCCATGATCTTCTCCTTCCGCAGTGATAAATATTGGGTGCAAGAAAAAACGGCCGTGTTGCAGCCGCCGTTTTTCCGCCTTAAATGTCCAGTTTGTTGAGCAGGTCTTTGAGCGACTTTATTTCGTCCAAAGTGAACGTGATGCCCTTGCCCATACGGTCGTGCCCTTCGTTCCAGGTACGGATATCGTAAACAGGCTCGCGCTCGCTCCAGCTCACGAGGTTGAGTTCCTTTGCCCAGCCGTTGCCCGTTTCGCCGAGAACGCCCAGTTTTTCGGTGATTTCGTATTTGAGTTCCGCCATAATGCAGTGCCTCCGCTATTGATATATTCTATTATAACACGCGCGCGCGGAGATGTAAAGAATTTTACCGCACTTTTCCGCCGCAGGGCGCACTTTTCGCGCCGAAAACCGCGCTATTTGCCGAAATTGGGGATCTCGTTTTTCAAATAATCTTCGTTGAAATAATAATAAATATTATCCCCGGATGAACCCCACGATCTCTGCATAAGAAAATCGTCGCAGTAAATCTCAAATTCCCAACTCCAATCGGTACGAACATCGTCTCCGTTATGAGTTGAAGCATATTCTACTGAATCGTAAAAACAAAATAACTTTTCCCCCACAATTTTATAGCAAAAATGAACGGAATAGGAGTTGACGACTCCCCCTTCTGAGGGATATTCAACAGAATTGAAGTAATGATACAAGCCCGTATCGTCAGAAGTGAAAATAAAATATGTCTGCTCGCTTTCCGGCTCGCTGATATCATATACTTCGATATACTTTTTGTTCTGCGTTATGCTCACCGTTGTGCCTGCGCCGTCTCCTGCCGCTTGCGCATCGTCGCTGCATCCGGCAAAGGCGCCGACCAGCAAAACCGCCGCAAAAATGCTCAAAACGACCGCTAAAATTTTCTTTTTCATGACCTTTCTCCAAAAGTAATTTTACGCAGGGCGGTTATTGTTTACCCCGCCGTAAAACCGAATCGATATTCCCAAAAGCATAAGGGAGCGGAAAACTTCCCGCTCCCCGCGATGTTCTCTTACTTCGCGTATTCGACGCTGCGGTATTCGCGAATGACGTTGACTTTGATCTGGCCGGGGTATTCAAGTTCCTGCTCGATCTTTTTGGCAATGTCTTTCGCGAGGAAAAGCGTCTGCGCGTCGTCGATCTGTTCGGGTTTGACGATCACGCGCACTTCCCTGCCCGCCTGGATGGCGTAGCTCTTATCCACGCCCTTGAACGACGAGGCGATGGATTCGAGTTGTTCCAGACGTTTTACGTAGTTTGTGCTCGTTTCACGCCGTGCGCCCGGCCTTGCGCCGGAAATGGCGTCTGCCGCCTGTACGAGCACCGCCTCCACCGTTTTCGGCTCTACGTCGCCGTGGTGGGCCATGATCGCGTTGATCACGTTGTTGCTCTCTTTGTACTTTTTGGCGATGTCGGCGCCGATCTGAATGTGCGTGCCTTCCTGCTCGTGGTCGACGGCTTTGCCGATGTCGTGCAGCAGGCCCGCGCGCTTGGCGAGGTTCACGTCAAGCCCCAGTTCCGCCGCCATCATGCCGGCAAGCTGCGCCACCTCGATGGAGTGTTTGTAAACGTTCTGGCCGTAACTGGTTCTGTATTTGAGCCTGCCCAGCAATTTGATGAGTTCCGGATGCAGGCCGAAGATGCCCACTTCGAACATGGCGGCCTCGCCGTTTTCTTTGATCTGCTGGTCGAGCTCCTTTCTGACTTTTTCCACCGTTTCCTCGATGCGGGCGGGGTGGATGCGGCCGTCGCTGATCAGCCTTTCCAGCGAAAGGCGGGCGACTTCCCTGCGCACGGGATCGAACCCGGAAAGGATAACGACCTCGGGCGTATCGTCGATGATCAGTTCGATGCCCGTGGCGTTTTCTAAGGCGCGGATGTTGCGCCCCTCGCGGCCGATGATGCGCGCCTTCATGTCGTCGTTGGGCAGCGGCACGACGGAAACGGTGATTTCCGACGCGTGATCGCTGGCACAGCGCTGAATGGCGAGGCTGATGATCTTTTTCGCGTTGGCGTCCGCCTCGTCTTTGGCCTCCTGCTCGATGTTGCGAACCTGCACGGCCACGTCGTGACGGGTTTCTTCGAGTATGTTCTCGGTGAGGAGTTTTTTCGCCTCTTCACGCGTGAGCTGGGCGACCTTTTCCAGTTCCTGCACCATCAGATCGTACTGGTGGTTGATCTTTTCCTGCGTCTTTTTGATCTCTTCTTCTTTGCGCTGCAAATTCTTTTGCTGCTGTTCGAGAGATTCGGTTTTCTTTTGAAGAGCATCTTCTTTTTTGTCGATGTTGTCTTCTTTCTGCATGATGCGCTGTTCCGCGCGCTGCAACTCCGCTCTCTTTTCTTTGGTTTCGCGTTCAAATTCGTTGCGCAGCTTTAAGTCCTGTTCCTTAGCCTCTAAAATAGCCTCTTTCTTTAATGCTTTACTCTCGGCCTCGGCCTCTTCGAGCATTACTTTGATTCTTTGATCGACTTCGCCGATTTTTTTGGATGTGCTCTTGTTACGGAGATAAGATCCTGCAAAAAAAGCGGCTGCACCGACTGCCACAATAGCGACGGCAAGCACGATCACCACCCATACGGGCGCCGTACCTGCAAGAAACAGGGAGCTCAGGTTCGGTGAAAACATACAAAGCCTCCTGTAAGATAAACTGTAATATAAACAACCGAAAGACGGCAAAACCGTCCTCTTTATTTATACCTATTCAATTATACACGATTCAATCGGAAAAGTCAATGGCTGAATGCTAAATTCACATTCCAAACATAAAAAAGTTTCGGCCGCTAACAAACAGCCGAAACTTTAACTTTATAATTTTTTCAGTTCATCCGTCCACAGCGAAACGACCGCATCGGAAGGCATACGCCAGTCACCGCGCGGCGAAAGCGACACCGAACCGACTTTGACGCCGTCGGGCAGGCACGAACGCTTGAATTGCTGCGAGAAAAAGCGTTTGTAAAAATTGAGAAGCCACTTTTTGAGCGTTTCGTCGCTGTATTTGCCCGCGAACGCGTGCTTGGCGAGGTAAAATACTTTGGCGGGTGAAAATCCCCAGCGCACGGCGTAATACAGGTAAAAATCGTGCAGTTCGTACGGGCCGACGAGTTCTTCCGTTTTCTGCGCGATCTTTCCGTCTTCGGGCGGGAGAAGTTCGGGGCTGATCTCGGTGGCGAGGATGTCTTCGAGCACCTTCTGCGCCCTGCCGCCCAGGCGCGCCGCCTCGTGGCGGATGAGATGCTTTACCAGCGTTTTGGGAACCGACGCGTTGACGCCGTACATCGACATATGATCGCCGTTGTAGGTCGCCCAGCCGAGCGCCAGTTCGGAAAGATCGCCCGTGCCGATCACCAGTCCGTTCACGTCGTTGGCGATGTCCATGAGCACGAGCGTGCGCATGCGCGCCTGCGCGTTTTCGTAAGCGGCGTTGCGCACGTTTTCGTCGTGGCCGATGTCTTTGAAGTGCTTGCGCACCGCCCCCGCAATGCTGATGCGGCGGGAGGTTACGCCCAGTTCCTTCATCAGCCGCAGCGAGTTGTTCAGCGTTTTCTGCGTGGTGCCGAAACAGGGCATCGTGACGGCGATGATGTCTTTTGTATCGCGGCCGAGCGCCTGAAAGGCGCGCACGGTGACCAGCAGCGCCAAGGCGCTGTCCAACCCGCCGGATATGCCGACGACGGCGCACTTTGCGCCCGTGTGTTCCAGCCGCTTTTTCAGCCCCGCCGTCTGCACGGAGAGGATGAGCTCCGAGCGCTCGCCGAGCGCGGCGCCCTCCGCCGGCACGAACGGCAAAGGCGAAAAGGTGCGCGTGAGTTCTGCCTGCGAATTTGCCTTGAACTCTATGCAGGTATATCCTTCCCTGTCCGCTCCGTCGTAAAAGGTGTTGATGCGGCGGCGCTCGAAGGCGAGTTTGGAAACGTCGATCTCCGAATACAGGATTACGTTTTCAAACGGCTTGCTTTCGGCGAGAATCTCGCCGTTTTCGCAGACGATGTTGTGGCCGGAAAAGGCCATGTCCGTGGTCGATTCTCCGTCCCCCGCGTCCGCGTAAACGTACCCCGAAACGGTTTTTGCCGACTGCGCGCGCACGAGCAAGCGGCGGTATTCCGCCTTGCCCGCTGTTTCGTCGCTGGCGGAAAGGTTGACGATGATGTTTGCACCCGCCACGGCGTGCGCCACCGAGGGCGGCGCGGGCACCCAAAGGTCTTCGCAGAGTTCCGCGGCGACCGTGAAATCGGGCTCGGATGCGCAGCGGAACAAAATTTTATTGCCGAACGGAACGCGCGCCCCGCCGAAAGCGACGGACGTATTTTCGCCGATGTACGGCTGAAAATTGCGTTTTTCGTAAAATTCGGCATAGTTGGGCAGGTGCCGTTTGGGAATGAGGGCGAGCACTTTGCCGCCGCTGACCGCCGCCGCGCAGTTGTACAGCACGCCGTTCATTTCGAAAGGCAGGCCCACAAACGCGAGGAGGTGTTTCTCCTCCGTGCACTCCGCGATCTTGCGCAATGCCGTAAGGCAGGCGCGCAGAAGCACGCCCTGCCCGAACAGATCGCCGCAGGTATACCCGCACACGCAAAGTTCGGGAAAAACGACCACTTCCGCGCCCGCTTTATCCGCATCCGCGAGCATACGGCAGATATTTTTACAGTTTTGGCGCACGTCTGCCACGCGGATCTGCGGCGTGGCGGCGGCGACTTTCACGAAACCGTATTTCATCGGCTATCAGAGTTCCTCTTCTTCCTCTTTTTCGTCGGCGGATACCGGCTCCTCTTTCGAGGGCTTGTAAGCCGCGCGGATCTTTTCTTCGATCTCTTTTTCTTTATCGGGGTTGTTTTTCAGCCACTCGCGCATACGCTCCCTGCCCTGCGCGACCTTTTCGCCGTCGTACGAGAACCAGGAGCCGCTCTTGCCGATCACGTCGCACGCGGTGCCGAGGTCGATGATGCACCCTTCCTGCGAAATGCCTTCGCCGTACAGGATATCGAACTCCGCCGTTTTGAAGGGAGGCGCGAGTTTGTTTTTGACGATCTTTGCCCTGGTGCGGTTGCCCATGATGCCGTCGCTGTCTTTCAACGCGTCGGCTTTGCGCACGTCGATACGCACGCTGGCGTAAAATTTGAGCGCTTTGCCGCCCGGCGTGGTTTCGGGGTTGCCGAACATGATGCCCACTTTTTCGCGCAACTGGTTGATGAAGATGACGCACGTTTTCGATTTATTGATAAAGCCCGTGAGTTTGCGCAGCGCCTGCGACATCAGGCGCGCCTGCAAACCGACGTGCGAATCGCCCATGTCGCCCTCGATCTCCGCTTTGGGCGTGAGCGCCGCCACCGAGTCGATGACGATGAGGTCGACCGCGCCGCTGCGCACCAGCGAATCGGTGATGTCCAGCGCCTGCTCGCCCGTATCCGGCTGCGAAACGTACAGATTGTCGAGGTCTACACCCAGTTTTTTGGCATAGACGGGATCGAGCGCGTGCTCGGCGTCGACAAACGCGGCGATGCCGCCCTGTTTCTGCGTCTGCGCGATGGCGTGCAGTGCGACCGTCGTTTTGCCCGAAGATTCGGGGCCGTAGATCTCGATGATCCTGCCGCGCGGAAAACCTCCGATGCCCAATGCGATATCCAAAGACAGGCAGCCGGAGGGGATCACCTCGATGTCGGTATTGCCGGCGGCGTCGCCCAGCTTCATGATGGCGCCCTTGCCGTAATGCTTTTCGATCTGCGCCAGAACCTGGTCTAACGCTTTGAGTTTTTCGTTGTCCATGTAAACCTCACAAATAAGAAATTCTATCGGCCCGCCGCACGGGGCGGATTTTTAACAATTTTTACCTTTACAGGCAAGAATATTTTCCCGCGGATGCAAATAGCCGCGGCCGCCTTCCGCGGCGGTTTTCAGCGGATCACTTTGCACAGCAGAAACAGTGCCTGGTTGATCGCCCTTTCGGTGATGTCGCGCCGGCTGCCGCGGAAAATGTATTTGTAAACGTAAATCGCATCGTTCGTGCCGGCGGCGATGTAGCACAGCCCCACGGGCTTATCGGTGCCGTCGGAAGAAGGCCCCGCAATGCCCGTTGTAGCCACGGCGGCATCGCATTTACCGCCTGCAAGCAGTCCTGCGGCCATTTCGTATGCGGTTTCGTCGGAAACGGCTCCGTGCTGCGCGAGCGTATCGCGCGAAACGCCCAAACGCTTTGCCTTCGCCTCGTTGGAATAGGCTACGATGCCCTCATGCAGCACCCGGCTCGCGCCCGGCACTTCGACCAGCCTTGCCGCCACGCCCCCGCCCGTGAACGACTCCGCCACGGAAACTTTCATGCCGCGGAGTTTGAGAAGTTCGACGGCGCGGCGCCCGAGCGGCGTATCGTCGATGGCGTAAACGTAATCGTTCAGACTTTCCGCCACGATGTGCGCGGCGGCGTCGACGGGCATTTTCGGCGCGTTCGAATCGTAGAGTATTTCTATGCGCTGCTCGCCGAAACGGGATGCGGCATTGACCGTAAGTTTGCCCTCTCCCACCGCCGTGGCGCTGCGCACCGTTTCTTCCAGCCGCGCGGCGGGAACGCCGACGGCGCGGAATACGCTGCTGCCGTAGCGCACGCCGCTCTTTTCCGCCAAACGCGGAACAGCCGTTGCGCGGACGGAGGCTGTACCCTCTTCGCCGAACGGCGCAAACAGAAACAGTTTATTCCCCGCTTCCAGCCACGGCTCCGCACTCTCTGTGTGGAGAAGTTCCGCCGTTTTCGCCCGCAGAGCGGGCAGCGCCTTCGCCTCGGCGGATACGACGGCGGCATCGAAAAAATTCTTGCATTCGATCACCGTCTGCGAAAATTCGTGCGTTTCGCCTTCCTGCAAAATAAACACTTTGTCTGCCGGATAGCCCGCATCGGCAAAGGCATCGAGCACACACCCGAACTCCCCGCCGAAATGGTTTCTTTTATTCCGAACGATGATTGCCGCGATCTTCATTGTTTTTGCTCTTGCAGAACCTGCCTGTTGCGGACGATGTACGAGATGCCCGACCACACGGTGAGCACCGTGGCAACGGCCAGGCACACCAGCCCGATGGCGTTGATCACTTCGCTCGCCTTTGCCAGGCCGAAAAAGTCTGCCCCCGCGAGCAGGAAGGCAATGGCAATGTCCTGAAACGTCGTTTTTACTTTGCCGATCTTATCCGCCGCGAGCACCAGGCCGGCAGACGCCGCGACCATGCGGAACCCGCTCACGATCAACTCGCGCGCGAGGATAATGGCGACGCACACGCCCGCGCAGACGAGAACCCAATCGCCCTGCCAGAGCACGAGCAAAATCTGCGGCCGCACCAAAAGGAAGATAAGCGCCGTGGATACGAGCACTTTGTCGGCAATGGGATCGAGAAATTTTCCGAGATTGGTGACCAATCCGCGCTTGCGCGCGATGTGGCCGTCGAGAAAATCCGTACACGCAGCCACGACGAAGATAACCGCCGCGATGAAATAGTTGTACGGGATCATGTCCAAAAAGAAAATCACCGCAAACACGGGTATCAGGCAGATGCGCGAAAGAGTAATTTTATTAGGAAGATTCATTTTTTGTAGTCCTCCGTTGCGCCGTACAGGTCATAACTGTCCGCCCGCGTTATTTTTACTTTGTAAACTTCGCCCTGCTCGGCAAAAGGGGCGTAGAAATAAACTTTGCCGTCGATCTCCGGGGCGCTCCAATACGCCCTGCCGACGAATTGTTCCCTCTCGTAATCGATGCCGTCGCAGAGAACGTCGACCGTCTGCCCCACTTTGCCGCGCAGAAACTCTTTGGAAATTTCGCCCTGCACCTTGTAGAGCATCTTCACGCGCCTGTTTTTTTCGCGCGCGGGAATCTGCCCGGGAAGTTTGTAAGCGGGCGTTTCCGGCTCGCGCGAATAGGCGAAAAAGCCACAGTTGGTGAGTTTCGCCTCGCGCAGAAAACTTGCCAGCGCCTCCGCCTCCTCTTCCGTTTCGGACGGAAATCCGGCAATGAACGTGGAGCGGATGGCGATGCCCGGTATGCGCGAACGCAATTTTTCGATGAGTGAGAGATATTCCGCACGGCTGCCGCGGCGGTTCATGAGTTTGAGGATGCGGGCCTCGCTGTGCTGCAGCGGAATATCTATGTATTTGATCACTTTGCCGTTTTGGGCGATCTCGTCGATGAGCGCATCGTCGATCGCCTCGGGATAGCAATACAGCAGGCGGATGCCGCCGATGTTTTCCAGCGCGGAAAGTTTGCGGATAAGCTGCGGAAGAAGGCTCTTTCCGCCATTTTCCGTGCCGTAGCGCGTGGTATCCTGCGCGACCAGAATGAGTTCGGATAGATCGCCCAGCCTCTCCGCTTCGGCGACCAACTGATCCATCGGATAGGAACGGTATTTTCCGCGGATCTTCGGAATAAGGCAATAGGTGCAATGATTGTTGCACCCGTCCGCTATTTTCAGATAGGCGTAGTGCAGCGGCGTGGTGAGCACGCGCCCCTCTTTGCCCTCGCGCCCCTGCCCCACGGCATTGACGCGCGCATCCTCGCGGTAAGAGCGTTCGAGCGAACCGAGCAGCGCCTCCGCATCGTTGCAGCCGAGAAAGACGTCCGCCTCCGTGAGCGAGGGAAAGAGTTCGCCGATATACTTTTCGGGCAGGCAGCCGGATACGACGATCTTTTCGAGGTTTCCGCCGCGGTAAGAATCGCAGTCGAGAACGGTATCGATGGCCTCTTTGCGGGCAGACTGCAAAAACGCGCAGGTATTGACGATGAGGACGTTTGCCTCGGCAATGTCGTCCGTGATCGCATATCCGTTTTCGCGCAGGATGCCGAGCAGGCGCTCGGCGTCCACGCGGTTTTTATCGCACCCCAAAGAGATCATGCCGAATTTTTTGTTTTCCAGCATTTTTATTCACCGTAATCGCCGTATTTGCTTTCGAACTCTTCCTGCGTGATCAGCACGTCGCGCGCTTTCGAGCCGTTGAACGTGGCGATGTAACCCATGTTTTCCATCCATTCGATGATCTTGCCCGCCTTGGGGTAACCGACGCCGCAGCGGCGCTGGATCATGGAAATGGATGCCTGCCCCGCCGAAACGACGGCGCGCAGCGCGTCGATATACACGGCCTCGACGCTGTCGTCGGCATCGCCGCCGAACTCGCCGCCGCCCTGTTTCTGGTTGTTGATGTAATCGGCAACGCGGTCGTCGAAATACGCCTCGTTGTGTTCCTTTACATAGTTGATGATGTTCTGCATTTCGCCGTTGCTGACGAACGCGCCCTGCACGCGTTCAGGGAAAGTCATGGATGCCGTTCTGTACAGCAGGTCGCCCTGGCCGAGCAGTTTTTCCGCGCCCGAGGAATCGAGAATGGTGCGCGAATCGACTTCCTGCGTGACTTTCAGCGCGATGCGCGTGGGCAGGTTGGACTTGATGACGCCCGTGATTATATCAACGGACGGCCGCTGTGTAGCGAGAACGAGGTGGATGCCCGCCGCGCGCGATTTCTGCGTGAGACGCTGGATGCGGTCTTCGATGTCCTTTTTCGCCGCCGACATCAGGTCTGCCAATTCGTCGATAACCATGACGATCTTGGGCAGTTTTTCCTCTTCGTCAGTCAAGTTTGCATTAAAATCATCAATCGTCCTGACAAACGTACCCGTCTTTTTATATTTTTCTTGAAACAGTGAGTACCGACGTTCCATTTCGGTAATCAACCAATTCATAACGTTCACAACTTTCGCTGGTTCGGCAATGATCTCGTTGATCATCAGGTGCGGCAGTTTATCGTAAATGATGAATTCGTTCTGTTTGGGATCGACGAGGATCAGGCGCAGATCCTCGGGACTGTACTTGTACAGCAGACTGAGGAGCAATGCGTGCAGGCACACCGATTTACCCGCATTGGTAGCGCCCGCCACGAGCAGGTGCGTCATCTTCACGATGTCGCCGCAGACGGCTCTGCCCTCAATATTCTTGCCCAATCCGAACGCGAGTGCGCCCGTCTTTGCATTGACAAAATCTGGCGAAAGCAACATATCTCGAAGGCCGACCGTCTCCTTTTTGGTGCGCGGCACTTCGATGCTGATCGAGCCGGTTTCGTAGTGCATCTGCATATTCACGCCGTCTTTGGCATGCAGGCGCATGGCGAGCTCCTTGTCGTAGCCGAGCACGCGCGAGGTGGGAATATTGCCCGGAATCTCGATGTCGTACCGCGTGACCGACGGGCCGCGCGTGATCTCTTTCATTTCGCAGGGCACTTTCAGCTGCGCAAGAGTCTGGATGATAATATCGACGTTGAGATCGTCGTCCTCGCCTTCGCCGCTCGAATGCGGGTATTCCGCCAAAAGCGACAGCGGCGGCGGATTGTATTTTGCATAGATGTGTTTAGGACGGGGCGGCTCTTCCTGCGGCGTTTCGCGCTGCGCGCGGTCGCGCCGCGGCGGCAGTGCGGGTTCCTCTTCCGGTTCGCCCCGCCTCGCGCTCTCCATCGCCTCGGGGACGATCGAATCTTCCGGCTCGTCGTCGAACAGGTCGGCGGCAGACTCCGTATCGGAGATCGGGCGCAGGTTGGTCTTTTCCTCTTCCTGCTCTTTTTCTTCTCCTACGGGTATTCCGCGCACGGGGCGCGCGGAAACTTCGCCGCGCGGTTCTTCGCGGCGGGGTTCTTCCGTCCTGCGCGGCTCTTCCCGGCGGGAAAAAGCTTCTTCACCGCGCGAAAGCGGCTCTTCGCCCGAAATTTCCTCGTCTCTGCGGGTAAAGACGTCCTCGTCCGTCGGCTCTTCCCTGACCGGCTCCGTGCGGCGGGCGGGCATTTCAGTTCTGTCTCCGCGCAGAGGCGGCCTTACCGGCTGCTCCGCGGGCATCGCGGTATCCCTGCCGCGGACGGATTGCTCCGGCGGCAATGCGGGCTGTGCGCCGCGGGATGTGAGGTCTTCGCGCGGTGCGGACGGCTGCATATGCGTGCGTTCGCTGCCGCCGAATCCCGCACGGCGGGCAATATCGCCCGCATCGACAGCGGGAGCCGCGCTCTCTTCGCCGGAAACCGCTGCGCCGCCGCGCTGCAAATAGATGTTGCCGAGTTCACCGGCAGCGGCACCTCTGCCCGCGAACGCTTCGCCGCGCACGGGTTCGACAGGCGCCTGGCGGGCGGCCGCGGCATTCTCCGCGAACGGCTGACGGACGATTTCCGGCTGCACGGGTGCAGATTCCGCCGGCTGTTGTACTGCGGCAGGCTGTGCCGGCTGCTGCGTAGCGGCGGACTGCACGGCGGAAATGTTTCCGCTTGCCGCAGACGCGGCGACGTCGTTCCTGTAATAATCGGGCTTGGTATCGGCAGACGTTTCTTCGGACGCCGTGGCGTCCGTAACGATCTTGCGCGGGCGGTTGGCGTAAGAAATATTGCTCTCCGTTTCGTCCGCATACATCTGCGAATAACTCGTTGCGCCCTGCACCGAACGGTCGTCACTCTCCGGCGCTTTCTGTTCGGGTTGTTTCGCCTGTTCGGTTTGGGGAGCGGCCGGCGCGCTGCGCTTGGATTTCAGTTCGTGCCCTTCCGAAAACGAAGATGTGCCCCCGAAACTCTTCGAATAAGATTCAGCCAGAGAACTTGCGCGATCCGGCCTGTTAAAATAAGACTTTTCGTCAAAAATGCGATTGGAAGTATACCCCGTACTGCTGTACAGCGAACCCGAAGAAGAGGACGAACCGCCGCTCTTCGAGCGTGTCACCGAAGGAGCTTTGCCGCCGGCATAGTTGCGGTTATACCACGAATAATCGCCGTCGTCGTTTGAAGAATTCAAAATCGGCGAAGGCGCGGTATACTGGGGCGGATACTGCATGGCGGGGCGGTCGGGATACAGGATGCTGCGCCCCTGCTCGTAAGCGGAAGGCATGGGCGGCGCGGCATTTTCGCGCGCGCGGCGCTCTTCCTCTTCCCTGCGCGATTCCTGCCGGAGTTCGCGCCGGCTCTTGAAGTCGAATTCGTCGCCGAGGGAATACAGCCGTTTGGAGCGGTCTGCGCCGCTTTCCTGCACGGGCTGAACGGGCGCCGCCTGCGGCTGCGCGGCCGGTTCGGCATAGGCGGTCTGTTGCGCCCCGTAAGAGGCGTCGGGAGCCTGCGCCGCGGGTTCCGCATAGTTGAGATCGTAGAGCGACGAAGTATCGCCCGTGGCGTACGCCGCCGGATCGGCAGGCTTTTTCGCATCCCGCTTGTCCAGGCGGTTGGCCGCCGCCGACGCGTACACGAGATAGCCGGCGCCCACGGTGAGCAGCGAAAAGATGATATACCCGCCCACGGATGTGGTGAGTTTGCAGACGGGATACACGATCAGCC
>CALVHW010000036.1 GCA_944328905.1 uncultured Clostridia bacterium | reverse complement strand
CGTGAGCGAGCGCTTGCTGTGGATGTTGCGGAAAAAGGTGATGGCGAAGCGGTGCGCCTCGTCGCGGATGCGCTGCAACAATTGCAGGCAGTAATCGCGCTTGTCCAGCCGCACGCTTTCGCGGCTGGACAGCGTAAATATCTCTTCCTCACGCTTGGCGAGCGATACGAGATCGATGTCGGTCACGCCCATTTCATCGAATATGGCTTTGACGGATGAAAGTTGTCCTTTGCCGCCGTCGATGATGACGAGGTCGGGTTTGGGAAAGCGCTCCTCTTCTTCGGTGCCCAGTTTGGAAAGGCGGCGTGCGAGCACTTCGCGCAGGCTGGCGAAATCGTCCGCCCCCTCCACCGTGCGTATTTTGAAACGGCGGTAACTGTCGCGGTCGGCCTCGCCGTCGATGAACACGACCATGGAGCCGACTTTGTCTACGCCGCTGATGTTGGAAATATCGTAGCACTCCATGCGCCGCGGATAGCGCGAAAGGCCGAGGATCTCCTGCAAGCGTTTGCAGGCATTGATCGTCATGTCCTCTTTGTGGCGAATCTTATCGATCGCCTTTTCGAGGTATTCCGCCGCGTTCTTTTCCGCCATGGAAAGAAGCTGGCGGCGGATGCCCTGTTTGGGCATACTCACCGCAACCGACTTGCCGTGCGCCGTGCGCAGGTACTCGCCGAGCAGCGCACTCTCGCAGAAATCCTGCACGATGAGTTCATCCGGCAGCTGGTGGCGCGTATAGTACTGCGCCAAAAAGGAAGTGAGTGCCTCGGAATCGGCCGACGCATTCTCCACCGCATAGGTGCTGGCGCCCTGCATGATGCCGCGGCGCACGATGAGAACGTTGACGGCGGAATAGAGATTGTTGCTGACATACGCCACGACGTCGGCATTGATGTCCTTTTTGAGCGCCGTGATGCGCTTTAAGGCGATTTTGGAGAGCATTTCCAGTTTATTGCGGCAGTCGAGCGCCAGTTCGAACTCTTCGTTTTCCGCATAGAACTGCATTTTTTCGCGCAGCAGCTGCTCGACGTCGGCGTCGTCGCCGTCCAAAAAGCGCATGGCCGCCTTGACTTTCTGCCCGTATTCTTCGGGTGAAATGAGGTGCGCGCAGGGCGCGGCACAGCGGTGTATGTGGTAATTCAGGCAGGGCTTTTTGGGCTTGTCGCCGATCGCCGTGGAGCAGATGCGCACACCGAACGCCATGTTGACGATCTCCAAAACGTCTTTGACGCGCACGCCGCCCATATACGGGCCGAAATACCGGCTGCCCTTGGTGAGCTTGCGGGAAATGCCGAACGCCGGGTACTTTTCACCGACGGTCACTTTGATGTAGGGATAGGTTTTGTCGTCTTTGAGCAGGATGTTGTACTTCGGCTTGTACTTTTTGATCAGGTTGTTTTCCAGCGAAAGCGCGTCGATCTCCGACTTCGTGATGATATAATAGAAATCGGCGATATTGGCGACCATCGCCGCGACCTTTTCCGTTTTGAGCGTGGAATGGAAATACTGCCGCACGCGGTTTTTGAGCACGCGCGCTTTGCCGACGTAAATTACGTTGCCGTCTTTGTCGAGCATGATATATACGCCCGGCTCGTCGGGCAGCAGTTTCAGTTTTTCTTGTACAACGCTCATACACAAATCCTGCGGCAGGCCTTTGACTGCCTCTACCATTATACAATAAGCGGCGGATTTTTGCAAGAAAAAAAGAACGCCGCCGCGACGTTCTTTTTTCTTTCAGTAGCCGAGAAATTCGACGCCTTTGAGCAGGATATCGTTGACAATATCGTTTTTCAGACTGTAAAAGATGACTTTGCCCACCCTGTCGCACTTGACGATGCCGATATTTTTCAAAAACCGCAGCTGGTGCGAAACGGTGGTCTGGTTGATCTCCAACACGCGCGAAAGGTCGGTGACGCACATCTCTGTAATGGCGAGCGCCGAGAGGATACGCACCCGCGTCGCATCCGCGAACACAGAAAAAAAGTCGACCAGACCTTCTAATATCTCCCCTTCGGGCACATAACTTTCCACCAGCGACTGCGTGCGGTTATCCAGCAGCAGCATTTCCGTAACCATGATCCACCTCTGCAATGAAAAATTTATACTTTCATTGTAAAGGACAGGCGCTGATATGTCAATATGCGCAAGCGACGCCTTTTGTCGGTTTTTAAGAGCTTTTGGCGAAACCGCGCGAAACGCCCTTTACGGGCACTTCGCGCGGCTTTAAGGGTATTTCTCTCAAATATTTCGCGCGGCTTTGCGGTTTTGGCCACAGCCTTGCGGGCATTTCGCGCGGCACAGCGAAGGGTTTGCGCGGCTTATTTCTGTTCGATCTTTACGACTTTGTAGCCGGCGTCCTCAACGGCTTTGACAAGAACGTCGTCCGCCACGTCCGTTTCGACGGTGGCGCGTTTCTTTTTGAGGTCGACGCTCGCCTGCACGCCGTCGATCGCGTTCAGCGCCTGTTCGACGCGGGCACTGCAATGGGAACAACTCATCCCTTCGATTTTCAAGATTTTTTTCATGTTTCCTTCTCCTTTTTCCGCAGTTGCGGTTTTCATAAATTTCGGTTTGAATCGCATCAGGCGCAGGGCATTGCCCACCACGCACACGGAACTTAAACTCATGGCGAGCGCCCCGTACATCGGTTCCATCACAAAGCCGACGGCAAACAGCACGCCCGCCGCGACGGGGATGCAGAGCACGTTGTAGAAAAACGCCCAGAACAGGTTTTCTTTAATGTTGCGCATGGTCGCCTTGCTCAATTCGACGGCCGCGCCGACCGCACGCAAATCGCCGCCCACCAACACGACGTCCGCCGAATCGATGGCTACATCGGTGCCGTTACCCATGGCGATGCCGACATCCGCCTCTTTGAGCGCGGGAGAATCGTTGATGCCGTCGCCCACCATGGCGGTGACGCCGCGTTTTTTGTTTTCGATCACGGCGGAAAGTTTGTCTTCGGGGAGTACCTCGGCGTACACCCGTTCGATGCCGACCTGCTTTGCCACCGCCTTTGCCGCCGCTTCGCCGTCGCCGGTGAGCATTACAGGCTCGATGCCCGATTCTTTGATGCCGCGCACCGCCTCCGCACTGCTCCCCTTTATGGTATCCGCCACGCCGAACAATGCAATCAATCTGTTGTCTTTGGCGAGGTACAGCAACGTTTTGCCTTCACCTGCCAGCGCGTCAGCATCGCTCGCCGCCGCGGAACAGGGTATGCCGTTTTCTTCGAGCAGGCGGCGGTTGCCGATCATGCACGTATCGCCGCCGCATTCGGCAAGGGCGCCCTTCCCCGATACATAGCGGAAATTCTCCGCGGCCGACGGGGCGATGCCCGCCTCTTTGCCGCGCTCGATCAGACACTCCGCGAGCGGATGGTTGGAACCGAGTTCGATACCGCAGGCGAGCGCGAGCGCATCCGCTTCGCTCCCCGCATACACGAGAATATTCGTGACGCGCGGCTTACCCTCGGTGATGGTGGCCGTTTTGTCGAGCAGTACCGTGCGGATATCCCGCGCACGCTGCAATGCCTCGGCATCTTTGTACAGAATGCCGATGGCGGCACCTCGCCCCGTTGCGGCCATGACGGCGACGGGTGTCGCCAGCCCCAAAGCGCAGGGACAGGAAATGACGAGCACGCTGATCGCCATTTTTAAAACTTCCGCGACCTCGATCTGCACCGCGCCCGTGCCCCATAATATCATCCACACAGTGAACGTGACGAGGGCGATGAGGAGAACGACGGGCACGAAAATGCCGGCGATTTTATCCACCGTCTTTTCGATGGGCGCCTTTGAGGTACCCGCCTCGCGCACCATTTTGACGATTTTGGAAAGGACGGTGTCTTCCCCGACCTTTTCGGCGCGCACCTTGATGAGGTTGCCTTTATTGACGGAGGCGCTGGTGACGTAATCGCCCGCGGCAACTTCCACGGGGAGGCTTTCGCCCGTGATCGCCGATTTATCCACAAACGATTCGCCGAACACCACGGCGCCGTCGACGGGAATGCTGTCGCCCTGTTTTACCACGACGATGTCGCCCGGTACGATCTCCGCGAGGCGGACAGCGACCTGTTTGCCATCCCGCTCGACAGAGACGCTGTCGGGCGCGAGCCGCAGGAGTTTTTCCACTTCCTCGCCCGTTTTACGCTTGGAGCGGGCCTCCAGCCACTTGCCGAGCGTGACGAGCGTGAGCACCATTGCCGCCGATTCGAAAAAAAGATTACCCATTACAAAGTGCATATCTGCATCTTCACGCATGGGAATGACGAACATAATGACGATGCTGTACAGATAGGATACCGCCGCACCTAAACTGACGAGCGTATCCATGTTGGGCACGCGCTTGATCGCCGCCTTTACGCCGCTGCGGAAAAACGCAAAGTTGATGCAGATGATGGGCGTGGTGAGCAGCAGCTGCACGAGCGCGAAATTGGATAACTGCTCCCAAAAGGCGGGCAGCGGCGCGCCGAACATATGCCCCATCGTAAAATACATGAGCGGAACGAGAAAGCAGAGCGACGCGAAAAAACGCGTTTTCAGCTTTTTCGCCTCCTCCGCAAAAGAGTTGAGTTTTACCTCTTCGGTGCGCTCCGCCGGCGATTCGGCGCCCGCAAGCTCCGCTCCGTAGCCGAGCGCCTGCACGGCGGAGATGATGGCTTCCGCATCTACCGCCTTTTCGTCGTAAGATGCCGTCATGCATTCGCCCATCAGGCTGACGTCGGCTTGCTCTACCCCCGGTAATTTATTCACCGTTTTCTGAATGCCCGCCGCACAGGCGGCACAGGTCATCCCCGTAATGCGGAATTTCTGTTCCATAATAAACCTCGTTTAATCACGCCCATATAAGTCGGATTTATTATAATAGAGATCGGCCGATTTGTCAAGAGGTTCAGCCGGAAAAAAGCGATACAATCGCGGCGGTATTCCCGCCTGTTTTGCGAGGCGGAGAATAAGTGCGAACAAAAAAGCCCGGCAGATAGCCGGGCAAAATATGGAACGATTATTTTGTGTTGCGCAGAACTTCGCGGTAAATTTCCAGGTCTTTGTCGAGGAAAACGTCGAACACGATTTTGATATCGTACCCCGTTTCCAAAAGCCAGTTTTTGACGGCACCGACCGCAATGGCGGCGGCTTCGTCGTTCGGGAAGGAAAAGCCGCCCGTGCCCACACAGCAGAAAGCGACGCTTTTCAGCCCCATTTCCCGCGCCAGATTCAGGCAGGAAACGTAGCAACTGCGCAGCGTTCTGCGGTCGCTGTCCGTTACCTTTAACTCCGTCATCGGGCCGATGGTGTGCAGGATGTATTTGGAAGGCAGATTATACGCGAGCGTGATCTTGGCGCAGCCGGCCGGTTCGGGTTCCCCCTGCGCGCCGATGATGCGAGAGCCGTCCAGCCGCACCTGCACCCCGGCGCGGGAATGGATGACATTATCGATGCAGTGATGATGCGGAATAAAACAGCCGAGCAGCGATTTGTTCGCCGCCGTCACTACCGCATCTGCATTCAGGCGGGTGATATCGCCCTGCCAGAGAGTTAGGCCGTCTTTATATTCAAAACCGCCCACATCGATGATACCGCGCTCGGCCGTTTCCGAACGGAAAAGCGCGTCCTGCATGGACAAAAACTTTTCCGAAACGGGATTGGGCGGCCTGCGGTTGAGGTAACTCCAGATGAGGTCGCGCTTGGTCTTGTACGGATAACTGAACGCGGCGATCTCGTTGCGCTCTTCCAAGAGGATGCTGAGCAACTCGTCGCAGACGGCGCTCTTTTCCTCTTCCGGCAAAACGGTGTACGGCCGCGGCGTATAGCGCAGGTCGATGATTTCTCTGTATTCGTTCAAAGTGAGCATCTATGCCGCAACCTCCCCGAGGCAATGCCGGAATTATCTGCCGGCATTGAAATTGATCAGGCATCCGCGCAGGATGATGCTGCGCTCGTCCGGCGTGAGCTGGCCGACGGTAAATTCGACGTCTTTCACGTCATTGTGGCCGATGTGCTTGGCGGGAATCTTTTCCGCGCCTTCGGCGATTAGCTTGTCGATGTTTTCGATATAGACGTAATCGCCTACTTTGAAGTGCGGTTTTTCCATCAAGAGCGGCAGCATACCCCAGTTGATGAGGTTGCTGCGGTAGCGCTTGGTGGCGTATTCCTTGGCGATGTTCGCCACGCCGCCGAGAACGCGCTGGCAGGACGCCGCCTGTTCGCGCGCGGAGCCGTCGCCCGGTTTGTTGGCGACGACGCAACTGCCGTAGATCGTGTTTTCGCCGATCTGCACGTCTTTCAACTGCGCAAGTACGGAATCGGGAAGTTTGCCCGTTTCGCGGCGCGCGTCTTCGTCCGCCTTGATCTGCTTTGCCCTGCCCACATAGGCGGGATCTTTGCGCGAGAGCGTGAACTCGGCGAGTTTGTAAGGATTGGAACGGTACGACGAGGTTTCGCCGGAAGGAATCAGTTCGTCGGTCGTGGTCACGGGATCGTTGATCACGCTGGCGATCTTGATGAGCAGGTTTTTGCCGAGCGGGATCATTTCCGGCCAGTCGGCAATGTTCGGGCCGTATTTGAGTTCTTCTTCCTTATGCGCCTTGCCCGCGCCGTGGTAGACGCGGTTCTCGTAAATTTTACCGTCAAAGAAATACTTTTTGACCTTCTTCGTATAGGAAACTTCCGTCGCGGGCGTGAGCCTGCCGCCGTTTGCCGCCGTGGCCGCGATCGAGCGCGCATCCATGAGCGCGACCGCCGCCAACTGTCCCGCGGCGGGCTTGCTGCCCTCGCGGCTTTCGAAATTGCGGGTGGTGTGGCGGATGGAGAGCGTGTTGTTCGCAGGAACGTCTCCCGCGCCGAAGCAGGGGCCGCAGAAAGCGGTTTTGACAACTGCGCCCGCTTCGAGCAGGCCGCCCACATAGCCGTTGTCGACCAATGCTTTATAGACGGGCTGGCTGGACGGATAGATGCTGAGCGAAAATTCGTCGACGCCCGTCGTTTTGCCTTTGAGGATCTCGTAAGCCTCGGCGATGTTTTCGTACATACCGCCCGCGCAGCCGGCAATGATGCCCTGCCCGACATATACGCCGTCGTCGCGAATCTTGTCGGTCAACGTGAACTTATCGTCGCCGCGCAGTTTCCGCCCCGCGGCCTCGACCTCTTCGAGTATCTCGCGCGGGTGCTCGAGCACTTCGCGGATGGTAAACGCGTTGCTGGGATGGAAAGGCAGCGCGATCATCGGCTCGATCGTGCTCAGATTGATGACGATTCCTCCGTCGTAATAGGCGGGATCGGTAGGCTTCAATTCTTTATAATCGCCCTCGCGGCCGTGTATCTTGTAGTATTCCTGCGTCTTTTCGTCGGTCTCCCAAACGGAAGAAAGGCAGGCCGTTTCCGTCGTCATCACATCGATGCCGTTACGGTAATCCATGGAAAGATTTTTGATGCCGGGGCCGATAAATTCAAGAATTTTATTTTTGACGAACCCGTTCTTGAACACCGCGCCGCAGAGCGCAATGGCAACGTCCTGCGGGCCGACGCCTTTTTTCAGGCTGCCGCGCAGATAAACGGCGATCACTTCGGGGCGCTTGACATCGTACGTTTTATTGAGAATTTGTTTTACGAGTTCCGGGCCGCCCTCGCCCACGCCGAGCGTGCCGAGCGCGCCGTAACGGGTGTGCGAATCGCTGCCGAGGATCATGCGGCCGACTTTCGCCTCGACCTCGCGCATATATTGATGAATGACGGCGATGTGCGGGGGCACAAAGTTGGCGCCGTACTTTTTCGCCGCGGAAAGGCCGAAAACATGGTCGTCTTCGTTGATCGTGCCGCCGACGGCGCAGAGAGAATTATGGCAGTTCGTGAGCGTATAAGAAAGAGGGAACTCGGTCAGTCCGCTCGCCTTCGCCGTTTGGATAATGCCGACATAAGTAATATCGTGCGAGGCAATCGCGTCAAAACGTATTTTTAAATTATCCCCGTCGCCGCGATTGTGACGCTTGAGGATCTGCCACGTCATTGTGCCGCTTTTGGCAGCATCGCGCTGTTCACTGGTCTTGAACGCCCTGTTTTCTTTCACGAGCGCTCCGCCCATATAGTAGCAACCGCCGCGAATCAGTTTGATCATGATCTTCTCTCCCGTATGCAAATTTTTATTATAGACATAATTATAAAACACGGATAATTTTTTGTCAAACAAATGCGCATAAACAAAGAAAAACAGCGAATTCGCTGTTTTTCGGTTAATTTACTGTATTATGTTTAACATAGTACTTCGCTAAATTAAAAATTACCGATATTTTTATGACTTTTTACCTGCAGCCTCGCAAAAGCACGCTGCAAAGCAAGACGATTGAGACGGTACTCGGCAGCGCTGCGATTACGGCGCAGCTGTTCTTCCGCACGCTCTTTCGCCTCCTGCGCGCGGCGCACATTGATGTCTTCCGGCCACTCCACCGCTTCGGAAAAGGCGATGGTTTCATCGGGGCGCACTTCCACAAAGCCTTCGCTCATGAATGCCTCGCGCCTCTGCCCGTCCGCCGTGATATAGAGCGAACCGGGGACGGTGGCAAACACCATCGGCTGGTGCTCCGCCATGATCATACAGGTACCGTCGAGCGTGGTGATCTGTATGCTCTCGACCTCGCCCTTATAAAAAGTTTTTTCGGGTGTAATGATCTCCAGATAAAATTTACCCATGAAACGGTGCCTTCCCTGCTAATTTTCTTCTTTCATTGTGCGCGCCTTCGCGCGGACGTCGTCGATATCGCCCACATTGAAGAATGCGTTTTCGGGCAGATCGTCGACTTCGCCGGAAAGGATGGTTTTGAAACTTTCGATGGTGGCGCGGAGCGGCACATAGCGGCCCTCCAACCCAGTATAAATTTTGGAAACAAAGAAGGGCTGCGACATGAATTTTTGAATCTTGCGGGCGCGGTAAACGGTGTTCTTGTCCTCTTCGGTCAGTTCGTCCATGCCGAGAATCGCGATGATGTCTTGCAATTCTTTGTATCTTTGCAGGGTTGCGATGACCTTGTTCGCCACGTCGTAATGCTCGCGCCCCACGATCTGCGGATCGAGAATGCGCGACGTGGATTCGAGCGGATCGACGGCGGGATAGATACCCATTTCCACCACTTTGCGCGAAAGCACGGTCGTGGCGTCGAGGTGCGAGAAGATGGTCGCCGGTGCAGGATCGGTGATGTCGTCCGCGGGCACATACACGGCCTGGATCGACGTGATCGAGCCGCGCTTGGTACTGGCGATGCGCTCCTGCAAAAGCCCCATTTCGGTGGCCAGCGTAGGCTGATAGCCGACCGCAGAAGGCATTCTGCCGAGCAGAGCCGAAACTTCGCTGCCCGCCTGGATGTAGCGGTATATATTGTCGATAAAGAGCAGGACGTCCTGCCGGTTCACGTCGCGGAAATACTCCGCCAGCGTGAGGCCGGTAAATGCCGTGCGCATACGGCTTCCGGGCGGTTCGTTCATCTGCCCGAACACGAGCGCCGTGTTGGAAATGACGCCCGATTCGGTCATATCCGAAATCATGTCGTTACCTTCGCGCGAACGCTCACCCACGCCGGTGAAAATGGAATAGCCGCCGTGCTCTTTCGAGATGTTGCGCATCAGTTCCATGATGAGCACGGTTTTGCCGACGCCCGCGCCGCCGAACAGGCCGATCTTGCCGCCCTTGCTGTACGGCGCGATCAGGTCGATAACCTTGATTCCCGTTTCAAAAATTTCCGCCGCGGGGCTCTGTTCGTAAAATGCGGGAGGCCGGCGGTGAATGTTCCAATGTTCGGACGATTTGATTTCGCCCTTGCCGTCGATCGGTTCGCCGAGGACGTTCATTACCCTGCCGAGCACGTTTTCACCGACGGGAACACTGATCTGCGCCCCCGTATCGAGAACGGAAAGACCGCGCGAAAGACCATCCGTCGCCGTAAGAGAGATGCAGCGGACGACACCTTTACGGATATGCGCCAGAACTTCAAATACTGCTTTATCGCCCTCCACCACGAGTTTTTCATAGATTGGAGGCATACCGCTTTCAAACTCCACATCTACGACAGGGCCTATTATCTGATAAATCTTGCCGTAATTCGTCATGTACGAGCATTGCCCTCCGTTTGTTTGTTCGCCGCCGCAAACCTGCCCGACGACAGATCAAGGAGATCGGTCGTTATTGCATTCTGGCGGAGACGGTTAAATTCAAGACTAAGTGTATCGAGTATTTTTTCCGCGTTTTTGGTTGCGTTCGACATCGCCAGCATGCGCGAGGCGTGTTCGCTCGCCGAGGAGTGAATGAGCGCCGTATAGATCATGCCGACTAAATATTGCGGCACGAGCACGTTGAGCACTTCTTTCGGCGAAGGATCGTAATCGATCTGCCCGCCGTACGTGTTTTTGACGTCGGCCTCAATGTCCTTTTCCTCAATGGGGAGAAGTTTGACCATGACAGGCTCGTGCACGGACGTAGAGTGCATGCGCGTGAAAATGACGTACACCTCGTCCATGAGATTGCTGTCGTATAAGTCGAGGATGTCGCGCATGATCCCGCGCGCATCGTGAAGCGTGGGGCTTGCCACCGCGTGCGTGAATTCGAGGTCGACGCTCTGGTGCTTGCTCTCGAAAAACGCTCGCGCCATCTGCCCGATCGTGACGACATAATGCACCGGCCTCGTTTGCATATGCTCCCACGCGAGATTGAGCACATTGCTGTTGTATGCACCGGCAAGGCCTTTGTCCCCCGCGATCACGATATACGCCGTGCGATTGTCTTTTCGGTGCTCCATATATTTGTGGCGGACATCCGTACTGTGACGCAGAATGTCTTTCAGCGTATAACGGACGGAATCGAAATATGCCGAACTGTATTTATGCTTTTGTATGGATTTGCGCATCTTTGCCGTGGAAACGAGTTCCATGGCTTTTGTGATCTGGTGGGTATCCTGAATGCTGCGGATGCGATGTTTGATTTCCGTTACGTCAGCCATATTTTAAGCTCCCGATGCAGCAGCCGGAGCGCTCTGCTCTATACCCACCGAACAATTTATATATTCTTCCGCAACCGAAAGAATTTTATTTTTAAGCTCTTCCGAAAGCTTTTTATCTATGTCGATTTCTCCATACAAAGATGCGTGATTCGCTCGGATATAGTCGAGAAGCCCTTCGTTGAAAGCAACGATCTTTTTCTCCGGAATTTTATCCACCAAGTCGCTCTGCGAAACGGTGAGCAGAACGAGCATATCGCGAACCGAATAATTCAGATACTGGCGCTGTTTTAAGGTATCCGTCATCTTGGCACCGCGGCTGAGCATCTTCTGCGTTTCGGCGTCCAAATCGGAACCGAACTGCATAAAAATGGCGAGTTCGCGGTACTGCGCCAGATTGACGCGCAGCTGGCCGGAAATATTGCGGATGGAAGCGCGCTGCGCACTGCCGCCCACACGCGAAACGGAGAGCCCGACGTTGACAGCAGGCCGAACGCCGCTATTGAAGAGTTCGCTTTCCAAATAGATCTGCCCGTCGGTGATCGAAATGACGTTCGTGGGAATGTAGGCGGAAATGTCACCAGCCAGCGTTTCCACGATGGGAATGGCCGTGATAGAGCCGCCCCCTTTTTCTTCGGATAGTTTTGCCGCGCGCTCGAGCAGTCGGGAATGCAGGTAAAAGACGTCGCCGGGATACGCCTCGCGCCCAGCCGGCCTGTTCAAAAGCAGGCTCATCGTGCGGTATGCCACGGCGTGCTTTGAGAGGTCGTCGTAGACGATCAGCACGTCTTTGCCCCGGTACATGAAGTATTCCGCCAGTGCGCAGCCGCTGTACGGCGCCAGATATTGCATCGGCACGGGATCATCTGCCGTGGAGCACACGATGCTCGTGTATTCCAGAGCCCCGGCCGTGCGAAGCGTATTCACGATCTTTGCCAGCGATGAAGCTTTCTGACCGATGGATACATAAATGCAGATCACGTTTTCGTCTTTCTGGTTGAGAATGGTATCGACGGCAATGGCGGTTTTGCCCGTTTGACGGTCGCCGATGATGAGTTCGCGCTGCCCTCTGCCGATGGGAATCATGCTGTCGATGGCCAGGATTCCCGTCTGCAACGGTGTGTTTACCTTTCCTCTGTCCATAATGGCGGGAGCGGGAAACTCCACCGGGCGCGTTTCTGTACTTGTCAATTCGGCAAGACCGTCAAGCGGCTGTCCGAGCGGATCGACGATCCGGCCGAGCAACTCTTCGCCGACGCGCATATGCGCCGTTTCGCCCGTAGAATAGACAAAATCGCCGCAGCCGACCTTGTCTTCGCCGGAAAAAAGCACCGCGCCCACCGAATCGTGTTCGAGGTTGAGAGCCAAAGCTCTGTATCCACCCCTGATCTCCAGCAACTCGTTATATTTGACGCCGTGCAATCCGGAAATATGAATGATGCCGTCTCCCGAAGAAATGATCTTTCCGCAAGCGCGGTCATCCGCCGGCGGACGCACATCGTTGATTTTTTTTATCAGGTCTTTTCCGATCTCTTTTACATTTACCATAGAAATATCCGTTTAATTCAAATCGACTGCCTTACGGTATCGATTTTGCTCAGCAGCGAACCGTCATATATATCGTCGCCTATCTGTATAACAATTCCGCCGAGAATGCTCTTATCGATCGTATACACAACGCGCGCTGCTCCGCGCACCTTGCAAAACGCCTCAATTTTTTGCCTGGTTTCTGCATCCACGTCCATAGCAAGCGTAACAGCGGCGGAAACAATGTCTGCTTTTTTCATCAGTTTTTGCTCCATTCGCTGAGACTTTCTTCTATGAGTTTTTTATTATCTTCGGGCGTGATATCGCGCGCGATGACTTTCTGCGCCACCGCGACCGATACCTCGGCGATCTGCTTTTCGATATCCGAACCGAGCTTGCGGCGCTCTTCTTCCAGCTCCTGCTCGGTGCGGTCGATCATGCCCTTTGCCTGGCGGCGTGCGCCCTGCACGATCTCGTCCGCTTTCTGGTTGGCGACCTTGATCGCGTTTTCGTGGATGACGGCCGCCTCTTTACGCGCGTCTGCCAGCACGATCTCGGAACTTTCCTTCATCTTTTTGACCTCTTCGTTGAGGTCTACGTTTTCCTTTTCGATCTTGCGGATCTTGTCCTGCCGCTCTTTGATCATGCGTTTGACGGGTTTGAACAGCAAAAAGTACAGGCCGACCGTCAATATAACGAGCGCGATCAGGTGCATGACTATGCTTTCCCACTCGACAAGATCCCCTATCGCGGCAAGCATCTGATTGCCGAAGAACTTTATCATCATTCCGACTCCTATCTGAAACTCCCGATTATGCAGCTACGAAAATCAAAAGAATACTGACCAGCAAGCCGTAAATGGCCGTTGTTTCCGCAAAGGCAAGGCCGAGCAGAAGCATCGTTCTGATTTTGCCGACAGCCTCGGGCTGGCGCGCCGTAGCCTCCACCGCTTTGCCTGTAGCGATACCCATGCCGATGCCGGCACCCAAGCCGGTGAGCGCGGCGATACCCGCACCGATCGCGGCGCCGTCTGTAATGAGAAGATTTGCAAGCATTGTGACTAAAAGTTCCATATGTTTACCTCCGTAGCGATATGTTTTAAGCGAAATATATTTTTAAGCGGCGATTGTGGCTTCCGCTTTCTTTTTCTTTTTTTTCTGCTTTCGCGGCGGTGTTTCGATCGCCTCCTGCACGAACGTGAGCGTGAGCGATGCAAACACGTACGACTGTATAAATGCGTGGAAAAGCGTAAATACAGGCGTAAGCACCGCGGGAAGTATCAGCGGCAGGCCGATATACCAGATGCCCTCGATGAGGATATAAATCATATCCATGATGATCATGCCGCTCAGAATACTGCCGAACAGACGGAACGTCATCGATACCGGTACTGAAATATCCGTTATTATATTGATAGGATTGAGATAATGGGTAAAACGGCGCACTTTATTCTTCATAAAGCCGAAAGTATGAATGAATAAAAAGGTACAGAGCGCCAAAGCAAAGCAAGCGCCTATATCCGCAATCGCAGGACGCAGGCCAAACGCTTCGATAAGAACGCCGCAACAGATATATGCTGCTGCCCCGAATGTATACGGCCCCATCAGTCCGCTGTAATTTTCCGTCATTTCGTCCGCACTCTTATCGAAGAAACTTACCAGCCATTCAAGAAACATCTGGGCGGGCGTAGGCGTCGTTTTCCAACGCCGTATAACGGTAAGGCGCAGTATCAGCGCCACCAGCAAAATTGCGGCCACGACAATGAAACCGGAAATGACACTGTCATTGATACGGAAACCGCAGATTTCGACGACATCACTCGGAAACACTTTATCGCCGAGTTCCGAAAAATCGGCGGCCAACAGTTGCGAAGAAATAACCATTTCCTCTACCTCTCATAAAATCACAAACATTTTACTACTTTTGCGCTTTTTTTTCAAGCAAATGAATAAGAAGGAACGATAAAAAATACTGATAGCATCCTTTGGCGCCGCGCTTTCATCTGTCAGTATGTGCCGTTTATTTGCAAAAGAACTCCAACCCCTTGCTTTTCCTTTAAAAATGTGATACAATGTTCACGGAGCAAAAAAATGAAGACATACAAATTCAAACTTTCCAAAGCAGCCGTAATACTTACCATAGCGGGCATCCTGCTCGGTCTGGGCGCAATTGGTTTTACCGTTTGGCGAATTTACCGTACCGGGTTTTCGGAGCCCCTTTATATCATCCAGCACGTCGTTTTGCTGCTGGTCGGTACGATCGCCATCGTTATATTCGCCTCTATTCTTATCCGCTCCGTCTATAAAATCACCGATAAAGAAATCGTGCTGTGGTTCGGAATTATCAAGTCGACTTTTAAAATAAGCGACATCGAATCGCTGCATCTGTTTACAAAAACAAATAAGCTGGTGATTTACTTCAAAGACGAAAAATATACAGTCGTTGTGGTAAAACCGGACTGGTACAACGAATTTTGCAAGGAGATACTTGCCCGCAACGAAAAAATTCGCTACGATGTTTCCGTTTCCGATAGCGATGAACCGGAAATTTAAATTATAAAGGAATGAAAGCCCCTGCCTCGTGCAGGGATTTTTTATGCCTGCCCTTTTACTCTGCTGCTTTTTTCACGAACGGGCGCGACGCACACACTCGTCGCAAAAGGAAACAGCGATCGACATCACCGATTCATCCTCTTCCGTCATCAGATCGTAATCGACCGCCGCATACAACGCATCGGCGTTTTCGCCCCGCTTTTTCTTTGCTGCGATCTCCGCAAATGTTTCGTGCAGATATTTTTCGGCCCGGTCGCTCAGATAGACATTGTGCCCTTTGTTTTCCCATTTATAAAATTGTATATTTTTGCGGTTTTTGCTGAATTTTTCCAACACGGCTCCATTGCGCCGGTAAGGAACGGTGGAATCTTTCACGCCATAGAGCAGACAGACCGGAACGTTCGTTTCTGAAAGCGAACGGACACTGCGGCGGTTGGCTTTTTTACCCATCCGGCAAAAATTCAGCAATGCAAGAAACGGTCTGATAAAATAATACAGCAGACGGAACCGCGCCGAAACGGTCTGCGCAACGATGTCCGCCCCCGACAGAAACCCGCACATCGCCGCAATGCCGCACACACTGCCGTCGTAGCCGTTCATGACGGTGAAAGCACCCCAGGAATGGCCGACCAAAACGCGCGGCAACGAGGCAATCTTTTTATTTCCGTCTGCATAGCGAAGCGCCGCACGAAGATCCGCGGGGCCCTGGTCAAAGCCCCGGAAATATTTTCCGCCGCTCCTTCCGCATCCCGTGCCGTCATAGCCGAGCACGGCATACCCCGCCCGGGCAAGAGTATTTATTTCCGTGGTATAGGAAAGATGCCCCGCCCCAAATCCGTGGCAGAAAACGATCAGCGCTTTCGGCGAAACATTTTCTTCCGTATATAAAAAACCGCGGAGCGTTTGTCCGCCGTCAGAAATAAAAGACACCTCTTCCGCGGCCAGACCTTCAAAATCTTCCGCGCGGAAATATTTCAGCTTCGGGTTTCCTTCGTATCGACGATTGAAAAGGCGGCAATGAATATACACCGCGGCCGTTATGCCGGCAATAAAATATAAGCAGACTGCTCCGAGAAAAATCCACAAAATGCAAATCATGATTAAATCTCTCTTTTGATCGGTTAT
>CALVHW010000035.1 GCA_944328905.1 uncultured Clostridia bacterium | reverse complement strand
GCGCGGTTTGCGGACGCGCAGTAAAAAATTTAAGTTCACAAAATTTGTTTTTTAGCGGCAAAAACAAATTTTCGTGAGTTTGAGGGAGAAACCACCGTTTGAATGCAGGCGCATTCTCTGCGGCGGTTTCTCCCTCTTTTTGCCCTTTCCGCCCCGCAAAATGAAAAAACAGACGGGATTCCCGGCAATACCGGGAATCCCGTCTGCTATTTTTGGAGTTTACAACTGTTTTCCGCCGGCAACAACTTTGGCGCGGACGGGGTAAACGCTGTTTTGCGTGCGGATCACTTCCCCCACCGCATCGGCGCAGATCTTGCCGCGGCGCGGGTTTTTGACGGAATCGATGCCGCCCTTTACCGTGGCGCGCACGTCGCTGTACTCAAACGCGAGGTCGCAGTTTTCCATGGTGCAGTCGATAAGGCGCAGATTTTTGCAGTAGCAGAGCGGCTGCGTTCCCTTAATATGGCACCGCACCAGCGTGAGCCCCTCGCTGTACCAGCCCAGATATTCGCCGTCTAACTCGCTGCCCGTAACGGTGACGTTTTTGGCGTGCCAGAAGGCGTCTTTCGTTTTCAGAAACGAATTTTCGATGCGCACGTTTTTTGTGTATTGGAACGAGTACTTGCCTTCGAACCGCAGGTTTTTCGCCGCGATGTTCCTGCTTTCGAAAAAAGCGTATTCAGATTTTATTTCGCTGCACTCGATGGCAATGCCGCGGCAGCGCCAGCCGAATTCGGGCGAATTTGCCTGCGTGTGCAGTATCTGTACATCTGCGCACTCGCGCAGGGCTTTGATGCCGTTCATTGTGCAGTTTTCTATACGCACGCCGGCATCGTACCACATGGCGGCGCGGCAGTTTGCGGTGAGTTCGCACCCGACGGCGCGCAGCCCGCGCACGTGCCAGAAGGGATAGCGCAAGTCCATAAAGCAGTTTTCCGCCGCGATGTTGCGGCTCTCTTTGAGGGCAGACTCGCCGTCTTCCTCCCCCGCAAAGCGGCAGCCGCGCACGCAGAGGTCGCTGCGGCCGTACAGGGCGCGCTCTTCGGAAAATTGTTTGTTTTCGATGATGTTTTGCATACTGTTTGCTGTTTTGCCCGGTCAGAGCGCGCCGACGATCTTGTGCGGAATGTACGGCTCGTCGATATAGGCGATGTCCTCTTCGGTAAGATTCAGGTTGAACGCGCTCACGGCGTCGTCGAGATACTTTTCTTTGGTGGCGCCGATGATGGGCGACGCCACGCCCTTGGCAAAGTGCCAGGCAAAGGTAACGGCCGTCATCGAGACGCCGTATTTTTCCGCGGTTTCGCGGATACGTGCGGCGATTTTTTTATCCTGCTCTTCGGTGGAATCGTACTTGCCGTGCGCCACTTTGTCCGTTTTGCTGCGCAGGGTATCCGCCTCCCAATTCGGCCGCGCCGCCCTGCCCGCCGCCAACGGACTGTACGGCGTGAGCGCCACGTTCATCTGTTTGCAGATGGGGATGAGTTCGCGCTCGTCTTCGCGATACAGCGGGTTGTAATGGTTCTGCATGGAAACGAAGGGCGTGAAGCCGTTGTCGCGCGCGCACAACTGCATATTGTAGAATTGGTAGCCGTACATGACCGAGGCGCCCAGCGCGCGCACCTTGCCCGCCTTTACGAGAGAATCGAGCGCCTGCATCGTCTCTTCGATTGGTGTGGAAGAATCGAAGCGGTGGATGATGTATAAATCGAGATAGTCGGTGCCGAGGCGTTTGAGGGTGCCCTCTATTTCGCGGGCGATCGCCGTTTTGGAAAGTTTGCCCTCGTTGAAGTACACCTTTGAGGCGAGCACCACTTTATCGCGCGCGGCACCTCGGCGGATGGCGCGGCCGAGGTATTCTTCGCTCGTGCCCGCCGAATAGCAGTTGGCGGTATCGAAAAAGTTGATGCCCAGATCGAGCGCGTGCTTTATGACCGCCTCGCTGGCGGAGGGATCAAGCGTCCAGGCGTGCATATTGCTGGCGGGATCGCCGAAACTCATGCACCCGAGGCAGAATTTGGAAACTTTTATGCCGCTGTTTCCGAGTGTTGTATATTGCATGGCTTTTCTCCTTTTATGAAATCAGGTTAAATGGCTGTGCCGCTCAGAGGGAATTGTACTGCCCGTCGGTCACGGGTTCGAGCCATTCGTTTTTCGTCTGTTCGCCGGGAACTTCCACCGCGATGTGCGAAAACCAACTGTCCTTTTTGGCGCCGTGCCAGTGCTTGACGTTCGCGGGGATGACCACGACGTCGCCGGGTTGCAGGCTTTGCGCGGGTTTGCCCCATTCCTGGTACCAGCCGCTGCCCGCCGTGCACAGGAGGATCTGCCCGCCGCGGCTCTTTGCATGGTGGATGTGCCAGTTGTTGCGGCAGCCCGGCTCGAACGTGACGTTGGCAAAAAACAGGCCGCAAGATGCGTCTGTAAGCGGATTCAAGTACGATTTGCCGACAAAAAACTTTGCAAACGCCGTGTTTTCGCCGCCCAGGCCGAATATGTTCTGCTTTTCGAATTTTTCGTCCATATTGATCACCTCGAAAGAAATTTTCCACCGCGGTTTTGCGCGGCACCATGCGGAAAACGCCGCAAAAAAACGCTTTCCCTTTGTACGGCACTATTATAACACGCCGCGAAAAGAATGTAAAATACTTATTGTTCATGGCGAAGTATGCCTTTGGGGAATAGTAGCCCTTTCACGAATTTTTACGGAAAGAGTCCGTAAAAATTCCGTGATTTCCAGGAAAAACCCAGCGTTCGCCGCCTCTTTGGGGCGGCTCTGCGTTCGGTTTTTCCTCTGCGCCGCATTTTAGGGGCTCTCTTATTATAGAACGCGGCGCATTCACCTTTTCCGCCAGAGGCGCTTAACGCGCAAATCGGGGGCGCTTTCCGCAAAGCGCGGTTTGCGGACGCGCAGTAGATTATTTCAGTTCACAAAATTTGTTTTTTAGCGGCAAAAACAAATTTGGCAACTTCGTTTTCGCTATGGCGTGATTTATGCGCGCAAGTAAATTGTTTTTGTTTTCACTTTCTTTTCAAAACTCTATACAAAAACGGGGCGCCGAGGCGCCCCGTTTTTTTGTTTTGGCAGAACGTATACGCGGTTTCCGCTCTTACTCGCCCATCAGACCGCTGTAATATTCGTCAACGAAATCGGCGATCTCCTGCGGGAAATCTATCTCCGTTTCCGTGCCGATGCCGGAAATCGTCATCTCCATGCCGATCACGGATTCCGGCTCCGCGATCTCGATTGTGAGCGTGTACTGCCCTTTCACGGAAAGGTTGACGGAAAAACTCCCGAACATATCGTACGCCGCTTTGCCCTCTTCGGAAAGCACCACCGTCGTTTCTCCCTGCATGGCAAAATAAGCAGGATCGTAATAATACAGGCCGAGCGCTTCAAAAATATCCCTGACGGTGAACCCGAGCTCCCTCGTATTGCTGTTGAACAGAACGGCATTCAGTTCGGTACCCGTTTCGCCGCCCGAATAATCGGCTTTTATAAAACCTTTGTAACCCTTTTCGATGACGGCGGCCTCGACGGCAATGTTTCCGTTTGCCTCGCGGGTGCTGAGCATTTCGCCGCCCGACAATATGTATCTCTGCGTTACGGCACCCACGACCGTATTTATGTCCATTTCGACCAGCGCGCTGTTTTCCTGCATCAGATAGTTGAGGTCGGCCATGAAAAGATCGATCGCGGATACGCCCTCCGTGAAGTCTTCGACGGAAAGATCGTTCGGCAGTTTCACCTCGCCGGTATCTTTGCTCACTTCGATGGTGACGGCGTAAGGCGCCCGCTCATACGACGTTTCGAACGCATTGTATGCGTCGCACGCGATGGTCATGCCCGTTTCGGTGAGGGTGATCGTGCCGTTTTCGGCGAGGTACCAGCCGTCTGTACCCGGGATCGGTTCCCGCGTTTCCGAGCCGGGCAGGACGATTTCGAATGCGGGCGAGCCGCTCTCTGCGACCTGCGAAAACACGGCGGAATTGAAATCATCGATATACAGAATGTCCCACATGAACATATCGATCATGCCGAAAACGTGTGTTTCCTCTTCTTTTGCCGCGGAAACGGTGCGCTCGTAGCCGCTTTCCTTCGGCATCATCGCATACACATAGCCGTCTGCGATGAGAGCGTAGCCGCTCACGGCACCCGCCGCCGACATCATCATCAGGTCGCCGCTGCGCACAACTTCCATATGCGTTATCTTGTCGTCTTTGCCGACGGAAATTTTGATTTTGAAGCCGTCTGCCGTCTGCAACTGTCCGACGAGATCGGCGAAATTTTCGGCAAAGGTGTTCGGCCAGGCTTCGGGCGCGGTGCCTTCCTCGTTCCAGCGCCAGTAATAGCCGGCGGCGGAAGGCTGCTCTTCCGCATAGTAGTACACGGTGGGACGGCCGTAAAACGAGGCCCCTTCCAGCGCGTCGAACTGCGCCGCCGTGCCGCCGAAATAGATCTTTTCCAGTGCGGGCGCCCGCGCAAGGGCAGCGTTCAGATTTGTAATGCCCGCGGGGAGCACGAGCTCGGTAAAGTATGCGTCTGCGGCGAAAGACGCCCCGAGCGACGTTACTTTATATGTTTTTCCGCCCACGGTGATCTCGTCTGCCACCACCACGCTCACGGAGAAAGGCGAGGCATACTCCGCCACGGCGTTCGTTTCGCCGAGCGAATACAGCACGCCGCCCCGGTACTGTTCGGCACACTGTTTGAACGACTCGGAAAAGACGAGAAATTTCGGCTCGCCGACGCTTTCAATGACGATCTCCGCCGCCTCGGGATATCCGTACGGCTGGCTTTTGAAAGTGATGGAAACGGTGTAGCGCCCCTCCTGCGAGAGGTCGATGAGCAGCGAATCGCAATAGGGATACGCCTTTTTGCCCGCCTCGCTGAGCACGACCTTTTCTTCGCTGCCCGCTTCGAAAACAAAATACGTTTCGTTGAACAGCCGGTCGGTCACGTCGAACTGCACAAAGATGTCTGCAACGGTGCGGCCTTCCCAGACAAGACCTTTCACGGAGGGCGCGTTTGCGCCGGCGGCCTGCGAAATGAACACGAAGGCGTCGCCGCTCCTGATATACGCTTCCGACAGGGATTCCTGCGCCGCATCGCCCTCGCCCGTATAGGTATTTTGCAACATTTCGCCCGCGGAAAAGCCGGTATGTATCGACGTCTTTTCGCTGCCGTAAGACAGAACCGTTTCCGCCGTGGCGGTGTCTGCGTCCATTACCCACTTCATTTCGGCAAAAATGCGGTCGTATGCGGTGAAATCCCCGGTGAATTCGCTCTCCTGCAAAGCGCCGAAATCGACGGTGTTCGTGCCGACTTTGCCGATGGAGATGCGCACCTCGCCGACGTAAGCGGCGGTGAACGAGATCGCCGCGCCGCTTTCAGACAGAGTTACCGTGCCGTTTTGCGCGCCCGCGGCCGTAAACACGAGTTTATCTCCTTCGGTACGCAGGTTCCGGCACAGCGAATCGTAAAAATTCTGTACGCCCAGCACCATGTAGGCGGGAATATCCAGCGCCTCGAGGATATTCAGCGGCCGTTCGGGCGAATAATAAATGTTGCTTTGGTTTTTTTGGCCGCCGACAAACGCGAGTTCGTACACGAACCCCTCTTTGTACAGGCCGTAATACTCGAACGTTTTGCCGCTGATCGGCCTCGAAAGTTTGTAGCGGTCTCCGGCGACGGAAACGACGATCTGTTGCGATTCCCCCGCTATGGTCACGTCGGTGACGACCTCGAACGAATCGGCCCCGCGCAGCAGCTTATCGAACGCTTCGAACTGCTCCTGCAAAGAAGGCTCGGTCGGATCGGTCGGGTTCGACGGCCCGCCCGTTTGATCGGACGGCCCGGAACAGGCCGCTGCGAAGGCCAGGCATAGCAGCATTACGACCGCCAGCGCGATCAGCAAAAGTTTTTTTCTCATACTCTCTCTCCTCCGCGTTTTGCGGCGCCCGCACCTTTTTTACGGCCCGACGCCGGAAACGCCCGTTTTTGCGAATTAGCATATTCGCACATATACTATAACACAACCCGATAGAAAAAGCAAGCGCATTGCGGAATATTCGCATAAACAGTGCAAATACAGCATAAAAAGCCGGCGTGCGGCCGATGGCCGCACGCCGGCTTTTTATGCTTTTGCTTTCAGACTTATCCCTTTTTATTCGATTTCCGAAAAGTCCGCTTTTCTGAAAGTATAGGCGCTCGTGGTGTTTGTTTCTTCGCCGCGCACATAGGTCACGGTGACGGTGTACCCTGCGCGCGCCGTGAGAAGGGCGTCGGAAATATCAAAATTGCGGTTGAGCACCCATTCCGTGCTCGTTGTTCCGTCGCTGATGGTGATGCTGCGGAGCACGTCGCCCTGTTTCAGCCCCAAATTGTTCAGCGCAATGGAATTCTCCACGACGCTCGTCACCGTGATGGTTTCCACGATTTCGCCGTAGCCGAGGCTGTCGTCGTACAGATAATGCGAATTGGATGACGTGACGTTCACGCCCAGCGTGGGCTTTTGCGCCGCGACGGAGCCGTTCGAACCGTCTCCGTAATAATAGAGGATGTTGTCTGTCACGCCCTTGGCGATCTCCAGCGGCACCGCAAAGTTGATGCTCTGGTCTTCCCCGTCGCCCGCGTTGGTGATGCCGATGAGGTTGCCGCTCGTATCGAACAGGCCGCCGCCCGAATTGCCCTGGTAGATGGCGGTATCGATGCGCATGGCGCGGTAGGTGCGCGCCGTGCCGTCGATGGCCAGGCTGATGTACTCGTCCGCCACCGATACGATGCCTTCCGATGCGGAAATGCCCTCCCCTTCCGGGTTGCCGATGGCGATCGCCGTCTGCCCCACATGGTACGAATCGGCAAACTCCGCCACGCGGTACGAGGGGTTGATCGCCGTCATATCCGACGTTTTCGCCCGCACGATGGCGATGTCGTTGGCGATCGATCCGCCCACGTATTCGCACGGCACGGCGTAACTGTCGTACGTGTAAATCGTATAACTGCCGCTGGTGCCGCCTGCTTGGGGCGCGCTCTCGCTACCGTACAGGTAGCAGACGATCTTCTGCGCGATCTTCGTATTGCCGTTGGCGCTGTTGGCATACTGGCTGAACACCACATGGTAGTTGGTGATCATGTAAGTATATTCGGTGTCTTTGCGGTAGATGACGCCCGAACCGGTGTACAGGCCGGTGCGGTTTTCGTACCTGCCCGTGCTGACTCCGTTTATTTCGATCGGCGCGGTTTCCTTGAATTCCGTATAAAATTTGACGCTGGATAAAAGCGCGCGGTTGATCGCCTTGGAGTTATCTTCCGGCGTTTCCACGTTCACATAGTCTTTGAGAAACTGCTCGTAAGTATAGTCGTCGCCCTCGATGCTCTTGGCGGCCTCGTACACGTCTTGCAGGGTGAACTCCGTATTTCCGACCGTGAGCAGCGTTTGGCTGCTGCCGTCTGAATAGTAGGCGACGATCTCGTTCCCTACCGCGGAAATACTCGTGATGTAGCGGACGGTGGAAGTTACCGACTGCGTACAGCCGACCAACACAAACGAAAGCGTCAGTGCCGCCGCCAGCGCGGCGATAAACAGACGAATTTTTTTTCTCATAATTTTATTCCCTCCTTTCGGTAGCTTAATTATAGAGCGTTTTTTTGATAACTTGCCCCAACTTTTATGAAGATTGCGTGAAAAGCCGCAGGAGTTTCTGCCCGCCGCACAACGGTATTATAGAGCATTTTGTAAAATAATGCACGGATTTGCACACGATTCTGCAAAAATTTTTTTGCGGCGGACGAAAGGCGTTTGGCGCGGCTCCGCCTTTTCCGCCCCGCGCCGCAGCGTTTTTTTGCGGCTTTTGCCGAAAGCCTTTACTTTTCTGCCGCAACGGAGTATAATCGAAGGAAAGGAGATACGAAGATGAAAATTGCGGGGCTGCAAAAAACGACGCTGTTAGACTACCCCGGCAGGGTGGCGTGCACGGTTTTTCTTTCCGGGTGCGATTTCCGCTGCCCGTTCTGCCAGAACGGAGAAATTTTGGACGGCACGGAAGAAAATTATACGCAGGAAGAGTTTTTCGCCTTTCTCGAAAAACGGAAGGGCATTTTAGACGGCGTGTGCGTGACGGGCGGAGAGCCGTTGATCGGCGACATTGCGCCCTTTCTGCAAAAAATAAAGGCGCTCGGCTACGCCGTGAAACTGGATACGAACGGCTCTTTCCCCGCGCGGCTGAAAAGTTTGTGCGCGGTGGGGCTGGTGGATTTTGTGGCCATGGACATCAAAAATTCGCCCGACCGCTACGATATGACGGCGGGCGTAAAGGTGAACATCGGCGCAATCAAAGAGAGCGCGGCGTTTTTGATGGAGAGCGGAAAGGAATACGAATTCCGCACCACGGTGGTGAAAGAACTGCACCGCGGCGAAGATTTTGTGCGCATCGGGCAATGGCTGCAAGGGGCCAAGCGGTACTTTTTGCAGACCTTCCGCGACGGCGACGCCGTGCTGCGGCGGGGGCTGCACGCCTGCACCGACGAGGAGATGCGCATATTCAAAGAGCTGGTGCGCCCGTTCATACCGAGCGTGAAGATACGCGGGGAAAACTGAACGTTTTCAGCCGCCCGTTTATAAAACAGGGTTTGGCGCATCCGTAATATACCCGCGGTCGCCGCGGCGACCGCGGGTTTTTTGTTTGCGCGCACGGCCGCGCCGAAACCGCGCCGAAACCGGCGCGGTTTTCCCGTACCCCGCCGCCCGCCGAAAAACATTCCTGCGCCCGCCGTTTCACGCCGAGTTATCCACAATAACCACAATATCTTGTGGATAACTCAAAAAATTTTTACAAGATATTGTCTTTTACCCCTTGACAACGGGGCAAAGCGGTGTTATAATAAAGCCCTACCGAAAAACGAGACCGCAACACAAAATACAGGGGCGGGAAAGGAGAGAATCATGTACCAGGTCATCAAACGTGACGGGCAGATCGCCGAGTTCGACATCAAAAAGATATCGGTCGCGATCACAAAGGCATTCGACGCCGTGCAGAAGCAGTACCACCCGAGCATCATCGATATGCTCGCGCTGAAAGTGACGGCAGACTTCGAGCCGAAGATCAAAGACGGCAAGATCGCCGTGGAAGACATTCAGGACAGCGTAGAGGCCGTGCTTTCGGAGGCGGGCTATGCGGACGTGGCCAAGTGCTACATCCTCTACCGCAAACAGCGCGAAAAGATCCGCAACATGAAGTCGACCATGCTCGACTATAAAAAGCTGGTGGACAGTTATGTGAAGGCGACCGACTGGCGCGTGAAAGAGAACTCCACCGTCACCTATTCGGTGGGCGGCCTGATCCTCTCCAACAGCGGCGCCATCACCGCCAACTACTGGCTTTCGGAGATCTACGACGAAGAAGTGGCGAACGCCCACCGCAATGCCGACATTCACATCCATGACCTCTCCATGCTGACCGGTTACTGCGCCGGCTGGAGCCTGAAACAACTGATTCAGGAAGGACTCGGCGGCATTCCCGGCAAGATCACCTCGGCGCCGGCGAGCCACCTCGCCACGCTGTGCAACCAGATGGTCAACTTCCTCGGCATCATGCAGAACGAGTGGGCGGGCGCGCAGGCGTTTTCTTCCTTCGATACCTACCTGGCGCCTTTCGTGAAAAAGGACAACCTCAACTACGACCAGGTGAAAAAGTGCATCGAAAGTTTCATCTACGGCGTGAACACCCCCAGCCGCTGGGGCACGCAGGCGCCTTTTTCCAACATCACGCTCGACTGGACGGTGCCGAACGATCTGGCGGAACTCCCCGCGATCGTGGGCGGCAAAGAGCAGAACTTCAAGTACAAAGACTGCCAGAAAGAGATGGACATGGTGAACAAAGCCTTCATCGAAGTGATGATCGAGGGCGATGCCAACGGCCGCGGGTTCCAGTACCCCATCCCCACCTACTCCATCACCCGCGATTTCGACTGGTCGGACACCGAAAACAACCGCCTGCTGTTTGAAATGACGTCCAAATACGGCACGCCGTATTTCTCCAACTACATCAATTCGGATATGCAGCCGAGCGACGTGCGCAGTATGTGCTGCCGCTTGCGCCTCGACCTTCGCGAACTGCGCAAAAAGTCGGGCGGGTACTTCGGCAGCGGCGAGAGCACCGGCTCCGTCGGCGTTGTGACCATCAATATGCCCCGCCTTGCCTATCTTTCCAAAGACGAAGACGAATTCTTCCGCCGCCTCGACAAGCTGATGGACATTTCCGCGCGCTCGCTCAAAACCAAACGCACGGTGATCACCAAACTTTTGGACGAAGGGCTGTACCCCTACACCAAACGGTACCTCGGCACCTTTGCCAACCACTTCTCCACCATCGGCCTCGTGGGCATGAACGAGGCGGCGCTCAACGCCCGCTGGATCCGCAAGGACATGACGCAGCCCGAGGCGCAGAAGTTCACGCAGAAAGTGCTCAACCATATGCGCGAGCGGCTCTCCGACTACCAGGAGAAATACGGCGACCTGTACAACCTGGAAGCGACGCCCGCCGAATCGACGACCTACCGCTTTGCCAAGCACGACAAGGAACAGTTCCCCGACATCATCACCGCCAACATGGACGGCGCGCCCTACTACACCAACAGTTCGCACCTGCCCGTGGGCTACACCGAAGACATTTTCGACGCGCTCGACATTCAGGACGATTTGCAGACGCTGTACACCTCGGGCACGGTGTTCCACGCCTTCCTCGGCGAAAAACTGCCCGACTGGAAAGCGGCGGCCTCTTTGGTGAAGAAGATCGCCGACAACTACAAACTGCCCTATTACACCCTTTCGCCCACCTATTCGGTGTGCAAAGAGCACGGGTACCTCGCGGGCGAGCAGTTCACCTGCCCGCACTGCGGCGCCAAAACGGAAGTGTACAGCCGTATCACCGGCTACTACCGCCCCGTGCAGAACTGGAACGAGGGCAAGACGCAGGAGTTCAAAGACAGAAAGGTCTACGATATTTCCCGTTCCACCCTCAAACATTCGCACGCCGTAGCCGCGGATGCGTGCGCCGAAAAGGCGGCGCCCATGCTCGACGGGCCGGTGCTGTTCACGCGCGACGGCTGCCCCAACTGCAAGACCAGCAAACTGATGCTGGACAAAGCGGGCGTAAAATACAGGGTGATCAACGCCGAGCAGGATGCGGCGGCGACGCGCAAGTACGGCGTGAAAAAGGCGCCTTCGCTGCTGGTGCCCGAGGGCGACGGGTTCAAGACGTACGACAACGCGAGCGAGATCCGCAAATACATCGAGAGCATCGGCTGATATGTACGATATTATTGTGATCGGCGCGGGCGCGGCAGGCATGACCTCCGCGCTCTACGCTTTGCGCAACGGAAAAAAAGTATTGGTATTGGAAGGAGAGAGCCTGGGCGGGCAGATCGCCACTTCGCCCCGCCTGGAAAACTTCCCCTCCATCAAGGCCATCAGCGGCGAAGAGTTTGCCGACAACCTGTTCGAACAGATCACCGACCTCGGCGCGGAAGTGGAGATCGAAAAGGTTACCGGCATCGAAAAGAAGGCGGAAGGCGCGTTCACCGTGCGCACCGAATACAGCGCGTATGAGGGCAAAAGCGTGATCATCGCCGCGGGCGTAAAGCACAAACACTTAAAAACCAAACACGACCGCGAAGACCTGGTGGGCAAGGGCGTTTACTACTGCGCCGTGTGCGACGGGCCGTTTTACAAGGGAAAGGAAGTCGCCCTCATCGGCGACGCCAACACCGCCCTGCAATACGCGCTTCTCCTCTCCGGCTACTGCAAAAAGGTGTACATGTACACGCTTTTCGACAAATTTTTCGGCGACGAAAGCCTCGTAAAGGCGGTGCGCGCCAAGGAAAACGTTGAAGTGCGGCCCAACACGAGCGTCGTCGATTTTATCGGCGAAGACGAATTGACCGCCATCGAGTACACCGACAAGGACGGCAGCCTCTGCCGGCAGGAGATCCCCGCGGTGTTCGTGGCGATCGGGCAGGTGCCGGACAACGGGGCGTTCGCAAACGTGGCCGATCTGGACGAGGCGGGTTACATCATCGCGGACGAAACGTGCAGAACGCGCACGCCCGGCGTATTTGTGGCGGGCGACTGCCGCACGAAGGCGGTGCGGCAGGTATCCACCGCCGTTTCCGACGGGGCGATCGCCGCCACGAACGCATCGCTGTATTTGGAAAGTCTGAAAAACTGAATTTTTGCCGGTTTTTCGGCAAATTTACTCCCCCGCGGCTATCGCGGGGGAGTTTTTACAATGAGATTTATTTTTCAAACGCGGCGCGGCGGCCGCCCGTTCGGGCAGCCGCCGCGTTGCGTTTGTGGTGTATTTACTACAAATCTGATGCTCTATTTACAACGTAATTTGAACCGAAAGGTTTGGTTTCCGTTGTTTTTCTTTTAATCCAAAGTCAGATTTTCATTAAGCATTTTATTATAGTGTGAGTAAAGTAAAAAGAATAAACTAAACTTTGCATACCGCACACGTTGCGCCGTGAAGCGCCATCAAGCAAAAGACCTCGGTTTTCGCCGAGGCCTTTTGCGTAAAATTTGCGTGCCGTTGTTGCGCGGTTTTGCAACGCCGCTATTTTTCCGGCGCGAATTCGATTTTGAACTCCGTGCCCTCGCCCAGCGTGCTCTCGACCGAGAGCTTCCACCCGGCGCGCAGGCACAGTTTTTTGACGATGGCAAGCCCCAAACCGAACCCGCCGCCCTCGCCGCCGTGCGATTTATCCACCGTGTAAAAGCGGTCGAAGATGCGCGTTTTGTCCTCTTCGGCAATGCCTACGCCCGTATCGCGCACGGAAAGCACGGGGTGCGCGCCGCCCGTGAGCCGCACGGAGAGCGAACCGCCCTCTTTGTTGTAGCGGATGCCGTTGGAAACCAGGTTGTTGACGATTTCGATGAGCCGCTCGCGGCGCGACATCACCTTTACGCCCTCTTCCACTTCCTGCAAGAAAGCGATCTTTTTTTCGGCAATGCGCGGCTCGAACGACGGCAGCACTTCGCCCAGCAGGGCGGAGAGGTCTACCTCGTAATCGGGCAGGGCGTCGCTGTCGATGGCGGAAAAGTTGATGATGCGGCGGATGAGCGCCGAAAGCCGGTCGCTCTGGCGGATGATGGTGCGCGCCGCGTGCCCGATGCGTTCGGGCGGCACGCCGTCCGCCGCGATGAGTTCGGCAAAGCCGCGGATGCTGGTAAGCGGCGTGTTCATTTCGTGCGTGACGTTGGCAATAAAATCGTTCTTCGAGCGCGCCGCCGCCATCGTTTCGGTGACGTCGGTGATGAGCAGCACGCTGCCCTGTTTTTTGAAAGTGAAGCGGAAACTGTAATCGCGCCCTTCGATGCGGCGGGAAACGGACGCGGCCTCGCCCTCTTCGAGGATGGCGGCGATCTCCCTGTCCTCGGAAAAACAGCGTATCGGCTCGTTTTTTTCGTAATCGAGCAGGCGCTCGGCCGTGCGGTTGATGAGGATGACGTCTGACGCGCTGCGGAAAATGACGATGCCGTGCTCCATGCTGTTGAGGATGAGTTTTTCGATGCTGCGGTCTTCCTTCATTTTGGCGACCTTCGATTCGAGGTCGGCGTTCATCTCGTTGAGCATCTTCACAAGCGGTTGCAGGGCGGGCGCGTCGGTATGGATCTCCCTCCCCGCACCGATGGCTACCTCGCGGGTAAGTTTTTCTACGGGTTTGAGCGCGAACGAGGCCGTCATCCACGCCACTGCCAGCCCGCAGAGCAAAATGAGCGCCATTGCACCGGCAAAAGCGGGGAACACGCCGCCCCACGCGGCGCCGAACGAAGGCGCATCCGCCGCGAGCAACACGAGCGCATTCTGCCCCGTTTTGCGGCAGAGGCGAACGGTGTCGCCGCCTTCCGGCCCTTCCGCCCTGCCCTCGCCCGTTTCGACGGCGGCAGCCACCTCTTCGCGGCCGGAAAAGTCTTCGCCCGCCTCGCCGCCGCTGTCTGCAACGGCAATGCCGTCCGCCGAGAGCAGCGTGACGCGCACGCCCGTTTCCGCCGCAAAGTCTTCGGCGAGAGCCTGCAAACTCCCCTCGCTTTCCGCACCGGCGAGTTGCTCTTCAAAAATATTCATGTAGCCCGAAAGCGAGCGCCCGACCTGCGCCGCCGCCTCGCTGCGGCAGGCCGCCGCGGCGATCATTGAGGAAAAGAGGGCCGCCGCCAGCGAGATGCCGAGGGCGGCGAAAATGATCTTTCTTTTCATAACCGTATTTGCGGCTTATTTGCCGGAAAAGCAAAAAGGGCGGAGATTTGATCTCCGCCTGCCGCTTACTCCCTGTAAACGAATTTATAGCCGACGCCGAACACCGTTTCGATGTAGTCGATGCCGAGTTTGCGAAGCCGGGCAATGTGGTTGTCTACCGTGCGCGTTTCGCCCTCGTCGTACCCCCAAACGGCGTTGAGGATGTTTTCGCGGGTGAGCGCCTTGCCCTCCTTTTGCATAAGGTATTTCAAGAGGTTGAATTCTTTGTTGTTGAGTTCGAGTTTTACGCCGCGCAGCGTGGCGGTCATCGTGTCTTCGTCGAGGGAAAGGTCGCCGCGCACGATGGAAGAGGCGGGCGCAAAGCGGCGCAGCAGCGCGTTGACGCGCGCCGCGAGTTCCAAAACGCCGAACGGCTTGGCTATGTAATCATCCGCGCCGAGGTTCAGCCCGCGCACCTTGTCCGTTTCCTGGCCGAGCGCGGAGAGCATGATCACGCCGATCTGCGGGTTTTTCTGTTTGATTTTTGCCAGCACGTCCAGCCCGTTTCCGTCGGGAAGCATGATGTCGAGCAGGGCCACGGCGGGCGGTTCTTTTTCCACCGCGTCCATGAATGCGGCGATCGTGCCGAAACACTCCACCTGCAAATTGGAAAGTTCCAGCGCGCATTTGACCAGTTCGCCGATGTTCTTATCGTCTTCCAACAAATAGATCTTTTTATCCAAAATATCTCTCTCCTACGGCTTGCCGCGCATTTATTATACCACAGCGGACACCGAAAGGCAAGTCAAATTTTTAATCGAACGCGTGCGCGATATAAGTGAGGTGGTCGGCCGCGCGTTCCAGGTTGCCCACGAGGTTGATGAATACGCCGCTGGAATCGGGCTTGCACTTGCCCTCGTTGAGGCGGCGGATGTGGTCCTGCACCATCGACTTGCGCGCGGCGTCGACTTCGTCTTCCACGGCGTCGACCGCCTTGATCGCGGTGATGTCCTTTTTATCGAATACGTCGAGCGTTTTTTGATACAACTCGTCGATTTTTGCGTACATATCCTGCAAAGATTTTTTCACGCCCGCCGAGAACTCGATGCCGTCGCGGCGGCAGTTGCGCGTGTATTTGGTGATGTTATCCGCCAGTTCGCTGATGCGCAGGATGTCGCCCGTGGCGTGGTGGATGGCGGAAACCAGTTTTTCGTCCGTCATGGAAACGTCCTGCGAGGAAATTTTGATCAGATACGCAACGATCGCGCGCTCCATTTCGGCGACGCGCACGTTCAGTTCGTCTACCTTTTCTTTGGCCTCTTCCGACTCGGCGAGGAACCCGTCGAACGCGCCTTTGAGCGATTCCATGGCGATATCCGCCATGCGCGCCGTGGCCTTGTTGGCCTGTTCCACCGCCACCGACGGCGTGGCCAGAAAGCGGTCGTCGAGCAGAACGGTGTCCGTGGCGGGTTTCTGTTCGCCCTTTCTGTCGCGGATGATCGTGGTGGATACCTTTACGAACACCTGCGCGAACGGCAGGAAGATGCAGGTGCATACCACGTTGAAGAAGGTGTGGAACAGCGCAATCTGCAACCCCGGATCGTTTGCGAACCACTTGCCGATCGTGGCGTTCATGAAACCCGGCCAGCAGAGCAGGAAAACCGAAAAGATGACGGTGCCGAACACGTTGAACATGAGGTGGATGAAAGCCGCCCTCTTGGCGTTGGTGTTCGCGCCGATGGACGAGAGGAGCGCCGTGACGCAGGTGCCGATGTTGGTGCCCAGCACCAGAAACAGCACGCCGCTGTTGGACGGATCGCCGATGACGAGGCCGGCGCCGACCATCTGCACGATGAGCGTGGTGACCGCCGACGACGACTGCACGATGCCCGTGATGATGACGCCCGCGAGCAAAAGCACGAGGCGGTTGTCTACGCTGACGAGGAAATCTTTGACGATCTGCTGCTGCGCGAATTCATCCATCGCCATGCCCATGTATTCGAGCCCCAAAAACACGAGGCCTAACCCTGCGAGCATCATGCCGACGGTCTTGCTCTTGTCTTTTTTGCAGAGCATATCCATGAAGATGCCCACGCAGGTGAACACGGTGATGATCTCGATGAAGGGAATATCCGCGATGACGGAAAAATAGG
>CALVHW010000034.1 GCA_944328905.1 uncultured Clostridia bacterium | reverse complement strand
GATCTTCGAGATCACGCCCTCCACGTTCTTGTGCATCACGCAGATGCGCGCGGCAGAGGTGCGGGGCGCGGATACGTCGGGGAAGTTCACGCTGTGCGTGATGTTGCCGTTTTCGATGTAGTCGACCAGTTCTCTCGCCGCCATCGCCGCGCAGTTGTCCTCCGCCTCGGGGGTGCTGGCGCCGAGGTGAGGCACGCAGATCACGTTCTTCGCGCCGATCAGTTCGTCGGAAGGGAAGTCGGTGATGTAGCGCTCGATCTTGCCGCTGTTCACGGCGTCCAGAATTGCCTGCGCGTCCACGAGTTCGCCGCGCGAGTTGTTGATGAGCACCGCGCCGTCCTTCATGTTCGGAATGGATTCGGCGTTGAACATGTTCTGCGTATCGGGGGTGAGCGGCACGTGCACGGTCACGAAATCCGATTCTTTGAGCAGCGTCGCGAGGTCGGCGGTCTTTACGCGGTTGTCGAGGTGCAGCGCGCCCTGTACCGAAAGGTAGGGGTCATAGCCGATCACGTGCATGCCGAGGTCGGCGGCGGTGTTGGCGACCATCACGCCGATGGCGCCCAGGCCGATCACGCCCAGCGTTTTGCCGAGGATCTCGTGGCCCACATAGGCAGACTTGCCCTTTTCCACGGCCTTGGAAATGCCTTCCGTGCCTTTGAGCGTTTTCACCCATTCGATGGCGTCCACGATCTTTCTGCCGCCGAGAAAGAGTTCGCAGATCACGAGTTCTTTCACCGCATTGGCGTTGGCGCCGGGGGTGTTGAACACCACGATGCCCTTTTCCGTGCAGGCGGGAATGGGGATGTTGTTCGTGCCCGCGCCCGCGCGCGCCACGGCGAGCAGTTCGTCGTTTAAGGGGTATTCGTGCATATTGAAGCTGCGCAGCATGATCCCTTCGGGTGCGCTCGCCTCTTTGGTGAACGTGTACCCGGCGGGAAATTCTTTGTCCGCTACGGGGCTGATTTCGTTGAGCTTGAGTATCTGAGGCATAACTGTATTCTCCTTAATGTAAGTGACGCGCCGATGTCAGGCGTTTTCTTTTTCGAATTTCTTCATGAATTCGATCAGCGCTTTCACGCCTTCCACGGGCATCGCGTTGTAGATGGAAGCGCGCATACCGCCCACCAGCCTGTGGCCTTTGAGCGATACGAGCCCCGCCGCCTTCGATTCCTTCACGAACTTGTCGTCGAGGTCTTTCGAGGGGGTAACGAAGGGCACGTTCATGATCGAGCGATACTCTTTTTCCACGCTGTTGGTGTAGAATTTCGAATTGTCGATAAAGTCGTACAAAAGCCCCGCTTTGTATTCGTTGACTTTGTTGATCTCCTTGATGCCGCCCAGCTTTTTGAGATGACGGAACACGAGGTTGGCCATATAGATGGCAAAGCAGGGGGGCGTGTTGTAGAGCGAGCCGTTCTCCGCCTGCGTTTTCCATTTGAGCATGGTGGGGCAGATGGAAAGCGGGTTTTCGATGAGGTCTTTGCGCGCGATCACGATGGTCACGCCCGCGGGCGCCACGTTCTTCTGCGCGCCGGCGTAGATCACGCCGAATTTGGTTACGTCGATCTCGCGCGAGAGTATCTCCGAACTCATGTCCGCCACCAGCGGCGCTTTCACGTTCGGGAACTTCACATAGCGCGTACCGAAAATGGTGTTGTTGGAGCAGATGTGCACATAATCGGCGTCGTCGTTGAAGGCGATCTTATCCACGTCGGGGATGTAGGTGTACGTCTTGTCTTCCGAGGACGCCACTTTGCGCGCGTCGCCGTAGATCTGGCCTTCCTGCCAGGCCTTTTTCGAGAAGTTGCCCGTCACGATGTAATCGGCCTTGCCGGTGTGCATCAGGTTGAGGGGCACGGCCGCAAACTGCTGGCTGGCGCCGCCCTGTACAAACAGAACGCAGTAGTCCTCGGGGATGTTCATCAGTTCGCGCAGGTTCGCTTCCGCCTCTTCCACGATCGCGGAGAAAGCCTTGTCGCGGTGCGAAATCTCACACACGCTCATGCCCGTACCCGCAAAGTCGAGCAGTTCTTTCTGCGCTTCTTCCAGCACTTCGAGCGGCAGCATCGAAGGCCCTGCCGAAAAATTGTAAACTCTCATATTCAGTACTCCTTAGAGATTTTTCCGCCGATATGCGTGCGGCTTGGGCATGCTCTGCCCGGGCCGACATATAATATTATATAATAAACCGCCGTTTAAGGCAAGTCTTTCGGGCGCGCAAACGCGCCGCCCCGAAAATTTTTTGCGCAAATTCCGCATTTTGTATAAAAAGTTGAAAGGTTTGTCAAAAAATAATCGGACAAAGTATTTACTTTTTTTCCGAAATATAGTAAAATAGTATATGGAAAAGAGCGAGCGCGCAGCAAAGCGCTTTTCGCCGCGGCCGAAGGTATCGGTTCGGGGCAGGAGTTAGCAAGCTGCGGCACACCAAAAAATGAGGCTACGGCTTCGAAGGGGGCTTTATGGCAGATTCCTTTCAGCAAAAAACAAGCGGCTTGACCGCGGCGGAACGGCTCAAAAGCACGGAGAAATACCTCTCGGAAATGCGCGGCATTCTTTCCGCGATGGACGAGATCGCCGCCATGCGCGCAAAGCGCGGCGACGCTCCTTCCGACGATTTCAACGGCTACAAGCGTTCGAGCGTGGAAAAGTTCGTTTCCGAACTCGAAAAGCAGCGCGAAGCCATCCTTTCGGAGATCGCGCGCGAAGAGCAGAAGCGCAGCGAACAGGCCCGGCGCGACCGCGAGCAGGCGCAAAAAGATCTGGAAGCCGCCCGCCGCGCCCGCGAAGAGGCGCGCCGCGCGCAGGCACAGCAGAACGCCGTCGCCGCGCAGCAGCAGAGCAAGGCGCTCTCCGAACTGTCGCAAAAGGTAGACAGCATCGCCATCACGCCGCAGGATTCCGCCGTTGCCAGTTTCCGCAAGGGCGACGTTTCGCTCGCGGTGGAAGGGATGTATTCCGGCCTCTCGCTCGACATCGAAAAGATGCGCGACGACATCCTGCAGGAACTCAAATATTCCTATAAACAGGATATGGCCATCTACGATGACCTTTCCGCCAAGATCGACGCGATCAAACCCGTCGATACGGCGTCCATCGAAGAGTCTATCCGCCCCATCGGCGAAAGCCTCACCGCGCTCGACGAGAAGGTCACCGCTCTGCAGCCCGTCGATTACGAAGTGCTCGCCAGCCGCGTGGCGGAAAAGGTGGTCACCGGCGGTATCGATTACGAGGCGCTCGCCAAGCACATCGTCGGCATCATGGCCGGCGCGGGCGTCGGCGCCGCGGCGGGAGCCGCTGTCGCCGGTACGGACAAAGCGGAACTTTCCGCCATGCAGCAGAAGATCGACGACATCAAAACCACTCTCGACGGTGCCGTGAGCGTCAAGCACATGCCCGAATTCCGCAAACTGGATACGCTCATCGCGCAGTACCTGCGCACGCTCTCGTACGACCTCATTCCCGATCTGCTCGTCACCGCCAACCGCGCGAAAGACGATGCCAACCGCTACATCATCAGCGGCAACTATCTGCGCGGCGAAACCATGCTTTCCGACCTGCGCGTGCGCCTTTCCCGCGTCAACATCTGGGGCAGTGCGGCGCTGGCGGCCGTGGCGGATGCCGTCAAAGAGAACAATCTGCCCGTCACCTATTCGCCCGAGGCGCTGGAAACTTTCAAACAGGCGGTCGAGGCGTTCGAACAGGGCCCCGCGCTCCCGCAGGACGACGCGGTGCAAAAACTGCTCGCCGCCAAGAGCGCGCTGTTCTTCGATACGGATATGGACGCGATGGACAGAGATACGCTCGCCGAGATCATGGAAATGAAGGCAGACATCGGCGACGCCGTTCCCGAAAAGGGGCAGATCGACAATCTCACCGAACTGAAAAAAGAGATCATGTCGTTCAATCTCTCGTACTTTATCGACTTCTCGCCCGTGCAGGCGGAAGAGAAAGAAGAACCCGCCGCGTCTGTGGATACGCAGGCCATTCTCGATGCGATCGCGCGTCTGGGCACGCTGCCCGCCGCGGCGCAGGCGCAGCAGGCGGAGGAACTGGCCGCGGACGCCACGCGCGAAAAGCTGGAAAACATTTCCCGCTCCGCCGGCCCGAAAAAGCCGCGCGTACTGCGCCCCGCCGTTTCCGCCAAAGACAACAAGGTGGAGCATTCCGAGCAGCCGCTGCGCATCACGCGCCGCAAACTGCCCGTCGGCGACGACAATCCCGATGCGCTCTCCAAGCAGATCGTGAGCGAACTGGCCGCACGCATCGCAAACAGCAGGATCAAATAATTTTTCGGGAAGCCCTTTCCCGAAGGCGCCGTTTGGCGTTATCAATATTTTCATTTCGGAATTTTGCAGAATATCCCGCAAATCGCCGCCGCTTTTGCGGTACGGCGCACGGCAAAGCCGCGCGTTTGTATGCGGCGCTCGTACGCCGCTCATTGCATGGCGCTCGTACGCCGTGCCCGCGTTCATTCGGTTGCGGCGCGGTTGTCGTACGTCGGTATCGCGTGCCTTGCGTGATTTCTGTCTGTTGCGGCACAAGCCGCATAGGGGAATGCCCCTCGCTCATAGCGGGCTTTCCCCGAATACGAGCGGAGCACTCTGCCTTGCAGGCGGAGATCTGCCCGGAGTACATAAAATTTTATTGTGGCCGAATATTCGGGCAAAACGGAAGAAGAACGAAAAAGGGGCTGGATCGCATTCAGCCCTTTGTCGCGTATTGCCCTGCGGCCGAAAACGGAAGGAGTATATTTTGAAACAAGACAAAAAAGAACGCAATTTCACGCAAGAAAAGATGCGGGACAAGCAAAAGCCGCGCAAGGAGATGCCGCTGTTTCTCGGCAACGCCAAAGACGCCAGGCGCGAAGACCGCTCCGCCGCGTTTTTCCGAGGCCGCGAACAGGCGCCCGCGGCGCGGCAGTTCCCGAACAAAGCCGAGCAGGCCCGGCCGAACAACAGGCAGGCGGACGGCAAAAAACAGCCGAAGAGGGGCAGGGGCAAAAACCCCGTCAAGATCATGTTTCTCGGCGGCGTCGGCGAGATCGGCAAAAACATGACGGCCATTGAGTTCGGCAACGACATCATCGTCATCGACGCCGGCCTCACCTTTCCGGACGAAGAACTCCCCGGCATCGACCTCGTCATTCCCGACATCAGTTATCTCGTGCAGAACAAAAACAAGGTGCGCGGCCTGCTCGTCACGCACGGCCACGAGGACCACGTCGGCGGCATCGCCTATCTGCTCAAAGAGATCAATATGCCCGTCTACGCGACCAAACTCACCCTCGCATTGGCGGACAACAAACTGCGCGAACAGCGCATCAACAAGGCGCAGCTGATTTGCGTAAAGCCGGGCGATAAGATCAAACTCGGCTGTTTCGGGGTGGAGTTCATCAACGTGAACCATTCCATTGCCGGCTCCGTGGCGCTGCTCATCGATACGCCGCAGGGCAGAATTTATCACAGCGGCGACTTCAAGATCGACCTCACGCCCGTGGCGGGCGAGCCGATCGATCTTTCGCGCATCGCCGAGATCGGCAGGGAGGGCGTGAACCTTCTGCTCTGCGAATCGACCAACGTCGAGCGCATGGGCTACACGATGAGCGAAACGGTGGTGGGCAACACGCTCGATCACCTGTTTTCGGAAAACGCCAACCGCCGCATCATCGTGGCCACGTTCGCGTCCAACGTGCACCGCTTGCAGCAGATCGTAGACATCGCCGCCAAGTACCGCCGCAAAGTGGCGCTTTCGGGGCGCAGTATGCTCAACGTCGTAGACGCCGCCACCAAGATCGGCGAACTCACCATTCCCGAGGGCGTGCTCATCGACGTGGAAAAGATCAAAAACTATTTCGACCGCGAAATCGTCATCGTGTCCACGGGCAGCCAGGGCGAGCCGATGAGCGCGCTCACGCGCATGGCGGCGGGCGAATTCAACAAAGTCACCATCGGCGAAAACGATACCATCATCATCTCTGCCAGCCCTATTCCGGGCAACGAAAAGATGGTCTATAAAGTCATCAATAACCTCTACCGCAAGGGCGCGGAAGTGGTGTACGAATCGCTGGAAAAGATACACGTTTCCGGCCACGCCTGCCAGGAAGAACTAAAAGTCCTGCACACGCTGCTCAAACCTAAATTCTTCATACCCGTGCACGGCGAATACAGGCACTTGAAGCGCCACGCACAGTTGGCGATGGGGCTGGGCATGAGCGAGAACAACATTCTTCTGCCCGACATCGGCAACTGCGTGGAACTCACCAAAGACACGATGCAGTTCGGCGAAAGCATTTCTTCCGGCTCCCGCCTCGTCGACGGCGCCAACCTCGAAGATAAAGAGAACAGCGTGGTTATGAAAGACCGCAAGCACCTTTCCGAAGACGGCATCTTCGTCATTACGGCGTGCGTTTCCGAGCGCAGCGGCGACCTTTTGAGCGAGCCGAGCGTGGTCAACCGCGGTTTCGTGATGCCGGAAAACGCCGATTACGCCTACGACATCAGGCGCATCGTGGAGAATTGCGCGCGGCAGGTCGACGTGCTGGGCGATACTTCCAACACCGAACTTGCGGCCGCCATCAAAAAGGCCGTCAAAAACTTTATCTATAAAAAGACCAAGCAGAACCCCGTCATCATGGCGAACATCGTGCGCATCTGAACATGAAAACCGCAGATTTTTCCCTGCCGCCCCTTCCGCCCGCCCTCCTGCGCCTGCGCGAAGAGGCGAAACAGGGGCTGGACCCCACGGCGGCGGACGAAACGCTCGCTTTGCTGCTTTCGGTTGCCCGTATGCGCGCGCCGTTGCGCATTTTAGAGATCGGCACGGCGGAGGGGCTCACCGCCTGCGCGCTGCTGCTCGAATGCCCGCAGGCAGAGCTTGTCACCATTGAAAACGACGCGGCGCGCCGCGCCCGGGCGCAGCAGAATTTTGCCGCGTTCGGGGTAGGGGAGCGCGCACAATCGCTGCTCGGCGACGCCGCAGAGATCCTGCCCGCATTGCGGGGGCAGTTCGACCTCATCTTTTTAGACGGGCCGAAAGCGCAGTACATTCACTATTTTCCGGTATTGAAAGAACTGCTCGCCCCGCGCGGCGTGCTCTTTGCAGACGACGTTTTATTGTACGGCTGGGTGCGGGGAGAGGCGCCGCCCAAGCGCCGCTCGATCGCCGAGCGCCTGCGCGAATACCTCGCCGCCGTGCAGGCGGATGCCGATTTCATCACCTGCATTTTCGAGGCGGGCGAAGGCGCGGCGGTGTCGGTAAAAAAGTAGCGCCGCTTTATTTTACGGTGCAGTTAAATCGTGCGCGGCAGAAAGAATGCCGATGCCCTCGCCGTTTATTGCGGCAATGCGGCGCGCAAAGTTTTTCAGTGTGCAGAATCGCGGTTGCGCGCAAAGTGTTTCAGTGCGCGAAATCGCGGTTGCGCAAAAACCATGGCGGCGCGCAAAATGATGCGACGTACCACGAAAAAACGATACACACGGCGGAGGAAGCGATGAACGAACGCCCCGAACTGCTCGCGCCCGCGGGCAGTTTTGCAAAACTGAAAGCGGCGCTGCATTTCGGCGCCGATGCCGTGTACCTGGGCGGCAAAAATTTTTCTCTGCGCGCCCAGGCGGATAACTTCACGGCGGAAGAACTCAAAGAGGCGGTTTCTTACGCGCACGCGCGCGGAAAAAAGGTGTACGTCACCGCCAATATCTTCGCCAAAAACGCCGATTTTCCCGCGTTGGCCGATTATTTTCGTTACCTTTCCGAGATCGGGGCGGACGCCGCGCTGGTGACGGACGCGGGCGCGTTCGCCCTCGCGCGGCAGGTCGCGCCAAATCTTGCGCTGCACCTCTCCACGCAGGCGAACACGACCAACGGCCATGCGGCAAAGTTCTGGCAGCAGCAGGGCGCCGCGCGCGTCGTGCTCGCGCGCGAACTTTCCCTTGCGGAAATTTCCGAAATCCACGCCATGTGCCCCGGGCTGGAATTGGAGGCATTCGTGCACGGCGCCATGTGTATCTCGTACAGCGGCAGGTGCCTTCTGAGCAACTACCTGGCGGGGCGCGATTCCAACCGCGGTGCCTGCGTGCAGGCCTGCCGCTGGAAGTATTCCGTGCGGCCATTACAGGGCGGCGCCGAACAGGATGAATGTTCAGCCGACGGTGCGCGGGGTTGCGGCTTTGCCGGGGGGTATTCCGCCGAAGAGGACGCCCGCGGCACCTATATTTTCAACAGCAAAGACCTGAATATGCTCCCGTACCTTTCCGATCTGCGCCGCGCCGGCGTGTGTTCGTTCAAAATCGAGGGGCGCATGAAGAGCGTCTATTATCTCGCCACAGTGGTCAACGCCTATCGCCGCGTGCTCGACGGCACGCTCGATCTTGCCGCCGCGCAGGCGGAGCTTTGCAAAGTGGCGCACCGCGAATACACGGCGGCGTACGCTTTGGGCGAAAACGCGCACACCGTCGCCTACGGCGATTCGCAGGCGGCGGGCACGCGCGAATACATTGCCGACGTGCTCGAAGGCGGCGAGGCGCCGCTCGTGCAGATGCGCGGCCGCTTCCGCGCGGGCGATGAACTGGAAGTTCTCTCCCCGTCGGAAAATTTCAACCGCCGTTTCACCGTTTCGCAGATGTGCGGCGAAGACGGCGCGCCCGTAGAGGACGCCAAACTGGTCATGCAGAAACTGCGCCTGCGCACCCCCTTTGCGCTGCGCGAGGGCGACATCCTGCGGCGGGCGGCGAAATAGCGGGGCAAAAGAGATGGTCGTACTGCATTCCGATCTGAACAACTTTTACGCCACGGTGGAAAAGAAGTTATTCCCCGAACTGGAAGGCAAGCCCATCGCCGTGTGCGGCGACAAGGAGATGCGCCACGGCATCGTCCTCGCCAAGAGCGAAGAGGCAAAGCGGTTCGGCGTAAAGACGGGCGACGTGATCTGGGAAGCCAAGCGCAAGTGCCCGGGGCTGATCATCCGCCCCGTCCGTTTTGGCGTGTACGAAGAACAGTCGCGCGCGGTGCGCGAAATTTATGGGCGGTTCACCGACCTCGTCGAGCCGTTCGGCATCGACGAGTGCTGGCTCGACGTCACGCACAGCAAAACGTTCGGCACCGGCGAAGAGATCGCCGAAAAGATCCGCCGCGCCGTCAAAGAGGAGAGGGGGCTCACCGTTTCGGTGGGCGTCAGTTTCAACAAAGTGTTCGCAAAACTCGCGTCCGACCTCAAAAAACCGGACGCCGTCACCGTGGTCAGCCGCGAAAACTACCGCGAAAAAATCTGGCCGCTGCCCGTGTCGCAGTTGCTGTTCGTCGGCAAAGCGTCGGCGCAAAAACTCAAAGACCTCGGCATTACCACCATCGGCCAACTTGCCAAGGCTGATCGGAAAATGCTTTCCTCCCTGCTCGGCAAATGGGGCGAAACGCTGTCCGTGTACGCGCGCGGGGAAGACGACGCGCCCGTGCGCGGCGAAAATGACCGCGAAACGCTCAAATCGGTGGGCAATTCCATCACCCACTACGAGGATATCACCGACCGCGGCGAGATCAAGCGCCTTTTGTACGTTCTCAGCGAAAGCGTGGCGGCGCGCATGCGCGATGCGGGGCTGGGCAAGGCGGATACGGTGCACCTGTGGGTGCGCGACTGCGACATGGGCAACCATACCTGCCAAAAAAAGGTGCGCCCCACGGCGCTGTGCGGCGACATCGCCGAGGCGGCGTATGCGCTTTTTTGCGAAAAATACCGCGCGGACAAACCCGTGCGCGGGCTGGGCGTCACCGCGTCGGGGTTCGACCTCGGCGTCGAGCAGCTCACGTTCGAGGCGCTCACGGGCGATTACGACAAGCGCGCCCGTGCCGAAGAGGCGGTGGCAAAGATCCGCGAAAAGCACGGCTATTCCAAATTGCAGCGCGGCATCATGTACGAAGATCCCGTCGCCCTGCGCATGGACGTGCGCGGCGAGCGCCTTTCGGGCATCAAGGGGCGCAATAAGGAAAAGCCGGAAAAAGCGCACGATGCGCCCGGCGGCGAAGACGAAAACGGCGAATTGTGAAAAAACGCCGCTTATCATGTTTTGCCAAAGGGAATGAAAGCCCGCCGCACATCAGCCTTGCAAAGGGGATAAAACTCCGCCGAACAATCTGTTTATGTAAACGCAGAACCGGCGCGGCTTACTGCCGTCACGCAAAAACTGTTTCGCGCGTCTCTCCGCTGCAAATGCAGAACCGAATGCAATCCGTTTTGCGCGGCTTTTTCGTACCAAACGCAAACCCCGTTTCCGCAAACGGGAAAGGAAATTCCATGAAAGAAAAATTCAAACTGAGCGATTTCGCCGAAAAGTACGGCCTCAAACTCGGCAATCACTGCTGCTTTGGGGTGTTCGGCGGCTACCGCGTACACGTCAAATACAGGGCGATGGCCAACCCCGCCTGCCTGATCACCGTTGTAACGGATACCAAAGGGCGGGATAAAGACCTGGAAAAATACCTCGAAAAGAACAAAAAAGAGTTAAAACTCACCAATTACGGCGTGGTCGGCATCGGGTTGATGGTCAGTCCGCAGCTGTATATGAATATCTTTTCGCAGATCGAAAAGATCCTCGGCAAGATCACTTCGCACCTCAAAAAGGCGGGGTATCCCGGCGCGGACATCTGCCCGTACTGCGGCACGGAAATGCAGGACGGCGGCATCGGCATGGAAGAATCGGGCATCCCGTTCCGCGCGCACGAGGCCTGCTACGAGCGCGCGCTGGAAGCAGCCGTAAAGAGAGAAGAGGAACAACTCGCCGCGCCCGCCAAAAAACTCGCCGGCACGGGCGGCTGCCTGCTGGGCGCGCTGGTCGGCATGGCGGCGTTCGTGCTCATGTTCATGTGGTGGAATTTTGCCGCGCTCGGCCCGGCAATCGGGGTGCTGCTGGCAAGTTATTTTTACGGCAAATTCGGCGGAAAAAACACGCCCTATAAAGTGGCCGTGTGCACGCTCTTGCCGCTCGTGTTCGCGCTCGCGGCGTTCGCCGGCTGTCTGCTCATAGGGGCGGGCGGCGGTGCGGCTGTGGCCGAAAAACTCGCTGCCGGCGGAGAATACCGCACACAGTTTTTGCTCAACCTTATCTTTGTGTTCGTTCTCGATTTCGTGGCGGCGGCGTATGTGCTGTTTTCTTACCTGCGTTCGCGCAAAAAAATTTCCGCCAACATGCGCCGGACGGACGAGGTGTAAATTATGCTCATCGATTTTCACGCACACGTTTTTTTGGATAAACTGGCGGCGGGCGCCGTCTCGTCGCTGGCGGCAAAGGCGCATCTCACGCCCTTTGCAGACGGCACCGTTTCGGGTACGAAGGCATTGATGCGCGCCCAGGACGTCGATCGGTTCGTGGCGCTGAATATCGCGGTGGCGCCGCGCACCCAGCAAAACGTCAACAACTTCGCTATTTCTTTGCTTTCCGATCCCATGATCGTGCCCTTCGGCTCCGTGCATCCCGATTCGCCCGACGCGCTTTCCGAACTTGACCGCCTGCACGCGGCGGGGATACACGGCGTCAAATTCCACAACGAATACCAAAATTTTTTTGTAGACGACGAAAAGGCTTTCCCTGTCTACGAAAAATGCGAAGAGTTGGGGCTTATCATGCTCTTTCACGGCGGGGCAGACCGCGGTTTCGAGCCGCCTGTAAAGGCAACGCCCGCGCGCATCCGCAAGGTCGCGCTCGCCTTTCCCCGCGCCAAAATCGTGGCGGCGCACCTGGGCGGCCAGGCAATGGAGCAAGAATCCGTGCAGCAACTCGCCAATACGAATGTTTGGATCGATACGAGTTTTGCCTCCCGCTGCGTATCGCCCGCGTTGGGCGAGGAGGTCGTCCGCGCCTTCGGCGAAGACCGCGTGCTCTTCGGCACCGACTGCCCGTGGGATACGCCCGCAAACACGGTGCGCTGGCTGGAAGAGACGTCGCTCTCCCAAACGGCGAAACAAAAAATTTACAGCCAAAACGCCCTGCGCCTTCTGGCCGGGCAGGTATAAGACAAAAAAACTCCCGAAGAGCATTCGGGAGTTTTTTCGCGTTTTGTCGGAACCGTGCCGCGCGGGCAGCAGGCAGGGCTCGGTGTGCAGCGCAAGCAACAGGGGCAAGTGTGGTACGCAAGCGACAGAACAGGGGATCGGTGTACAAATACAAGCGACAGGGCAGGGGAGGTTTGCTGCGTCAAAATTCTCTGCGCCCGGTGAGAAAATCGAGGTCCACGCCGAAATAGTCGGCGATCCTGCAAAGGTTTTCCAGTCCGATCTCGCGCTGGCACCGCAGGTAGCGCGAAAGCGTCTGCTGCGGGATCCCGATCTCTTTGGCGACACTGCTGACGCTCCTGTCGCCGATCAGATATTTAAGGTTTTCTGCAAATTTCCCCGTATACATACCAATATTTTACACCAAATGGTGTAATTTATTTGACATTACACCAAACGGTGTGGTAAAATACGGATGAATTCAAAAGAACATCAGGGGATACAGGAAGAACAAATGAGGAATGAAAATAGCGTCCGCCAAAAAGCGGACGCATTTTCTGTTTTTGGAAAAAATTTTGGAGTATAACGTTGCGGCTTTTTGGGAATAGGCGAAAAAAACAAAAACCGCGGCAATTTGCCATCGCTCGGCGTAGGAAAAACGCCTTAAATTCCGCGTCGTATTGCTGCCGTACGGCAAAAAGCGGGCTGCGGAAGAGGTTCGCCGCTGTGTGGCGCGCGGTTTTTACTTTTTTTCGAATATCTTTTTCGGCGCGCCGCAAATGGGGCATACCCAGTCGTCGGGCAGTTCTTCAAAAGGGATATCGCCGTCGTATTCGTACTTGCATACGGGGCAGGTGTACTTTTCCGCCGCGCCCGCGTTTTCTTCTTCGGCGATGTAGGTGGGCGCGTTTTTGGCCGTTTTGCCCTTGATCACGCCGTGGTAGTAGGCGTACGTCATGGGCGTCGCCTTTTTCACCGTTTCCGCGCCGATCACTTCGCCCAAAAACACGGTGTGCGTGGAAGTTTCCATTTTGTCGATCACTTTGCAGGCGATGTACGCGCAGCAATCGTCTAAAACGGGCATCTTGTCTTTCACCGAATAGTCCACGTCGTCAAACTTATTATAGTCTTGGCCCGAGCGGAAACCGAACGTGCCGATAATGGCGGGATCGCTGGTTTCGGCAAGCACCGATATGGCAAAGTGTCCGCAGTCTTTGATGCATTTGTTGGTGTAGTTGTCCTTGTTGATGCTCACCATCACGGTGGCGGGGGAGGAAGTGATCTGTGCCGCGCAGTTGGCTGTGCAGCCGGTCGGCCTGCCGTTGTCCCAGGCAGATACGACGTAAACGCCGTACGACATGGCGTAAAACGCTTTCGGATCCATAAAAACTCCTTTGCTCTTCAAACTCACGAAAATTTGTTTTTGCCGCTAAAAAACAAATTTTGTGAACATAAATTTTTTACTGCGTTTCCGCAAACCACGTTTTGCGGAAAAAGCCCACAATTTGCGCGAAGGAACCGAAGATTTTTGCTTGCTTGCAATGGCAAAAATCGATGGTTCCGCAATATCGAAGTTTACCTCGATATTACGAGCGGCCTCTGGCGGAAAAGGTGAATGCGCCGCATTCTATTATAAGAGAGTACCTAAAAAGCGGCGCAGAGGAAAAACCAAACGCAGAGCCGCCCCTTTTTTAAAGCGGCGGCTACGCCAAAGTTTTTCCTGAAAATCACGGAAAATTTGCGAACTCTTTTCGCAAATTTTCGTGAACTAAAATTATTTCCTCGCGCAAGGGAAATCACACTTTCCCGCCGCGCAACCCAATTTGCCGACACTTCGGCTTACGGAAAGGGTGAAACAGCGGCATTAAAATTTTGTGGGCACTTAAAATATGCCGCTGTGAGGGGAAAACCGTTCGGGTTTCCCCTTCAAACTCACGAAAATTTGTTTTTGCCGCTAAAAAACAAATTTTCGTGAACAACTTTTTAGTAGTTTTCCGCTTTCAGCTGGAAGTACGCCTTCGGGTGCGCGCAAACGGGGCACACTTCGGGGGCCTTTTTGCCGATCACGATGTGGCCGCAGTTCGAGCACTGCCAGATGCACTCCTCGTCGCGCGAAAAGACCAACTCGTTTTTCACATTGTCGAGCAGGGCAAGATAGCGTTTTTCGTGCTCTTTTTCGATCTCGCCCACCTTTTCGAACAGGTACGCGATGTGGTCAAATCCCTCTTCCTTCGCCTCTTTGGCAAAGCGGGCGTACATATCCGTCCATTCGTAGTTTTCGCCCGCGGCGGCGTCTTCCAAATTTTCCGCCGTGGAGGGGATATCCCCGCCGTGCAGCAGTTTGAACCAGATCTTCGCGTGCTCCTTCTCATTGTTGGCGGTCTCCTCGAACAGGTTGGCGATCTGCACGAACCCGTCCTTTTTCGCCTTGCTCGCATAATAGGTGTACTTGTTGCGCGCCTGCGATTCGCCGGCGAACGCCGCCTGCAGGTTGGCCTCCGTTTTGGTGCCTTTGAGTTCCTTAGCCATTGTGATAACCTCCGTAAGTTTTTAATTTTTCACTCTTTTTCTTTTGTGCGGAAATCGTGCAGCCATTGCGGCGGAATTTCCCGACGGTTCCGTAAAAAGAAAAAGCAATGATTTCAGTTTAATTGTGCTTGCCGTCGCTTTTCATGCGGCTTTTTGCGGCGCCTCTGTGTTGCCCGGGTTTCTGAGGCCGGTTCAATGCGGCGCCTCTTTTTCTTTGCAGTCAGCGCAGATGCCGATGAATTCCGCGTTCAGTTTTTCTATCGTAAACCCGTTTGTATCCTTCAAGAGCGTTTCGGGCCGGTCGAAGTTTGCGTCTGTATCGAACAGCTTTCCGCAAACGCGGCAACGCAGGTGATAGTGCGGCCGGGTGCGGCAATCGTAACGATCGGCGCCTTCCGCCGTGGAAATTTTTCCTATTTCATTTTGCTCGGCCAGCAGGTTCAGATTGCGATAAACCGTCGCCTTGCTGATATGCGGGTGCTCCTGTACGATCTTTTCGTATACCGTTTCCGCATCGGGGTGATCCAGCACGCGCACCGCATCGGCCACCAGCCGGCGCTGAATGGTGTTTCGTCTGTTCATGGAAGTTCTCTTATTGATATACATTATCAATTAAAATTATATCATAATTTTTGGGTTTGTCAAGTGTTTGCAAAAAATTTTTCATAAAGAGGGGCGGAGGAGCGGATTTTCGTAAATTTCTTGACTATCGGTGCAGAGCGTGCTATAATAGAATAAAAGGTTGCCGCGTTTGAGCAAGCGGAGCCGGAGGGGAGCATGAATTACGACAACACGGAACTGAATTTTTTAGAAAAAGACGTACTGCGTTCGTTTGGGGATGCCGAGGGAAAAAAGATCTATGCGCGCGCCTCGAAATTATATTCCGAACTCGTCGTAACGACTGATTACAAGAACAGCCCCACGCTGCAACGCCAACTTACGCGGCTCATCTATCCGGTGATCGCCTATTACAAGACGCTGCTCGCCTTTGGCTACAAAGTTCCCAATGCGTTGGGGTTAGTGCGTACGGAAACGGAAAAGGCCGCCCGCGAGAGCGGAGAGGTGCTCGCCGCGCAGATGCGCCCGATCTTTCCGTACCGCGCCTTTAAGCGGAATATCAAAAACTTTATCGAATATAAATTCCCGTCCGGCGGCTGGACGAGCGGCGATCTGAAAACGCGCGGCAAGATCACGTTCCGCATCCGTCAGTGCCTGTACTATTCGATCACCGAAAAATTCGGCTGCCCGGAACTTTGCGAAGTGTTCTGCGATTACGAACGTACGGCGTTCGCGGGCCTCGGCCCGAAGATCGTCTGCGAGCGGGAGGGTGAACTCGCCACCGGCTGCAATTCTTGCAATTTTTGTTTTAAAAAAGGGAAATAATAAAACTTTTCGGGTTTATGCCGCTGTCTGCAATAGCGGCGAATTTTCGTTCCGAAAGAAATCTTTTAAGAAGTTTCCGCAGAAATTCTGTCGGGGACTTTTTTATTTTGCGCAATGTTTTTGCGGTTTTGGTTTGAATGCGCGGGCGCGGCTTAAAAACCCTCTCGGCAAAGCGTCGCATTGCAGATAAGGCAAACAGCGCGGCGCGTGCAAACAACGCCGCAATGCTCGCACGTAAGGAGCGGAGCGACGGAACAGCGATCGTTCGCCTTGGGGCGATCGCGTCACTACCGCGGAACCGGCATTTCTGTAATTACCTCTTCCCGCCGCCAAAAAAGGCACCCGAATGGGTGCCTTTCTGGTGGTGGAGAGGTACATACCCGCGCAAAGCGCGGGAGCGTCGCGGCGCGATAAAAACAAATAGGGTAATGGCGAAAGTTTTCGTCCTGCGCCGCTCGCACGAACTACCGGAAAACGGCATTTCTGCAATTACCTCTTCCCACCGCCAAAAAAGGCACCCGAATGGGTGCCTTTCTGGTGGTGGAGAGGTACATACCCGCGCAAAGCGCGGGAGCGTCGCGGCGCGATAAAAACAAATAGGGTAATGGCGAAAGTTTTCGTCCTGCGCCGCTCGCACGAACTACCGGAAAACGGTATTTCTCCAATTACCTCTTCCCGTAACCAAAAAGCGATACCTAAACAGGTATCGCTTTTTGGTGGTGGGAAGAGGTAGATTCGAACTACCGAAGTCGGAGACGTCAGATTTACAGTCTGATCCATTTGGCCACTCTGGAATCTTCCCGAATATGAAATTAGGCTGCGCCGGGCGCGCCGCTGTTGGCAGTGGAGCTGGTGATTGGAATCGAACCCACAACCTGCTGATTACAAATCAGCTGCTCTGCCAGTTGAGCTACACCAGCA
>CALVHW010000033.1 GCA_944328905.1 uncultured Clostridia bacterium | reverse complement strand
AGGGCATCCCGAAAAAGATTTGCGCAGCAAAGATTTTTTGGGAAGAGGAGCAACAAGCGTATAAGAGCAAGCGGCGAGAAGCCGCGCGCAAAAATTACCTTGTTGCGACGACGTCGCAGAGGAAAAACCGAACGCAGAGCCGTTGTAAACAACGGCGAACGTTGGGTTTTTCCTAAAAATCACGGAATTTTTGTGAACCCTTTTCACAAAAATTCGTGAACTTGGGAGGTGTGTACGAATGAAACTTTTTTATGATTTTCATATCCATTCGTGCCTCAGTCCCTGCGGCGATAACGACAGCACGCCCAATAACATCGTCAACATGGCGCTCATCAAGGGCTTGCACGTCATCGCGCTCGCCGATCACAACACCGGCAAAAACTGCCCCGCCGCCATGGCGGTCGGCAAAAAAAACGGCCTCGTCGTTCTGCCCGCCATGGAACTCACCACCAGCGAAGATATCCACGTTCTGTGCCTGTTCGAAAAGTACGAAGACCTCGAAAAGTTGGAAACGTATATTCAAAAAACGTGCCTGCGCATCCCAAACAAGCCGGAAATTTTCGGACACCAATTCATTATGGACGAAAACGACGAGATCGTCGGCGAGGAGGAAAACCTGCTCATCGTATCGAGCGGAATTTCGGTGGAAGAGGTCGCCGCGCTGGTAAAGGGGTTCGGCGGCATTCCCGTGCCCGCGCACATCGACAAACAGTCGAACGGCCTCGTCGGCGTTCTGGGCGCCTTCGATTACGGTTTGGGGTTCGAACTCATCGAAAGCACGCTCGATTCGGGCGTGAAACTGCCGCAGATCACCAATTCCGACGCGCACTATCTTTGGGACATTGCCGAGGCGGAACACTTCATCGAGGCGGAGTCTTGCAGCGCGCACGGCGTGTTCGCGGCGCTCAGAGAAATGTGCCGCAAAGGCGAATGAGATAGCCGTAAAGAGTGCAAAAATGCCTCACGTATGGGCGAAAACAGTGCCGCAATCAATTCATACATCGTAAAAAACCGCCCCGCCGTTTACGGCGGGGCAATGAAATGCCGCCGCGCGGTCGGCAAAAATGATCCCCGGGAGCCGCGGCGCAACAGTGCTGCTGCACTGCCGCAATACTTCCGCCGTATCGTACGGCAAAAACAGTGCTGCCGCGCGGCGGCGAAATAAGGAGATAACATGATCGAAAAGGTAAAAGAGTATTTCAAACAGTACGACATGGAGGGCAAGATCCTCGAATTTTCCGAGTCCAGCGCCACGGTGGCGCTCGCCGCCCACGCGCTCGGCTGCGAGCCCTGCCGCATCGCCAAAACGCTGTCTTTTTACGTCGGCGGGGGCGTCGCGCTCGTCGTTTGCGCGGGCGATGCAAAGGTCGATAACGCCAAGTTCAAGCAGTATTTCGGCGAAAAGGCCAAAATGCTCAAACCGGAAGACGCCGAGCCGCTCATCGGCCACGCGGTGGGCGGGGTGTGCCCGTTCGCGGTGAACGGCGGCGTGCGCGTGTATCTCGACGAATCACTCAAACGCTTCGATACGGTGTTTCCCGCCTGCGGCAGTTCCAACAGCGCCATCGAGCTTACGCCCGCGGAACTGGAAAAATACAGCACCAATTTTGCCGGCTGGGCAGATGTATGCAAACTGCCCGTTTCCGAAAACTGAATAAATTTTGCGCTGTGGGAGGCGTCCGCCGAAAAACGGCTGCGCAGCGCATTGACCGCCGAAAACCGTGCGCCCGCAACGCTGCGGCGCGCATTTCGTCTTTTTTTGCCGAATTATGGCGGCGGGGCGTTTGCAGTGCCCCGCCGCTTGACATTTTTCCCGAAAAATTGTATGATAAATTCCGTCACGGAGAGAAAGCAAATGAAGAACTTTTTAAGCGAACGCGCGCAAAGCATGGCGCCGTACACGGCGGGCGAACAGCCCAAAGACAGGCGCTACGTAAAACTCAACACCAACGAAAACCCGTACCCGCCTTCGCCGAAGGCGGTGCAGGCCCTGCACGCGTTCGACGCGGAAACGTTAAAACTTTATCCCGCGCCCGATTCTGCCGATCTGTGCGCGGCCATCGCCGCGGCGGAAGGGGTGGAGCCGCAAAACGTGTTCTGCGGCAACGGCAGCGACGAGATCCTCGCCCTCTGCCTGCCCGCCTTTTTCGACGAAACCGGCGCCGGCGCGGCCTTTGCCGACATCACATACAGTTTTTACCCCGTTTTCTGCCGCTTTTTCGGGGTGCCCTATGCGCAGGTCGCGCTCGAAGAGGACTTCACGCTCGACCTTCATAAACTCACCGCCATGCCCGCGCAGGGGCTGATCGTCGCCAACCCCAACGCGCCCACGGGCATCGGCATCCCCCTTGCCGAAATGGAGAATTTCGTGCGCGAAAACAGCGGGCGCGTCGTCATAATCGACGAGGCGTATATGCCTTTTTATGATCAGAGCGCCGCTTTGCTCACCAAAAAATACAAAAATCTGCTGGTGGTGAAAACCTTTTCCAAGGGCTATTCGCTGGCGGGCATGCGCTGCGGCTACGCGGTGGGCGACGCGGCCCTCATCGAGGGGCTTTGCCGCTGCAAAGACTGCTTCAATTCTTACCCCGTAGACCGCGTCTGCCAGGCCGTCTGCGCCGCCGCCGTTTCCGACGCGGCGTATTACGCCGAAATGAACGCGCTCGTCGTTTCCGAACGCGCCCGCGTGAGCGAAGAACTGCAGAAGCGCGGCTTTTCGGTGCTGCCGTCGTCGTCGAACTTCGTGTTCGCGCGGCACGGCCGCCTTGCGGGCAGGGAAGTGTACGAGGGGCTGCGCGCGCGCGGCGTTCTCGTGCGCTGGTTCAATAAGCCCCGCATCGAAAATTTCGTGCGCATCACCATCGGCTCGGCAGAGGAAAACACCGCGCTCCTGGCCGCGCTCTCCGAAATGCTGCGCTGACGTTGCGCCTTTTTGCGGTTTTCTGCGCTGCCGCGGTTCTGCTGCGCCGGGCGCCCGTTTTCTGCGCAGCCGCGGTTCTTGCCGTGTGAGGAGCCTGTTTTTCTGCGCTGCCGCAGATATGCCGCACAGGTGCCTGCATTTTGCGGAACGGTTGGTGCGCGGCATGCGCGGCGGGTCATATGCGTTCAAAATGATATGAATTTCGGCGCACGTGTGCCGGTTTTGCACACAATTCGCACAATTTTTGCCCCGTCTGCGCCGCCAAACATATGTGCGCGGGCGAATACGCTGCGGTTTTTTCGAATGGCGGCAATTTGTTCGCCCCGCCGCCGATAAAATTTTATTGCATACAAGCGGCCGCATATGCGGCCCCTGTTCGGCAAAGCGCAGAAATATTTTTGCGTTTCGTGCCGATAAAATTGATTTTACATACAAAAAAGCGGCCGCGCATAGCGCGGCCGAAAAAAGCACGCGAGAAGAAAGTTCCCTTTTGCAGGAGGTTTTTCATCGTGTGCTTTTCTGTTTTGGAAGATGTGCTCGCGTCGCGCGGGCTTTCGGTCAGCGTCCGCTTTTGCGGCCTTTCGCACATTGCCGAACTTGCGCGCGAACTTTCGCCGCACTGCCGCGCGGCGATCGTGGCGGGGGAGGGCGAGGCGCCCTTTCTGCTCTCGGGCGTGCGCGAGAGCCTGCGCGAATTCAAGCCCGTGTGCGTCGTGCTCGGCGAGGGCGAGCGGCACGGCGATCTGTTTTCCTTGCCCGACGATGTGCGCATCGCCGTCGGTGCGGGCGAGGCGGGCATCGCCGCCGCGCGCTTTTTTGCCACCGTGCGCGGCTGCAAGTGTATCGCGCTGCCCCTTTCCCCCTCGGCGCGCGGCTGTTTCGAAAAGCAGGCGGGCGGGCATTTTGCCGGCTATCCCACCGCCTTGCCCGATCTGATCGTCGCCGACGGCCGGAATATGCGCGGCTTTGCGCCCGCCCTCGCGGAAACGTCGCTTTGCCTGCTCTGCGCCGAAGATATGCGCATCGACCGCGTCTTTTCGGGCGGCATACACGCGGAGAATGCGGCGCGCGCCGGCCGTGCGGGCGCTTTGAACCCTGTGTACGGCGAGGCCGCCTGGACGGCCGCGGCGGAAAACGCGCAGTTTCCCTGCGAGGCGCTCGCGGATTGCAGAGACGATGCGGCGGGGCGGGAAAAACTGCTCTGCGCCGACGCAATTTTCCGGCTTTTGCTTTCCGAACTTCCGCCCTTTCCCGCCGTGCAGGCGTTGGAGGCGGAACGGCGGTTCCACGGCCGCGCGGGCATCGCCTTTGCTTTGTTGCACTTTTTCGCGCTCGCCTATGAACGGCTGTTTTCGAATGGGCAGCCGCGCCGCTATTTCGTGCCCGCCTATGCCGAACGCGCCCTGCGCGCGGCGGAGTATGCCGGCGCTGCGCCCGCGTGCATATTCGCCAACGTGCGCATCCCCTCCGCGGAAGAAAGTTTTGCCTGCGTCCGCACGTTTGCCGAGTGCCGCGCCCGCCTGCTCTCTTCGGCGCGCCTGCTGCGCGCGTCCGTCAACGCGGTCTCGGCGGCATATTTTGCGGCGGGCGGCGAGGATATCCGCGCCGACGAAAAGCGCCTGTCGCGCGCGTTCGATTTTTCCGCCGAACTCTCGCCGCTGTTTTCCGTGCCCGCGCTCTGCCGCGAGTTCGGCCTGCTGCCCAACCCGCAGCCTTCCGTTGCGGAAAGCCTGCAAACGCTCCGCCGCGCCTGCGACAAATAAAATCGCTGTCCGCCCGTCGGGCAATCGGCCGCGTCCGTAAACGGCGCCGCGCCTGCGGCAAATAAAATCGCCGTCCGCTTGTCGGGCAATCGTGCCGCGCCCGTAAGCGGCGCCGCGCCTGCTGCAAATAAAATCGCCGTCCGTCAACGGGCAAAGCCGCCCGCATGATTTCACGCATCAGCGCCCGCCGCGCCTTGTTCGCAAAATACTTTTTTCCGCGATAGCGCAAGCCGCATAAACGCCCGTCCGCCGCGCATAGGATAGAGCGGAGGTCTGTATTATGCGCAAATGGCTTTGTTTTCTGCTGGCGGCGCTGTTTCTGCCGCTTCCCGTCCTGTTTTCCGGCTGTGCGGGGCAAGCCGGGGCGCGCGTGCGCGACGAATACGTCATCGAAGCCGCCTATGAGGACGGCACGCTCACCGCCGCGCAGGAGGTGCTCTGGCACAACCGCACGGGCGCGGACGCCGGATACGTGCTGTTCAACCTGTACGGCAACGCCTACCGCGAGGGCGCCAAGTACGCGCCCGTTTCGCGCTCCTTTTCCGCGTCCGCTTACTACGCGGGCAGAAGTTACGGCAACATGGAAATTACTTCCGTTTCGGGCGTCGCCGGCTGGGAAGTTTGCGGCGAGGACGAAAACATCCTGCGCGCCGAATTTTCCGAACCCGTTCCCGCGGGGGAAAGCGCGCGCATCCGCATCGAATTTACGCTCACGCTCGCCGGCGTCAACCACCGCACGGGCATCGCGCGGCGCTCGGTCAACCTCGGCAACTTTTACCCCGTGCTGTGCGTGTACGAGGAGGGCGCCTTCGCCGAATGCGTGTACGATTCCTGCGGCGATCCCTTTTACAGCGAGTGCGCCGATTACTCCGTCACCTTCACGGCGGGTGCGCAGTACGCGGTGGCGGCCTCGGGCGAGTGCGTTTCCGCCACCCTTTCGGGCGCGAAAAAAACGTACGAGTACGCGCTGGAAAACGCGCGCGATTTCGCCATCGTTCTGGGCGAAGATTACACGGTTTTGCAGACGAACGCGTGCGGCGTGAACGTGATGTATTACCATTATGCCGACGAAAGCGCCGCCGCCACATTGCAACTGATCGCGGACGCGGTGACGTATTTTAATGATACGTTCGGCAAATTTCCGTACAAAACGTACTCCGCGGTGCAAACGGGCTTTTGTTACGGCGGCATGGAATATCCCGCGCTCGCCATGCTGTCCGATTCCCTTTCCGGAGAAGAACTCGGCTACACCGCCGTGCACGAAACGGCGCACCAGTGGTGGTACGCCGCCGTGGGCAGCGACCAGCGCACCTATGCCTGGCTCGACGAAGGCCTCGCCGAATATTCGAGCGCCCTCTTTTACGGCGCGCACGAGGGGAGGGGCTACACCTTTTCTTCGCTGTTCGAGGGCGCGCGCGCGGCGTACAACGCGTTCTGCTCGGTGCAAAAGCAGTTGTTCGGCGGTGCAGATACCTCTATGAACAGGCGGCTGGGAGAGTACAGCAGCGAACTCGAATACGTGAACATCGCCTACCATAAGGGCATGATGCTGTTCGATTCGCTGCGCGCGGCCGTGGGCGAAAAGCGGTTTTTTGCGGGGCTGAAAAATTATTATGCGAATTTTTCCGGCGGCATCGCCCGGCCGGAACACCTCGCCGCCAGTTTTTCGGGCCGGGCGGCGAAAAAGGCGGCGCAGTCGGTCATCCGCGCCTACACAGCGGGCGAGCCGTCGCTGTAAAAGCGCCGTTGCAGGCGAACGGATTTTGCGGCTGTTTTATTGAAAAAACGAAAGGGCGGGCGCCGCAGTCCGCCTTTTTTGCAAACTTATTAAGTTTTGCGGCCGCCGCGGGGCGCCCCGCGGCGGCCTTGCTGGCAGGCACCTTTTGCGGCTGCGGCGCGCGATGGCGGCGGAAAATTCCGCCGTCGCCCTCGTCCGCCTCGAAAAATTCCCGCAAATATTTTTGTGTGCGCGGCAAAAATATTTCTTTTCTGCCGTTGCAATCTCGCGCGTTCTGTGGTATAATAACTTACAGTTAAAAAGAAGAAGTTTGTAAAGGCGCAAGGGCGCCCTGCGGGCGGATCCCGCAAACACAAACGCGGAGAAGAGAGGTGTCACGGATGAAAAAGGGTTTCGACAACGATTTATACATAAGGTTGCAGAGCGAAAAGATCTTGGAGCGCATTTCCAAGTTCGATAACAAACTTTACCTCGAATTCGGGGGCAAGCTGTTCGACGATATGCACGCCTGCCGCGTGCTGCCCGGCTTTGAAAGCGACGCGAAGTGCCGCATCCTGCTGCAGCTGAAAGATAAATCGGAGATCATTTTCGTCATCAGCGGCGCCGATCTGGAGCGCAACAAGATCCGCGCCGACTTCGGAATCCCGTACGGCACCGACGTGCTCCGCCAGATCGATAAGCTCCGCTCGCTCGGTTTGAACATGAACAGCGTCGTGGTCACGCAGTACCTCGGCCAGCCGGCGGCGGACAAGTTCATCGCCAAACTCAAAAACCACGGCTTGAAAACGTACATCCACCGCAAAACCAAGGGTTATCCCACCGAGGTGGACACCATCGTTTCCGACGAAGGCTACGGCGCCAACCCGTACATCGAAACGGAAAAGCCGCTCGTGGTCGTCACGGCGCCCGGCCCGGGCAGCGGCAAACTCGCCACCTGCCTGTCGCAGCTGTATCACGAATACAAGCGCGGCGTGCGCGCCGGCTATGCCAAGTTCGAGACCTTTCCCATCTGGAACCTGCCGCTGCGCCACCCCGTGAACGTCGCCTATGAGGCCGCCACCGCCGACCTCGGCGACATTAACATGATCGATCCCTACCACCTCGAGGCGTACGGCGTGACCACCGTCAACTACAACCGCGACATCGAGTGTTTCCCCATCGTGCGTTCCATCCTCACCAAGATCACGGGGGATGAAAGCATTTACAAATCGCCCACCGATATGGGCGTGAACATGGCGGGGTTCGGCATCGTCGACGACGAGGCCTGCCGCTTTGCCGCCCGCCAGGAGATCGTGCGGCGTTTCTACAAAACCGCCTGCGACTACAAAACGGGCAACGTTTCCGGCGAGGCTTTCGAGCGTATCAAACTTTTAATGAACGAAAACAAGATCGCGGCCGACGAGCGCGCCTGCGTCAAACCCGCGCTGGACAAGGCGGAAAAGAGTTCGTCTACCGCCGTCGCCATCGAACTGGAAGACGGGCGCTTCGTAACGGGCAAATCGGGCAAACAGATGACGGCCTGCGCCGGCGCCGTGCTCAACGCGGTCAAGGCGCTTTCGGGCATTGCCGACGGCATGCTGCTGCTTTCGCCCGTCGTGCTCGCGCCCATCATCTCCCTCAAAAAAGAGGTGCTGCGCGAAGACAAGGTAAAACTCAGCCTGGCCGACGTGCTCACCGCGCTCTCCATCTGCGCGGCGACCAATCCGATCGCCGAACAGGCGATGAATATGCTCGTCCGCCTGCGCGGCTGCGATGCGCATTCTTCCTGCATCCTTCCCGAAAACGACCAGACGTATATGCGAAAACTGGGCGTGAACATGACGTGCGAACCGGAATTCGCCACCAAAGACCTGTACGGTTTTTAAGCCTTCCGCCGAAATGCTCCGTGCCGCATTTTTTCGGAAAAACAGCGTTTCGGCGCGGGTTCGGGTATAAAATTGTTTCCGGTTGTGCATAAACCGTATGCCGCGCCGTCTTTGCGGGGCAGGCTGTTCTGTACCCGGTCTGTTTCCGGAAGGAAAAATCGGCTGAGCGTTGCCGTTTTTCGCTCTGCGTGCGCGTCTTGCGGGCGGCAGAAAGCATACAGCGCCGGGTTGACCGCGCCGCGTCGGGTTGCAAACAGTGCCGCGCGTTGAACGCGCCGTCCGAGGCGGTTTCAAATACCGCGCCGCGGGCGCGGGGGAGGAGTTATGAATTCGATCGATTCCGTCACGCTCGTCGTGGCGATCGCCCTGTTCGGGCTGGGACTCGCGCTCGGTTTCGGCAGGGTGCTCAAATTTTTTACAAAGGGCATCTTCGGCTTTGTGCTGTCGGTCTTTCTGTGCGTCACGTTCGGCGGCATGATCGCGGGCATCCCCGCCGTTTCCGAATGGATCGCCGGCATCAACGCGCGGCTGGGCGAGGCGTGGAGTTTTCTCGCCACCATTCACCTGGCCACCGTCGTCTATTACGTGGTGCTGTTTTTCGTGCTGCAGCTGCTGCGCATCCTCGTCGTCAAGTTCGTGGCGGGCGTGTTTTCGGCGGACGTTCTGCCCATGCGCATCCTTAACCGCGCGCTGGGCGCGGTGGCGGCGGTGGCGGCGGTGCTGCTGCTCGTGCTGCTGGTGTTCGGAATCGTCGCCCTGTTCGACGGCGCCGCGGCGGATCTCGCCAAATCGCTCGAAGGCAGCTTTTTGGGAACGCTGTTCGCACACAACCCCGTCAAATTTTCGTAAATTTTTATGCCCGTCGCAAAACCGCGGGCATATTTCATATGAAACCGCCGCGTTATGCGGCGATGTCCTGTACGGGGTGCCGTATGCGGTAACGCCCTGCGCACGGCGACGTCCTGTGGATTGCACCCTGCGCACGGCGGCGCCCTGCGGATTGCACCCTGCGCACGGCGGCGCCCTGCGGATTGCACCCTGCGCACGGCGGCGCCCTGCACGGTTGCCTTTTACACGCGGCAACGCCCTGTACGGGGTGCCGTATGCGGTAACGCCCTGTGCACGCGGCGGCGCCCGTATCGTTGCGGCGGCTGAATGCCAAAGAAGAGGAAACAAATATGATCATTCTCATTGTAATCCTGGCGGCCGTATCGCTGGCCGCGTTTATCGTGTACGGCGCGGATAAATCCCGCGCAAAGCGGGGCGCGTGGCGCATTTCCGAAAAGGCGCTGCTCTGCCTTTCCTTTTTCGGGGGCGCCGCGGGCGGTCTTTTGGGCATGGTGCTCTTCCGCCACAAAACGCGGCACTGGTACTTTTGGGCAGTCAACTTTCTGGGGCTTGCCTGGCAGATCGCGGTGCTCGTGCTGCTCGCCCTGTACGCGTAAATATTTTTTGTTTCCCTCTCCCGCTTCGGAGAGGGATTTTTTTCTGCCTGTCGCCGGCGCGGCAAAAATTTTTTATGAATTTTGCGGAAAGTATTGACAAACCGCTGCACACTGTGCTACTATTGTATTAGCAAGGTAGTGCAATTTTTGCAAAAAAGCCCGTTCGGGCGGTTTTTTATCGGCTCTATTGTACTACTTTACTAATACAACAGGAGGGCGGCGCGGTGTATTTTAAGGGAAACGAAACAATTTATTCGCAGATCGCCGAAAAGATCAAAAAAAAGATTTTTTCGGGCGAATACCCTTGCGGCACGCGCCTGCCCGCCATACGCGACCTCGCCGTGGCCTGCCAGGTAAACCCCAACACGGTGGTGCGCGTGTACCAGCAACTCTCCGAAGAGGGGCTCATTTATACCGACGGCACCAGCGGCAAATTCGTCACGCCCGACGCCGCGCTGCTCTCGCAGAAAAAGCGCGAGTATCTGCGCGGCCGCGCCCTGCAATTCGCGCGCGAGGCAAAAGAGGCGGGCGTATCCGAAGGGGAGGCGCTCACGCTCGCGGCGGCGGCTCTTGCCGACGTGTTCAAAGCGGACAATGTGCTCTGAAAATCGCGTATTATTAAAAATTATGCTTTCCGCGGACAAAACAGCGGCGCGGGGTGAAAAATAATTCAAAAAAACAGTGTTCCGCTGTCGGCGGAGCCTCAGTATAAAAGGTCGGCGTTTTCCGTTAATTGCGGGAGCGTGCCGAAGTGGGAGAGTGAAAATGATGGAGTGTTATTCGTTTGAAAAGATCGCCAAAAACTACGGCAAAAAGCAGGTTTTGTGGGGCGTTTCCGGCAAGTTTCCGCCAGGCAGCACGGTGGGGCTTTTGGGGCTGAACGGCGCGGGCAAAACCACGCTTTTGAACATTTTGGGCAATTGCGACCGCGATTTTTCCGGCAGTATCTCCCTGCGCGGCAATGCCGTGGCGTATATGCGCTCGCGGCAGCCCTTCCCCGAATACTGGCAGGTGCGCGAGGTGCTCGCCTTTTACCGCCGTTTCTATAAGTTCGATATTTTTTTGGCGGAGCAGTTGCTCGGCGAGGCGAACATTCCGCCGCGCTCGCGCCTTTCCGCCCTCAGCGACGGCATGCGCCGCATGGTATCGTTCATCTGCTGTTATTGCACCGACGCGCAGGTTTACCTGCTCGACGAGCCGCTCACCAATCTCGACATAAATCTGCGCGCGGAGATTGCCGATCTGCTCATCGGCCGCGCCATGGAAGACAAGGTCACGGTCATCGCCACGCACGAAATAAAGGAGTTCGAAAACCTGTTCACGCATATCTGTATTCTGCGCGGCGGCGGCCTTTCGCCGCTCGCGGACGCGGAGGACATCCGCGCCGAGGGCATGAGCATCGAAGAATACTACCGGGGGAAGGCAAAATGATCGGAGAAATTTTCGTTACCGAAAGCAAACTGCACGGCTTTGTGAGCGCCGCGCTGTTTGCGCTCGCGCTTTTGGTATCGCTGGTCTGTTTCATTGCGGCGGTGTGCCTGCCCATTTCCGCGGGCGTCGGGGCGGCGGAAGTCGGCTTCGCCGTGCTCAACGCCTTCTCGTACGTCGGCCCGCTCGCGCTGTTGGGCGCGGCGGTCTTTCAGCGCAGGTACGGCCATTACCGCATGGCGGGCGTGCGCGAAAACGCGGTGTTTTGGGGCAGCCTGCTCGCGGTGTGCGCCTGGTCTGCCGCCTTCATCCTCGCCGAAATGCTCGCCGCCACCGCGCTCGACGCCGGTTTCTTTTTGACCAACGCCTCGCTGCGCAACCGCATCGCGCAGCAATCGTTTCTCCTCTCGCTCATCGCGCACGGCGCGCCGCGGCTGCTGTTCTGCCTGTCCGTGGCGGCCTCCGTCGGCGTTTTGTATTTTACGTTCGACGTTCTGCGCACGCTCGCCCGCCGCACGCGCGGCGGCGCCGCCGCCAAAATCGCCGCCGTGTTTTGCGTGCTCCTCGTCTTTGCGGTGTTTCAGTTGTTTATTGCGGGTATGATGTATATATCGTCCGCATGGGACGGCAGTTTACTGCTTTCTCCCGATTCGGTGCTTCCGCTCAGTTACATGCTCGATACAATGTATCACGATGCGGTCAAAGACGTACACTTTTTGGCGTCTGCATTGTTGCATTGGGTGTACTATGCGGGGGAAATTTTCTATGTTTTTACCGGCGTTTGCATGGTAAAATGGTTGGGGAGGTGTAAAAATGAAATCGCTGTATAAAAAATGGATATTTGCCGTTTTGTTTTTCATTTGCTTTGGCCTTATGATTTTTCTCTTTTTTCATACATTTAACAGCGGAATGCTGCTGCATAAAGGACTGGACGACAAGGCTGAAAAACCGGTGATCCTGGAAATGAAAGTGGGGGAAACGCTGGATCTGAACGAGTATGTCAGTGGCTGGAAAGACAACACCATGCTTTACGAGCGCGGCCCCTACGAAGTGTTTCGTTCCGACAAGATATTTATTGACGGCCGCGGCAAACTGCATGCAAAAGAGGGCGGCTTGTATAACTTTACCGTGACAAACGAGAGCAATCTTTTGCCCGAAGTAATCACCGAAAGGCTGCGCACGTTCCGCGTCGTCGTGTACGATGCGGAATATGACGGTTATGTGCGTGTAAAAAATTATTGGGATGTCATAAAAAGTATTGAAAGAGGCGTCAAAAAACTGATTTTGGCAAATGACTTTTCCGTAGGAGGAAGAACGGAAGACGACCTGCTTTCCTTTGACGGCGTTCTGATCAACCCGAACGGCTACGAAATTTCTATTCGCGACAATTTGCCTCTTTTTCGTCAACTGGGCGAAAACGCCGTTGTCAGCGGCCTGCGCGTAAACGACGACGGCGAGGGATTCCGCCCGCATATCAGCAGCGTCGTATATGACGTTTGCGGTATGGTCTGTATCTTCAATGCGGGTGCCGTCGCCGATTGTGCAGTAGAGGCAGACCTTTACGGTGGCGAACAAAGCGGGCATTACATCCGGGTGGCCGGTATCGTCGGGATGAACAGATCGGAGAGTACGGGCGATTTCAGGTATGGCACCATATTGCGCTGCTCGTTTACGGGCAACGCCTATTCGGGAGATGATTCCGCAAAGGTTCTCGGCGGCTCGGAAAATCCGATCGGCAGTCCCGGCGGGGCTTACGGCATCGTATGCATGGACGGGGGCGGCATTTTCGACTGCAATGTGCAGGGTGATGCTTATGCGTATGAGGGACTTTCTTCCGCGTTTGCCTGCACGCTGTATCACATGCCTTTGCGGGGGATTCATCTCTATGCCGACGAGTTCACTGCGATCGCCGCAAACGGCAACCGCGTTTTCGACCTTTCGGGCAGGCGCGAGGTGGATTTTTCCAAGCCGGTCACTTATGCCGTTCAAAACAATTTTGCAACTCAAAAACGGTATGCGAACGGTTACGCCGGGGCAATCGTGCCGCGCGATCCCGCTGATTTTTCCGACGAAAATTTTTATCTTTTTTCCGTTACCGATGCCGACGGGCGCAGTTATTCCACAGAAAAGCCTGTATTTTTCGGCGAAGAAAATACGACGCTTTACTATGAATTCCGCTATCGGCAGTCGGAATAACGGCGCTGAACGCTTTGCCGCCCTTTCCGCCGTATAGTCCGTCCGTTTCGGCTCCGGACGGTGCAGTGTACGGCGCGGCGGCTCGGCATCGTTACGCGCACAGCGTTCGTTTTTGCGCCGTTCTGCCGGCAAAAGGCATTTTGCGGCGCGGCGGCTCGGCAGGGCGTTTGTGCGGCGCGCGTACGAACGTTTGACATCGCCTTGCGGCAGTGTTATAATAGAAAAAACAATTTTGTATTACGGAGATACCTTTATGCGATATGCAATTTACGGCGCGGGCGCCATGGGTACGGTGCTCGGCGCATACATCGCCAAAGCGGGCGTGGAGATCGACCTCATCAACCACAACGAGGCGCACGTGGCGGCGCTGAAAGAAAAGGGCGCGCAGATCGTCGGCAAGGCGCAGTTCACGCAAAAGGTGAACGCGCTGCTTCCCTCTGCAATGCAGGGCAAGTACGATATTATCCTTTTATTTACCAAACAGCGCAATAACCCCGAAATCGTAACCTTTTTGAAAGACTTTCTCGCAGAAAACGGCGCGCTGTGCACCTGCCAGAACGGCCTGCCCGAACCGGGCGTCGCCGCCGTTATCGGCGCCGAGCGCACCTACGGCTGCGCCGTGGCGTGGGGCGCCACCCTGCAGGGGCCGGGCGTTTCCGAACTGACCAGCGAGGCAGACGCGCTCACCTTTTCGCTCGGCGCGTACCGCGGCGGCACGCGCGTGAACGAGATCAAAAAACTGCTCGAATGCATGGGCACCGTCACGGTGGAAGAAAACTTTATCGGCGCGCGTTGGGCGAAACTTCTCATCAACAGCGCCTTTTCCGGGCTTTCCGCCGTCACGGGCGGCACCTTCGGCGAGGTGGCGGAAGTGCGCGCCTCGCGCAAAATCGCCCAGCGCATCATCAAAGAGTGCATCTCCGTCGCAAAGGCCGCCAAAATCCGCATCGAGCCGGTGCAGGGGCACAACATCGTGCGCGTTTTCAATTACAACAACCCCGTTAAAAAGTGGATCTCTTTCAAACTCATCCCCATCGCCATGAAAAAGCACGCCGCGCTCGAATCGAGTATGCTGCTCGATCTGCGCAAGGGCAAACTGTGCGAAATCGATTACATCAACGGCGTCGTGAGCGCCGTGGGCCGTAAGTACGGCGTCGCCACACCCTTCAACGACCGCACCGTGGAGATCATCCACCGCATCGAGCAGGGCGAGGAAAAGATCAACATTTCCAACGTCCGCCTGTACGACGAACTTTTTTAAGCGGATTCAACAGGCCGAGTCGCCGCCCGGAACGCGTCCGCACGGACGGTACGGGGCAAAAAAAGTCTTCCGTGCCGGCAGAACGACAAAAAATTCTCCGAATCCGGCGGGATTCCGCGGAAAATTCCGCATATTATTGCAACATATCGCATAAAATGCCGTACAATTTTGCCGGCAGACGCAAAAAACGCCCGATTCGGGTGTTTTTTATTTACTTTTTTTCCCGTATATGGTACAATAACGGCAAATTTTCTACGGCAAGGCAATGATTATGAATAACGTTAAAATTTCGCTGGCGGGCGATCTCGGCAGCGGCAAATCGACGGTGGGCAAGATCCTCGCGCCCCTCTTCGGCGCGGAAATTTACTCCACGGGCACCATTCAGCGGAACATCGCGCTGCAAATGGGCATGAGCACGCTCGAACTCAACCGCTACATGGAAACGCACCCCGAAATCGACGGCATGATCGACGACGGCCTGCGGGCGCTGGAAAAGGAAGAGAAAAACCTCATCATCGATTCGCGCATGGCGTGGCACTTCGTGCCCTCGTCGTTTTCGGTGTACATGGCGGCCGCGCCGCGCATCTCGGCCGAGCGCATCCTCGCCGCCGGCAGGGAGAGCGAGCATTTTTCTTCCGTGGAAGAGGCGGAAACGCGCATCGCCGAGCGCCGCCAGAGCGAAATGCTGCGCTATTCGCAGCTGTACGGCGTCAACATCAAAGACCTGGAAAATTACAACTACGTCGTCGATACTTCGTTCATCACTCCCCAAACGGCGGCCGAGCACATCGCGGCACACTATAAAAAGTTCGCGGCGGGGGAAACCTTCGCGCGCTACGAACTCTGCCCCGCGCGCCTTCTGCCCACGGGCGCGGAGGAGGGCGGGCCCGCCTTTTATGAGGAGGGCGGCCGCTTTTACATCGCGGGCGGCGAAAGGGAGATCGCGGAGAGTATCCGCGGCGGCGCGCGGCTGATCGCCTGCCGCCGCGCGGCAAAGCCCGCCGGCGCCGACTATGCGCCCGCGCGCGCCGCCGCGTGGGAAAAACAGACGGGCATACGCCTTTTCGGCGCGCCCGGCAGGGAAAACTGACATGGACTGCCGCGAAATCGAGCGCAGCATCATCACCACCTACCGCAAGGAGATCTGGAGCCGCTTCGCCAAGGGCGTAAAGGAGTTCGACCTCGCCGAAGAGGGGGATAAGATCGCCGTGTGCATTTCGGGCGGCAAAGATTCGATGCTGCTCGCCAAGTGCATGCAGGAACTGCAAAAGCACGGCTCGCGCAGGTTCGGTTTGAAATTTATCGTCATGGACCCCGGCTACGCGCCCGCCAACCGCGCGCTCATCGAAAGCAACGCCGCACACCTCGAAATTCCCGTGCACGTCTTTGAAACGCAGGTGTTCGATGCCGCCTTTTCCGCACCCAAGAACCCGTGTTACCTCTGCGCGCGTATGCGGCGGGGATACCTGTACGAGGAGGCGCAGAAACTCGGCTGCAACAAGATCGCGCTGGGGCACCACTTCGACGACGCCATCGAAACCATCCTCATGGGTATGCTCTACGGCGGGCAGATACAGGGCATGCCGCCCAAACTGCACAGTACGAACCACCCGGGTATGCAGCTCATCCGCCCGCTCTATTACGTGCGCGAGCGCGACATCGTGCGCTGGAAAGAGCACTGCGGCCTCACGTTTTTGCGCTGTGCCTGCAAGTTCACCGAAAAGAGCGAGGAAAAGGAAGAAAGTTCCAAACGCCTGTTCGTAAAGCGGCTGATCGCCAAACTCAAAGAGGACGATCCGAATGTGGATATCAATATTTTCCGCAGCGCCTACAACGTGCATGTGGATACGCTCATCGAATACGAGAGCGGCGGAAAGCGCTGCGATTTTTTGTCGCGGTACAATGCCCGCGGCAGGGGAAAGGATGAAGATTCACATACAGGAGATTGAAATTTGAAAAAGATCATACGCATATCGGCACTCATGCTGTGCCTGGTGTTCTGCGCGGCCGGCCTGTTCGGCTGTCATGTAGAGATCGATGCGCCGAAGTATTCGGTCACGTTCTATGCCGACGGCGCCGAGGTCGGCAAAACAACTTCCGCGGGCAACGAAAGGATAGAACTGCCCGACGCGCCCGAAAAAACCGGTTACGATTTCATCGGCTGGTTTTTCGGGGAAGAGGAGGGCGCCGAACAGTTTTTTGCGGATACGTATGCCCAAAAACCGCTCACGGGAAACATTTCCGTCTATGCCCGCTACCGCTTGCGGGATACTTCCGTGCAGGAATACACGATCACATTCTATGCGGACGGCAAACTTGCCGGTACGTTCGTCACCGCGGGCAACGAAAAGATAACGCTGCCCGATGCGCCGGAAAAACCCGGTTACACCTTCGGCGGCTGGTATTTCGACGAAAACACCTGGCTGAATCCGGTCAATGAAGACACTTATCTGCACGCCGCGCTCACCGGCGACGTTTCTGTGTACGCCAAATACACGCAAACGCCCGCGCCCGAACCGCAGGAATACACGATCACGTTCTATGCGGACGGCCAAAAGGCGGGCACGTTCGTCACCGCGGGCAACGAAAAG
>CALVHW010000032.1 GCA_944328905.1 uncultured Clostridia bacterium | reverse complement strand
TGCCGGAAGTTTTTCTTTCACCGCCTCCAGTTTGGCGGGGTTGACATCGGCGACGGCGGTAACTTCGCCGTTTTTGATCTTTCCCGCGCAGAAATAACCGAGGTGCCCCGTGCCCATGTTGCCCATGCCGATGATGCCGAATTTTACTTTATCCATTTTTCTCCCTCCTCGCAAAATCCCTTTTCTTTCAAAACGCAGCGCAAAGCCTCTGCCGCCGCGGCAAACGCGGCGCGCTGCGAAGGATACGAAAATTTGTTTTTCAGCTGCGTGGCGTCGATCTGCGCATACCCTTCAAACACCGAAAGGTGCGGTTCGAGCGTGAGAACGGTATCGCCGCCGATGCCGCCGACAAGTTCGCCGATCTGACCGTCGCCGCAGCCCGCGGGCACCACCTCGCCGCCCGCAAACAGCGCGTCTTTGATGTGGTAATAATCCACCCTCTCCCGCAGCAGCGCGAGCGCGGAAGAAACGTCCTCGTTGCACTGCACGAAGTTGGCGGGATCGAACACGCAGCCCAGCCCCGGCACGCGCCGCAACAGCGCATCGCAGCGCGCCGCCGTATCGCCGAAAATGTGTTTTTCGTTTTCATGATACAGGCGCACACCGCAGTCCTCTGCCAGTTCCATCATTTTCAGCATGCGCGCGATCACTTTTTCTTCGTCCTTTTCGGGCGAAGCGGTGAAAAAGGAAAACACGCGCACCTTTTCCGTGCCGAAAATATGCGCGATGCGGAACACCCGTTCCGCCGCCCGCAAATGCGCCTCGAAATCGTCTTCGATGCCGATCTTTCCCAGCGGCGAGCCGATCGACCAGACGCGGATGCCGCCCTCTTTGAGCATGGCGGCGTACCTTTCCGCCTCCGCATCGGTCAGTTCGGAAACATTCTTTCCGTCCAGCCCGCGCAGTTCTATGTACGGGATGCGCTCCTCGCGCAGGGCGCGGATCTGCTCTGCAAAGTCCGCCGAAGCCTCGTCGGCAAAAGCGCTCAGATGCAATGTCATGATTCTCTCCTTACGATATCATACTTCCCAATGTTTGCGGATATTGCCGCGGCTGCGTTCCAGGCAGGCAAACGGGTCTTTGCCGTAGCAGTCGTCCTGCTCGACGGCGGCATACCGCACGCCGATCTCGCCGAGCGCCCGGCCGATGCCGTCGTAGTTCATATTTCCCTCGTAAATTTCGGCAAATCGCTGCGCGCCGTCGGCCGTAACGATCATGTCTTTGAGGTGTACGACGCCGATCCTGTCGGCGTTTTCGTGCAAAAAACGCACGGGATCGACGCCCGCGAATTGCAGCCAGTACAGATCGGGCAGCAACCCGAAGGTATCGGCGGAGGTTTCCGAAAGCAACATCTGCATGGGCGACGCGCCGTTTTCCATGCGGCAAAATTCGAACTGGTGGTTATGATACAGAAATTTCAGCCCCGCATCGCGTATTTTTTCCGCCGCGGGCAGGATGTCGGCCAAAAAGGCGCGCACCTGTGCGGGCGTCTTCAATTCGCAGTACCCCAGCCCCACATACGGGCAGCCGATGATCTTGTGCTCGCGGATCACGTTATCCGTATCCTTTACGATGCGCTCGTACGGCGTGTGCGTGGCGCAGACCGTAAGCCTGTTTTTTTCCAGTTCGCCGCGCAGGAATTCCGCGCTGCACGGGCCGAAAGCCGAGATCTGCACGCAGTCGTAACCGCTCTCTTTCACTCTTCTGAGCGACGCGGCGATTCCCTCCTCCGCCCGTGTGAAAGCACGCACGGTAAAGAGCTGTGCGGCGATTTGCAGTGTCTGTTTTGCCATAAAATCCCTCCGCAAAACTTTTTTATACAGTATACTACAATTTAATTTACAATTCAATAGCAAAAAAAGCCGTTTTATATTGCAATTTCTTTTTTTATGCTGTATAATAAAATCATCAAAAACGAAGCAGCTCTCAACAGCATAGTATTTTCGCATTCCTATACAAAAGAAGTGGAAAACGCCAGCTTTGACAGCCATAACCACCTCTTTTACGAGATACTTTTTATCCTGAGCGGATCGGGTTTGTTTCTGGTGGAAGATACCGCCTACGAATTTTCCGGAAACACGGTCATCGTGATCCCCCCGCAGCAATACCATGTGCTGAAAATACCGCCGCAGCGGCACTACGAGCGGTACGTGGTGCATTTTGCGCCCGAACTCCTGCCCGACGAATTGCAGACGGACCGCCCCATCGTAAGGCAGGCAGACGAAGAAATGGTAGCGCTGTTTGCGCGGGCGGAAGCGGGAGCGACTCTGTACGAAGAAACGCCGCGGCGCATCCTGCAGGGCGCTGTGATCACCGAAGCAATGGTAGCGCTGCGGTACGGAAAAGAAACATACGATACCCCGAAAACCGAGCTGCCCGCCCTGGTGCAGTCTGCCGTGCGGTATATCTGCGACAACCTCGATAAACCGCTGGACATACCCGAGCTGGCACGGGCGCTGTTTGTTTCGGAAACCTATCTCGGCCATATTTTTGCCAGGACGATGAACATAAGCCTGATGCGTTATGTGCGGCTGAAAAAGATGTACCGTGCGCGGGAATACCTGAAGCGCGGTTTTTCGGTAACGCACACGGCCGAACTTTTGGGATATGAAAGCTACCACACCTTTCTGCGCAACTACTTTGCGGAATTCGCCACCCTGCCCTCGCAGGACAGACAGACGTCTCCGCGGACGAAATAAGTAGCAGCCCGCCGGCGTTTCTCCCCGCCGGCGGGCTGCAAACAGGGCGCAGGCCGATCGGCCTGCGCCCTCTTTGTACCCGTTTTGCAGCGGTTTTCAAAGTATTTCTACCATAATTCCCTCACCGGCGCCGAAATGCAGCGCGCAGTCTTTGCCGCAAAAATCCGAACAGACTCCGTCTTTATAAATTTTTGCCGCATATTCGCCGTCGAAATGCAGCACGGCCTCGTTCGTCTTTTTTGTGTCGTAATTCACAGCGTAAAGCGCGGTTCCGCCGCGGTAATTGAAGCAGCCGATCATGATTCCGCTGCCCGAAACGCCGCAGAGTTCGTAATATTTACGCGAATGCGTGCGTTTTCCGTCCGAACCGATCTCGCAGAGGGTATACGGCAGCCCCGTGCCGATGTTTTTCTGCACCGTTTCGCCGACCGCAATGATCCCCTCGCACGACGCATTCATCAGAATGTGTCCTATCGAACTGATCTGCCGGTTCGCCCGGCGCGCCATATCGTACCATTCGTTTTTTCTGCCGTCCGCGCCGATCAGTCCGATGCGCCTGTAATCTCTGCCCGTATCGGTGTGCGAAAACTCCTGCGGCTGGATGAGCGTAAAATACTGAATGCTCTTGACGCCGTAAGCGAGATTTGCGTTTACGTCGAACAAAAATTCCCCTTCTGACGGATATCTTTCCACGCTGGGTTTATTTTCCCTGTCCCATTGACCGCCCGCCTGCACGAACGTCCACAGCGGTATGCCGTGTTCGTCGCAGAGTTTTTTCGCCAACGAAAGATTTTCGAAATACCATTCGAACTTTTCGTTGCCGCCGTCTTTTTTCGAATAGGGATAAAAGTCGTAAGAAAGAAACTTCGTGCGCACCTTCGACAGATACAGCGACAGGTATTCTTCCAGGCTCATTTCGCCGCCCTTATCGCCGCTGAGAAGCTCGCCGCTCGCATAGCGCGGCAGCATATTCGTATACAAAAGAAGATTGCTGCCCGTGCGCTCGAACGCAGAATAGATCTGCGAAAGCGCATCGAAACGCTTGGCACTCGGTTCGTCGATCAGATGAAAGCCAACACAGCTCTTGTACCCGGCAAAGAGCGCGGCGCGCTCTGCCAGTTTGTTTTTGTTGGCAACGTCGTTGAAAAACCCGTCGTGCACAAAAAAGCCCATATTGTATTTTTCCGCCAGTTCCAGGCAGCGCATCGTTTCGGCAGGACAGGCCCCGTAAGTATTGGGGGTGACTGTGATGACGTTTACGCCCGCTTCGGCGATCATTTCAAAATATTTGTTTTTTATAAAGTCAGTTACATAGTCCGCGTCGTCGTCTTCAGAAACGAACGGGCCCCACCAGCCGCCGACGGGCATAACGTCTTTGCCGCCGATGCAGCCGAACGAAACGGCATATACCGGCGCAGCTTTCCGCCTGATTCCTTGCTTCATGTCTGTTCCTCGTGTCTGTTTTTTGAATAGAAAAGCGCCCGCCGGTATGCGGTGTATTGCCGCCGGCTGTGCACCGCCCGGCGGGCGCTCTGCCGTTACCGCAGCGTTACCAGAACGCCCTCGCCCGCTTCGAGCGTGAGCGGCAGGTCTTTGCCCGCAACGGATACTTTTCTGCCTCTCTGTACAACATCGTAGCCGTATTTGGCATCGAAATGCAGCGTGACCTGCTGTTTGTCGTACACGGAATAGTTGACGACGTACAGCGCGGTGCCGCCCAGATAATCGAAGCATCCTACGATCGCGTTGGTATCTTCCGTTTCGCCGGTAATGCCCGTGAGCTGGCGGAAGCTGCCGCTTTCGATCTTTTCATCGCCCATAATGTTCGACGACGCCGTTCTGCCCAGGGTGATGATGCCCTCGCTGGACGCGTTCATCAGAACGTGGTCGATCGCCTGGATCTGCATATCCGCGTTTTTCGCGTAATAGTACCAGCTGTTGATGTTGCCCGCCGCGCCGAACATGGCAAAATGTTCGAAGTTGAACCCGTCGAGCGTGTAAATGTAGTTGATGGGCTGGAAGATGCAGTAATACTCGATGGCTTTTGCCCCGTATGCGAGCGACGTGTTGATGTTCCAGTATGTTTCCGCCTCCGAAGGGAACAGCGGGTAAGTTATATCGCGCGGGGCGCCCGAATCGTTCCACTGCCCGCCCAGCTGGATGAACGTCCAGAACGGTATTTCGTTTTCCTCGGCGACCTGACGCACGGCGGAAAGATTCTCAAAATACTGCCGCATATTGTCTGTGCCCATGCCGGCGCGTGTAAACGGGTAATGGTCGAACGACAGGAAACCCGAATCCACTTTTTCGAAATACTCGCGCAGGTATTCTTCGTAAACCATCGGCGAGCCGGCGCCGGAAAGATCTGCCGCGTAATTGGGCAGGAGATTGGTAAACAGATACTGGTTGTTGTAGCCCAGTTCGCCGAACCGCTCGTACACTTTTCCGAGCGCGTCGAACGCGTTGGCCTTCGGCTCGTCTATGGAATGGACTCCGATGCAGGCGGGGTGCGACATATACAGGTCGAGCCGCTCCTGCATGGTATCCAGTTTTCCCGAATCGGAAACGACGGGATCATAGACGAAATACCCCATGTTGTACTTAGCGGAGAGGTCGAGCGCCTCTTCCACGCTCTGCTTGTTCGCGCCCCACGTTTCCGGAGAAACGACGGTAAAATTCACGCCCGCCTCCTGCATGAGGCCGAAATAATAGTCGCTGACGTAATCGGGCAGTTCCACGCCGTTCACGACGTCCTGCTGCGGTTCGTAGGGGCCCCACCAGCCGCCGATGGGCATAACGTCTTTGCCGCCCATGATATCGAAACCGATCGAATAAACGGGTTCGGGCGTGCCTTTCTCCGTCACTGTATACTGCGTATTCGCCCCGATCAGCTCCAGGCCTTCGCTGCCGCCGTCGGCACAGGCGGCAAAGGGTGCGCAAGCCAGTGCCGTGCCCAGCGCCAGCGCCGCGATCTTCAAAAATCTTTTTTTCATTTTCTGCCCCTCCTTTATCAATCGAAGAACAGCATATCTTCGTCGTCCCAGGTGCTGCCGTATTCGTAATCATCGACCTTGCTGTAGCTCGCCACATACTCGGAAACGACTACACGGGCGTCCTCGTCCATATTGGTAACGGAAAGATTATCGATGGTAAAATCGCACTTTCTGACGCTGTTTGCCGGCTGGCTACCCGCCTGCGAAACGGGCGTGCCGTCCGCATAGATGCGGATAAACCCGTCGGGATTGGAAGAGAACGTGCCTGTATAAAGGTTGGTATAACCGATCTCGTTATCAAAGCGCAGCCCGAAGCTGACGCTGCCGTCCTTTACATTGATGACGACGCCGACGCTCCTGCCTGCCACGATATTTTCGTCCCAGATGTTGTAGGCGTGCGGCAGATGGACCGTTTTCAGAAGCTCGTTGCCTTCGTACACTTCGAGATGGGTTGCCGTGGGCGCCACCATGTTGTTGCCGCCGGAAGGAACCAGCTTGAACGTGACGGCCGCGTTGGTGGTGATGCTTTCGGCCGAGGTGCAGCCGAGAGCGACGGAAAATCCTGCCGAAACGGGTGCCGTTAAATTCTGCTCTTCGTCGTATGCGGGCGAGCGGCGCAGGAACGGGATGTCGAACGCGAGCTCGGAATTGGAATAGCGGTTGGTCGTGGAGATATATCCTTCCATGAGTCCGCTGAACGCCAGCGCGCCGTTTTGCGGGAGCAATACGCCCTGCCCGCCGTAAGGCACTGCGGTGCGCAGATCGGCGGTATTGTAGCAGTTTTTATCGAAATTTTCCATTATATTGGTATTTTCGGGGGTATTGTTGGAATAACCCGCGAGGCGTATCTTTTCGACGGCAAAGCTGTTGCCCGCCGCCGTGATGCCCACGCCGAAATACCCGGCAGCCGCGCATCCGGCATCCGCATCGGAGATCATTTGCGTTTCTCCTACGAGCACCTCGATGCCTCCCCCCTGGCTGACCGAAAGGGAAAGTTCCACCTTGGCGCTCTCTCCGCTCAGCGCAACGCCCGTATCCTTTGCTTCCAGAACAGTGTTTTCGGCGCCCTGCGCATCGTAATTGGAAACGCCGAGCACGATCTTTTCTTCCTGCGAGGCGAGATAGACCGCCGTCGTATTCGCGGAACCCGTTTCAGAATTGGGCAGGCGCAGGCCGAACGACACCGCGATGCGCCCCGCGATCTGTTTTTTTACGTTGAACGTGAGTTCCGCCGAAAAACTTTCGGCCGCGGGATCCGCCTGCGGATTGTAAAGCTGCGTTCTCGAAGCGATACGGCTGCCCGAAGCGAGCGATTCGCCGAACACGATTCCCTCTTCGGTGCCCTTGATATCATTGACGGACGCATACCATTCGCCCATGTTCAGGCCGGAAGAAAAATCATCCGAATCGCAGACGACTGTGTTCGATACGCCCGCGCTGACGGCGGGCACGCCGCACAAAAACAGTGCGGCGGCCGCCAAAACAGCGGTAAGAATAAATCTTTTCGTTCTTTTCACGGTATTTCACCTCCGTACACGTTACGAGCGGTGTTTCCGTTTGGCGAGCACAACAACTGCCGCGCCGATGAGCGCAGCCGCGGCTATGGCAGACGTGCCGGCAAACAAGCCGCTGCATCCGCCGCCCGACTCACCTTCGGTATTGCCGCCGGCATTGTCGGCGAACATCCAGTGCGCATACAGCGTAACGCTTTCGGTGAGAACGGTATTGAAGTCGAACTGCGTGTTATCCGAAAGGAACCAGCCCGCGAAGGTATAGCCTTCTTTGGTGGGATCGGCAGGTTTCGTTGCCAGATAGCCGGACGCGGCATTCACCGTTTGCTGTTCGACCTCCGAGCCGCCGTCGGTATCGAAGGTGACGAGGTACTGCGTGAGGCGGATATATTCCGTGCCGTCGAACATGAACCGTGCGGCGAGCATGGTGCCTTCGGTATAATCGTCGCCTTCCGCAAAAGCGATCACGTTGTCTTTGAGGATATAGTATACGCGTTCGGTATCGGTGCCGCCGGCGGTAAAGGTAGCCTTGTTCTCCGCCGCCAGCACGACCATCGTGCCCGTCGCTTTATCGTAATAGTTGCCGTAATACTTGGAAGCATCGCTGATCTCGACCGGCTCATAAACGGCGGTGAGCGTTATATCTCCCGTAAGCACCGTTTCGAAATTGAAGGGATTGCCGTCCGCATCCACCCAGCCGGTGAGTTCGTAGCCGTTGCGCACCACGTTCGGCGCGGTGGCCGCGGTATTCTTTTCCACGAGTACCTGCAGCGTGGGCTCGGAGGCGATCTTCGTATTGTAAGTGACCGTAACACTGTCTACCTTCGTGTATTCGCCTTCGCCGCTCAGGTCGAGCACAAATTGCTCCGTGCCGTTTACGATGTACAGTTTTTCGTCCGTACCCATGCCCCAGTACGCGTAGGCGTCGGTGACGGAAGAAACTTCGATGCCGTCGGCTGTGAGTGAGATGTATTTGCCGTCCGTCGCTTTATACAGGCCGTAGTACGAGCTAACATCTGCCATCTGATCCACCCAGGCGGCGGTCAGCGTCACGTCGCCTTGCAGAAGGGCGGAAAAATCGAAGAATTCATCGCCGTTTTTCCAGCCGAGGAAAAGTTTGCCCTCTTTCTGCGGGATAAAATAGTTTTCCGTCGTTTCAAAGAAGGTGGGCGCGGTATCCGTTTTCAGCACCTCGTCGCCGTCTTTGAAGGTGATCTGCTTGTTCTGCGAAACGGCGATGTAGTCGATCATGATATACGGTTCGCCGTTGTTGTACGTTGTGGTATCCACGCCGATATTGAGGTACGAGGAGATCTGCAGGCCTTCCAGCATACCGTCTGCGCCCGCCATGCGGATCACGTCGTCTTTGCCGATGTATACGTTGACGTACTTTTCCTGCAATGTATCCTGCGGGATGGTGAATTGCTCCTCCGCCGCGCCCGTGGCGCCCTTGTCGAACAGGTACACGCCGTAACCGTAAGAAGCCGAAGCATACGGCTGCGACTGCGAAATATGCAGCTTCAGGCGCACCACCAGGCCGTCCACCTCGTCCGCCTTGACGGGCGTGCGGAATTCCGCGTAGTTGCGCGAGCGCACCGCGCTCCAGGCAAACAGGTTGATCTTGAACGCCCAGCCGTCCGTCGCGTCGGCGTCGGCAACGGGTTTGATATCCCCCTCGTTGAGGGCGTGGTGCACTTTATCGAAATCGTCGCCGGAAACGCCGTTGACCTCGACGATGGTGCCGGTGTCCTGTTCGCTCACGCCGCCGTCGCCCTGGGTGAGGTAGCCGTCGAACACATAAGGCACATAGCTGAACGTATCGATGTTGATGGTGAGGTTGTCGTCCGTGCCGCCGGTTGTGGGATGCCCGTAGCCGTAAGAATAATCGCCTTTCTCATTCAAATCTTTGCTTTCGCCCCAATGGAAACGCGCGCCGAGCTGAATGCCGCGGATATAGCCGTCTTCATCTGCGAGCTTTTTCGCCTGATTATAGCTGATGCTGTAATCCACCCACTCGCGCTGCGTGATGTTTTTCGACTGCAGTTGCACGCCCTCGCCCGTTTCGCCCACGGCGCCGAGCGGGTAAAGCGAGATACCGTTGGTATCGTTTGTAAAATAGGGATCCTGATCGACGTCGGCATCCACTTTCAGGCGCACGACCAATTCGGAAATCTCCTCTACATTGACGGGTTCATCGAAAACGATCGTCGTTGACGACGTAACGACGCCGTACCAGTTCATCCTGAAAAAGTACGAATCGTTGTCCTGCGCCGTATCGTCGGAAACCACTTCGATGGCGCGTGACATATCGCGCGAAGGCTCCTTGTCTACCGTCGTCTGGCCGTATACTTTTTCCAGCGTGCCGCCTGTAGACACCTTTTCTACCCCTCTGAATTTTATGTAACCCTGCGCTGCCCCCTTAGACGTATCGGGACGGCCTCCGGCTGCATTCGGATCACCCCAATGGAAACGCGAACCGATCTGCAATCCGCTGAGCATTCCGTCTGCATCGGCAAGAAGGGGCAGCTGACTTGCGGATATATAGAGTTTCGTCCACGCGTCCTGCGTTATGGTGTTCGGCACCGAAATGCCCTCGTCCGCAGCCCCGGTATCATCGGCTGCAAAAATCTTCATCCCGTATATATTAGGCGCATCTTGGAAAGGATTTGTTGCACCGGTATGCAGGTAGATATCAAGCAGTATGCCGTTTTCCAGTTCACTGATGGCAACGGGAGTGTCAAAAACGATCTTCTGCTTGGACAACGTAGCGCCATACCAATCGTAGTGCATACGCAGCGACCCGTCGCTGTCTGTGGTAAATACCGCCACATCAGTAGGAACGCCTTCGGCTGTATCGCCTGCATTCAATCTGCCATCGATCGGAAGGTTTTCACCCAGCCCGAAAATAGTCGTAAGTGTACCCGTATTCATTTCGGATACGCTCACTTTTTTCGATTCCTCTGTTGCCGATGTATCAAACAGCATCTCGCCTTCTTCGGTATTCAAGTGGGTATCCACCGTAACGGGTGCCGTTGCAGCATCCCCCGCGCCGCCCTCGGCCAGCGCGGGCCTTACCGGCAGCAGTGCCGCCAGCAGCAGGCTGGCGAGCATGACTGCCGCCATGCAGAAAATTCCGACCTTTCCGATCAAAGTTTTCACCTTTCTTCCTCCCTATAATGTTTTATTTACGCATTTTACTGCGCGTTGAGCACATATTTATCCCAATCGCGGTTGAATTCCGCAACGATCTCACCCCACAGCGTTGCCGCCGATTTTGTAACGTTGGTGTTGCACATCGAGGTGATGATGTCTACCGTGCCGTAAGGGCTGGCGCCGCCTTTGGTAAAGAGGACGCTCCTCGTGGGCGATTCTTCGAACCAGGGAATCGCCGTCTTTGCCCAGGCGTACTGCTGCACTTCCCATTCCGTCCAGGAAGACTGGTCGAGCTTGGTCGCGTCGTCGAGGTTGAGCGGCACGGGCTGTTTGTTGGTGGCGATCACGTTGAGAAGGTTCGCGCCGCTGTAATAGAACTTGATGAACTCTTTCACCGCCGCTTTGGCGTTGGAATAGTTGGGCACGATGAACGAGTTTTCCGCCATGGTGGAAGCCATGATGTTGCGGGCTTCCTGCACGCGCTTGTAATCTTTTTCGGTGACGCTGTAGCCTTCGCCGGTCACGGTGGCGGTGTCGTCGCCGGTGAGCGTGATGGTCTTTTCGCCGTCGGAAACGGCGTCGATGTCGTCGATGAGGGCGGAAAGCTCTCTGTCAGGCGTGCCGCCGCCTTCGCCCTGAATGGAATCGCAGTTTTCCACGATGGAACTGATCACGGGCGTACGCATCATCAAAAAGTTGTTCGCTTTGGAAGAGGACGTGCGCATTTCGTTCATCAGCCACGAGCCGTTTACCATCATCGCCGCGCTTTTGTTGAGGAATTTCGTCTGCGCGGTGGTGAATTTTTCGGAGTTGGAATCGATCGTCACCGTGTTGGGCGTTACGATGCGCTCCAGCACTTCCATCGCCTTCAGGCGCCCGTCTTCGCGCGTGAGCACCTCTTTGCTGGGGCCTTCGTTCACGCCGTCGTCGAGCGGGTTAAAGGTATTGTTTATGTAATCCATGCCGTCGTACTGCGCCTGCCATATCGAATACAAAAAGCGCCAGTATCCGCCGTATTCGAAGTGCTGAAAAGACTTTGTGCCCTGCGCGTCGAGCGCCATCACCACGCCTTCCAGTTCGGTGGTGGTGTTGGGAACGATGAAATCGCCCTCGCCCGTGATTATCGACTTGTTGTATACAAGCCCCAGCCAGCCGCCCTGGTAAGGCAGGTTGTAATATTCGCCGTCGCTGTGTTCGAGGCATTCGAGAACGTCGGTATAGAATTTCTGCCCGATAGATTTGCTTTCGCCCGGTACGGTGTATCCGAGAACATCGCCGAGCGGCTCGCCGTACTCTTCGAGGTTTTCCGCAGGCACGGCCTTCGCCGAATACATATACAGGTCTACCGTATCGTAATCCGCGCCCAGGCCGAACGTGTTGGCGATCGCCGTCTGGTCATAGTTTTCCGTCATGTATACGTTGTACTGCGGATACGCCTCTTCGAAATCTTCGATCGTCCTTTCCAGGAACTCCACGCCGCTGCCGCTGCTCCAATATACCAGTTCGATGTCCGATTCGGTATTGGCGGCCGTTTTGGGGCCGCAGCCGGCCAGGCAGGCCGCGGTGAGCACCAGCGCAAGTACCATGCAACTGATTTTTTTCATCTTGTTTCTCCTTTACCTGAAATATTTATTCCTTGATGCCGCCGAGCGAAATGTTGCTCGTAAGTGCCTTGTTGAAAAACGCAAACAGCAGCAGCGGAGGAATCGCCGAAATCATGTATGCCGCGTACAGGATGTCGAGCCGGGCAACGTATGTCATGTTCAGTTCGAACGAATAGATGCCGCTCGCCAGCACGGGCATTTTTGTGAGGTAGATGAGCGCGCCCGAATAGTTGTTCCAGTCGGCCACCCACAGCGTGAGGAAAATGGCGCCGAACAGGTTGAGCACCTGCGGCAGCATCACGCGGAAAAATACCGTAAAATCGTTGGCGCCGTCGATGTACGCCGCTTCGGCGAACGTCCACGACAGGCTTTTGAATGCGGAATAAAAGATGAGGTAGTTCATGTTCATGCCCGTAAACGCGAGGAATATCTGCGAATACGAGTTGACGAACCCGAGATTGTACAGCAGTTTATAAGTGCTGCCGCCGTTGCCGTACAGAGGCAGGTTGATCATGACCATAACTGCGTAGTAGAAAAAGCCGCTGCCGAAAAATTTGAATTTAGACGTGGCGTAAGCGAGCATCACCGTGATCATGCAGGTGATGAACTGCCCCAGCACCGAAAAGTAAAGGCTGTTGAGCAGCATCCCGAAAAATCCGTAACCGGCGATCTCGAACTCAGAAAACACGTCTGCATAGTTCTGCCACTGCATTTTTTCGGGCAGGGCGAAGGGATGCAGCGCGATCTCGTCGTGCGTTTTGAAGCCGGACATAAAGCCCCAGAAAAGTATGTAAACATAGCTGCACGCGAAGGCGAGAAAGATGAGCCAGACCACCGAAAAGGAAATAATTTCGGAAACAGAGCGTTTGGAGATATAAGCGTTGTAAAATCTTTTGAACGGATTTCTCGTTTTGTGGAGTTTTTGCACCATTGTATTTTCTTTCATGATACCCTTTCCCCTCTCTCAGTACTGCACGTCTGCATACGCTTTGTTGGTAAAGTAGCGGATGACCACGAAGAGGATCATCGACAGGAACGTAAAGAACATACCCACGGCGGAAAGATAATTCAGCGCGTTCGATTCGCCGTTGCCGCCGGCACTGTTGTATACCTGCATATACATCCAGTTGGAGAGCGTTTGCGTGCCGAATTCGCCTTTGGTGAGCAGGAACACGTTGCCCGACGCCCCGAACACTCCGACGATGCTGAGTATCCACAGCAGCGAAATGGTAGGCCAGGTGACGGGAATGATGACCTTAACGGCCTCCTGGAACCAGTTCAGACCGTCGAGCCTGCCCGATTCGAGCACGGAAACGGGCACGCGGCTGAACGTGCCGCCGAGTATGATCATATTGCCCGGAAACGTGAGCCATATCAGGTTGGCAAACACGACGCCGTTGGCAAACCTGTCGTCGCGCAGCAGCGTGGGAATAAATTCGAGGCCGAGCATATCCTGCACGATGGGAGCGATAGGCCCGCTCACGCCGACGATCTGCGTAAAAACGGAATTGACGATCGTGCCCGCGATCAGCGTGGGCAAAAAGAAGCACAGGCGGAACACGTTGTACATGAATACTTTTTTGTATAAAAAGTAGGATACCAGGATGCTCAGCCCGAACATGATCTGGTTGATCAAAAAGGTGATACACGTGTTGCATATCGCCTCGATCAGTTCGGAATCTGCGTTGGCAAGCTCTTCGAAAAACCGCGTGAAGTTGCCGATCGTCCAGAACATTTCGCCTTTTTCGTATTGCTGAAATGCCATCATGAAGGAATTGATATTTACAAAAATGTAAAAAATGCAGAAATGGACGAGCGGAATCACCGTACAGCACAGAAGAAACAGCACTCTTACCCAGTTTACTTTTTTACGGCGTATGGCTATCATAACCCCTCTCTTTTCGGCAAGGGCGGCGCAGCGGGCGTTCCGCCGCCCGCTGCTCGCTCCGCCTCAGATTTTTCCTTGTGTAATTAGAATAACACGGTTTAATCACAATTTCAATGTGCTACGTTTCAGAAAAAGTACCTTTTTTTTACTTTTTGCTTCCGAACCGTGCAATGCGGCGGACTGATGCTTGAAAATTTTTCCGGTATATGCTATACTGTAATTATGGGGACTGTATTGAAGGAAACCGACATCTTTCTGCCGGATCAGAATTTTTTTACGCAGGTATTGAACAAACACTATACGGAAGAGCACGCCCACGAATGCTATGAACTGTTTTATGTGCTTTCGGGCAACGCCACCCACTATGTGAACGGCGTCAGATCGGAAATTAAACAAAACGACCTGATTCTGATCAGGCCGTACAAATACCATCTGTTCACGTTTGTCGGTTCAAAAAATTTCTGCCACCGCGATCTGCTCGTGCGCCGGGAGCTTTTCGAAAACATACTGGCGGAAAGCCCCGCGTCGTTCCGCGAATATCTGCAAAGCCGCGATTATGTGAGCACCGCGCTCACCAGCGAACAGCTGCAATATCTGGAAAAGGAAATCACCGCGATCACTGCGCCCCGCGAACGGGAATCGCGCGATTTTATGACGAAAACGCTGTTTTTTTCCATCATTTCCACGCTTTTGCCGCAAAATACAGCCACCCCCCCCGGTGCAGGACGGAAAACCGCTACCTTTTTGGATGAGCCAGCTTTTAACGCAGATGCACTATCCGCCGCATTTCAGATATTCACAGCAGGAGCTTTTGCAGGTACTGCCCGCTTTTCAGTACAACATTTCTTACGTTTCCAGGATGTTCCGGCATTATATGGGCGTTACTTTTACCGAATACCGCAACAAGATCCGCTTCGATACGGCGCATTCGCTGCTGCAGACAACAAACCTTTCCATTGAAGATATCATCGTGTACGTCGGCCTGAACAGCCGCACCTATTTTTACCGCGAATTCAAAAAAAGATACGGCCTTTCGCCCAACCGCGTGAGGCACCCGGACGCGGCGGAAAACGAGCAGGAATTCGGCGAACTCGCCGCGGAAGAATATCCAGGCAATGCCGAAAACATATGATCTGCCGGGCAGCGTTGCTTTCTGCCAGACGCGCGTACCGCCGGAAACTCTGCGCCGGTTTAATAAACCGCGGCGCACAAAAAAAGGGGAAGCCCGCAAAACTGCGGGCTTCCCCTTTTTTTGTGCGTACTTTTTTTGCCGCGGCGCGGCGCAAACGCGCCGCAGACTGCCGCCGCCGACGCGCCGCGGAACCGAACGCGCGGCAATTTCTGTTTTTCCTTCCAAAACCCGGTCAGGGCTTCCACACCGCATAGGCGATGCTGCCCAGGCTGTCGTTGCCGATCGGCTCGTACCAAAGCGTGAAGACGGAGCCGTCTTTCAGCTCGACGGACGCGGGATAGCCGATATCCGGCTGCGCGGCGTCGCCGTTTATGATCATCTCCCCGCCCCAGGTGCGGCCGCCGTCTTGGGTGAGTTTGGCGCGGATGCCGTACGGCTGCGTGCGCCTGCCGTACACGAGCAGCGTGCCGCCGCCCGAAAGAGTGAGAAAATGCGGCGGAAACCCTTCGATGCCCGAAGGATACCACTTGCCGAACGCGCCGTTTGCGATGCGGTTGAAATACATGGTGGCGTGCCCGCCGAGGTGTGCGCGCGCCGCCACGAAAACACTGCCGTCGCCGCAGGCAAAGCCGTGCGGCTCGCACAGCATGGCGCCGTCATCCGCCGGCGGCGCCGCGACCGGCTCGCTCCAATCGACGCCGTTTTCCGAACGGATATAATAGATTCCGTCGGGCAGGCCGAAAGCCGTACCGTCGCCGTCCACAAACGCCCGGCCTATGTAGAGAAAACGGCCGTCTTCGCCTACGATGGGGCCGTGCGGCGCGGTTATGGGCACGCGGCGGAATGCGCCGAAGTCCGTGCCGTCGCCCGCGGCGCAGAACGAGCCGAGGTCGCGCGCTTCCTGCTCGTCGGTGACCGCATCGAGGTGCGCGTAAACGCTCTTTCTCTTCTCTTCGTTCTCCGGCCCCGGAAACATTTGCGGCACGGTGCTGCGCTGGAATCGGCGGGTGTTGGTAAAGGTGGTGACGACCGCTTTATCCCCGCACACGGCGATGCCGGCGTCGCGGTCGTCGAGCGAATTGTCGTACAGGACGGACGGCTCTGACCAGGTAACGCCCTCGTCGCCCGAATAGGAAATTTCCACCCTGCCGTACGGACAGACGTGCGCATGGCGCCCGCCCGACCACACGGCCGCCAGCCGGCCGCCCGGCAGCCTCGCCACCGAGGGCCAGTAATGGCCCTGCCCGAACGCGCATCCGCCCTTGGCAATGATGCCTTTGCGCAGAACTTTCATCTTTTTCTCCCTGCGGCACCCGCCGCAAAAATTTCAGTATTTCAATTTTAGCACAACCCTCTGCCGAATTCAAGCCTTTTTTGAAAATTCCTTTGTTTTTCGATAAGGAAAAAAAGCGGCAAAAACGGGCGCGGAACAGGGGCAACGGGCGGGAGGCAGCAGTGTGTTTTTCTGCCGTTATATGCCTCTCTTTGCCGAAATTTTATATAACGGCACGGAGCGGGGGCGCGGCATAGCCGCGCCCCCGCAATATAATATCCGTTTCAAAAATTCTTACTTGCGCGCGAAAGTGGTGCCGGCGGGGGTATCGGTGAGCACGATGCCCTGTGCGGCGAGTTCGGCGCGGATTTTATCCGCCTCGGCGTAGTTTTTCGCCTTTTTCGCCGCCGCGCGCGCCGCGATGCGCGCCTCGATCTCCTCGTCGGAAAGCCCGCCCGCCGCCTCTTTTTTCTCCTCTTTCAAAAGATCGAGCGAGAGAATGCGGTCGAAATCGGCGATCAGCGCGCGCTTGGTGGCGCCGCTTATGTCTTTCGCCTTGACGACGTCGTACACGCAGGTGACCGCCTGCGCCGTGTTCAGGTCGGCGTCCAGCGCGTCGCAGAACGCCTTTTTATAGCGGGCAAAGCCCTCTTCGTCGACGGCGCCCTCTTCCGGCAGCGCGAGCGCGCGGCTCTTGAGTTTGCGGTAGGCGTTGGCGGCGTTTTCGAAGGTATCTTCGCTGTACACGAGCGAGTTGCGGTAGTTGGAACCCAGGCAGAAAAAGCGGTATTCCATGGGCGATTTGCCCTCGTCGCACAGTTTTTGCAGGGTGAGGAACCCGCCCGAAGATTTGCTCATCTTGCCTTTGGCGGTGTTCAGGTGCAGAACGTGGAACCAGTGGCTGCACCACGCGTGCCCCAGATACGCCTCGCTCTGCGCGATCTCGTTGGTGTGGTGCGGGAACACGTTGTCGATGCCGCCGCAGTGGATATCGACGTATTCGCCCAGATATTTCATGGCGATGCACGAGCATTCGATGTGCCAGCCGGGGTACCCTACGCCCCACGGGCTATCCCATTTGAGCGCCTGGTATTCGAACTTGGATTTGGTGAACCACAGCACG
>CALVHW010000031.1 GCA_944328905.1 uncultured Clostridia bacterium | reverse complement strand
GTTTTTGAATTACCCGCAGCGCGTTTGGTGTGCCGCCGCGCTTTTATAAGATACATTCCGGCGGGCGCCTTACACCCTCGCGGCAAAACCGCTGTAAAATCATACGTCGCATTCGAGTTGGCGGTCGAAGGGTTCGCGCCGCGCGTGCTCTTCGTCGATCTCCTGCGCGTCGGTGCAACCCATTGCGGCGTAAAACGCCTGGCTCTCCACGGCGGAGTGCGAAGAGATGTACAGTTTTTCCGCGCCCTGCGCCTTCGCCCATGCTTTGGCGCGCGCGAACAGTGCGCTGCCCAGCCCCGCGTGCCGCACGTCCGCGGAAACGTGAATGGAAGTGAGGTCGCGGTACTGCCCGCGGCTGCCCATCGGCGCCGCCTCTACCGAGGCAAACCCTTTGAGTTGGCCGCCTATGAACGCGCCGAACACAATGCCGCCCGTGCGCACGGTACCCCGCAGGCATTTTATCAAAAATGTATAATCGTTCTCGTCCCAGTCGTCGATGAACGGCGCCGGCGTTTCCCGCCACGCGCCTTCGATCTTGCGCAGGCAGAGCGTCACTTCCTGCCGCCGGCAGAAATGCGCAAAGAGAGGGCGACCGATCTCGCCCTCCCGCAGCGGACGGATCTCCGCGCTGTTTTCGTTGAATTCCATGGTTGGCTCCGTGCCGTTTTTGGCGGGGTGATGTTATAAACAGGAAAGGGGAATACCGATAAATCGGGCGGCGGTTCGTTAAAAATTCGCCGCCGAAAGGGTTTGCGATCATGCGCCGCCGAACGGGGTTGCAATCATGCGGGCATCGCCGCGCAATGCAACAAATTTGCGCCCGCCTTACTGTATTGCGCCGCCGCCTTACAATAGCGCCCCCCCGCCTTACTGTATTGCGCCCCGCCTTACAAAATTTCGTAAAGTCCTGCGGCCTCGTCTTTTTTCACCGTTTCTTTCAGTGCGAGAACGCGGAATTTCAGGCTGCCCGCGGCAAAGGCGAGTTCTACCACGTCGCCCACCTTCAACTGGTAGGCGGGCTTTACGTCTTTGCCGTTCACGCTCACCTTTCCCGCTTTGCAGGCCTCGCCCGCCACCGTGCGGCGCTTTAAGATGCGCGATACTTTCAAAAATTTGTCGATCCTCATAGTAAAAAACCTTGCAAAAAAATACTTCGGGTTGAAAAAACGGCGGTGCCGCGGCGCGGTTTTCCGCATTTGCAACGGAAAAATTGCGCGGGCCGCCCGTCTGTTTTTGCCGAAAAAAAGAAAATTTTGCCGAAAATGTAAAAAAAAATTCAACGCGGGCAAAAAGCGATTGACTTTTTTTCGGATATTTTATATAATATCAAACTGTATCATTATGGAGTATAATGTGATTTTTGCCCTTTTTCCGTTTAAACGCCGCCGCCGCACTTCTTTTATTTAATAATATTGTAAGAAGGGGCGGGCGCGTTTTTCCGCTATCGGGCATTATCCATTATACAGCAAAATTCCAAAGTTGTAAAGAGGCGGAGGATAAATGAGCGGAAAAAATTTTTTTCCGCGTCTGCCGGGAAAATTACCGCGGTTTTGCGCTGGCCATGAACGAAATTTTTGAAGGAGCAGTGTTTGATGGATTTACCTATTCAAAAGTACGGCAAAACAGAGAGACGAAAGTTCGGCAGCATCAACGAGGTCATCGACATCCCCGACCTCGTCGAAATTCAGAAACAGTCGTATAAAACCTTCATCGACGAAGGCATCGGCGAAGTTTTCGAAGACTTTTCACCCATCACCGACCACGCCGACCATTTCGAACTGTACTTTCTCGACCATTACTTCGGCACCACGCCCAAGTACGACGAAAAGGAGTGCAGGAACCGCGACGCGACGTACGCCCTTCCTCTCCATGTGAAGGTGCGCCTCGTCAACAAAGTCAAAGACGAAGTTCTCGAGCAGGACGTTTTCATGGGCGATTTCCCGCTCATGACGGAAAACGGCTCCTTTATCATCAACGGCGCGGAACGCGTCATCGTTTCCCAGCTGGTACGCTCTCCCGGCGCGTACAACGAGTCTGAAAAGGACAAGACGGGCAGGGAAATGTTTAAAACCACAGTCATCCCCAACCGCGGCGCCTGGCTGGAATTCGAGCAGGATTCGCAGGGCGTTCTGTGGGTGCACGTCGACAGGAAGAGAAAGATCTGTGCGACGGTGCTTCTGCGCGCCCTCGGCTTCGGGTCCGATTCCGCCATCCGCGAGGTGTTCGGCGAAGAGGAGAGCATGATCGCCGCCACCATCGAAAAGGATACCGCCAAGAGCGAGCAGGACGGCCTCATCGAACTGTACCGCCGCCTGCACCCCGGCGAAGTGCCGACGGACGAGTCTGTCCGCCAGCACCTGCACAGCCTGTTCTTCGATCCGCGCCGCTACGACGTGGTCAAAGTGGGGCGCTACAAATTCAATAAAAAACTCAACATCGCCTACCGCCTGCCCGGCTGCATCTGCGCGGAAGACATCGTGAACCCCGAAACGGGCGAGATCCTCGCCGCGAAAGGGGAGAAGATCAGCGAAGAAAAGGCGTTCGCCATCCAGAACGCGGGCATCAACGTCGTCGAAGTGTACGTTTCCGACGAGCACGCGGGGCGCATCAAGCACCGCATCATCGGCAACAACACCGTCGATTTTGCCGCGCTCTCTCCCAAAGATCCCAAATCGTTCGGCCTGCTGCCCACGGTGTATTACCCGAACTTCGTGTTCTCGAAAGAGATCGCCGCCGCCTGCGACAACGGCAGCATCGAAGAAGTCGCCGAGCATTACCTCGATAAGATCAACGAGGTCTATTACGCCACCGAAGGCCGGCCTTCCGACGATGAAAAGCCCGAAGAGCGCCGCAACCGCGAAAAGCGCAAGGAAAACCGCGTCAAGTTCGTGCGCGCCTGCAAACTCTTCCACGAGATTCTCGAGCGCGACGACATCGCCGTTCTCCCCGAAGAGAAAAAGGCCATCCGCCCGCTGGTGGAAAAACTCAACCACCGCCACATCACCGTCGACGACGTGGTGGCGGCCATCTCCACCAACCTCGACCTGCGCTACGGCATCGGCACCATCGACAACATCGACCACCTCGGCAACCGCCGCGTGCGCAGCGTGGGCGAACTTTTGCAGAACCAGCTGCGCGTGGGTATCGCCCGCCTCGAAAGGCTGATCCGCGAGCGCATGGCCACGCAGGACCCCAACGAGGTCACGGCGGCGGGCCTGATCAACGTGCGCCCGGTGGCGGCGGTCATCCGCGAATTCTTCGGCTCTTCGCAGCTGTCGCAGTTCATGGACCAGACCAACCCGATCGCCGAACTCACGCATAAACGCAAACTTTCCGCGCTCGGCCCCGGAGGCCTCAACCGCGACCGCGCCACCTTCGACGTGCGCGACGTGCACTACAGCCACTACGGCCGCCTGTGCCCGATCGAAACGCCCGAAGGTCAGAACATCGGCCTTATCTCCTCGCTCGCGACCTTTGCAAAGGTCAACGAGTACGGCTTTATGATGAGCCCGTACCGCAAGGTGCGCAAAGAGGTGATCGGGCAGGACGAGCACGGCCATCCGATCGTGCGCGCCGTCGTCACCGACGAAGTGCGCTACCTCACCGCCGACGAAGAGGATAAATACGTCGTGGCGCAGGCCAACGAACCGCTCAACGAAGACGGCACGTTCGTCAACGAGCGCGTATCCTGCCGCCGCCAGGCGGAGATCACGCAGCTGCCCAAAGACCAGATCGACTACATGGACGTTTCGCCCAAGCAGCTCGTTTCCGTCGCAACGGCGCTCATTCCCTTCCTGGAAAACGACGATACCAACCGCGCCCTCATGGGCTCGAACATGCAGCGGCAGGCGGTGCCTCTGCTCAAAACCGAAAGTCCCATCGTCGCCACCGGCATCGAGGCGGCCATCGCGCGCGACTCGGGCGTCATGGTCAAAGCCAAATACGCGGGCGTGGCGGTCGGCGTGGCTTCCAACCTCATCAAGATCCGCCGCGATGACGGCATCATCGACGAATACCCGCTGAAAAAGTTCGAGCGCTCCAACCAGGGCACCTGCCTCAACCAGCGCCCCATCATCAACACCGGCGACAGGGTGGAGGCGGGCGAGATCATCGCCGACGGCCCTTCCACTAACAACGGCGAACTCGCGCTCGGCAAAAACATCCTCATCGGCTTCATGGAATGGGAAGGCTATAACTACGAAGACGCCATCCTCATTTCCGAAAAACTCGTCCGCGAAGACGTGTTCACCTCCGTGCACATCGAAGAGCACGAAACGGAGGCGCGCGACACCAAGCTCGGCGAGGAAGAGATCACGCGCGACATCCCGAACGTCGGCGACGACGCGCTCAAAGACCTCAACGAAGACGGCATCATCCGCATCGGCGCGGAGGTGAACAGCGGCGACATCCTCGTCGGCAAAGTCACCCCCAAGGGCGAGGCGGAACTCACGCCCGAAGAGCGGCTTCTTCGCGCCATCTTCGGCGAAAAGGCGCGCGAAGTGCGCGATACGTCGCTGCGCGTGCCGCACGGCGAGGGCGGCATCGTCGTCGACGTGAAGATATTCACCAAAGAAAACAAAGACGAACTTTCGCCCGGCGTGAACAAACTCGTGCGCGTGTACATCGCGCAGAAGCGTAAAATTTCCGTCGGCGACAAGATGGCGGGGCGCCACGGCAATAAGGGCGTCATTTCGCGCATCCTGCCCGAAAGCGATATGCCGTTCATGGCGGACGGCACGCCCATGCAGATCGTTTTGAACCCCCTCGGCGTTCCTTCGCGAATGAACATCGGGCAGGTTCTGGAAGTGCACCTCGGCCACGTGTGCAAACAGTTGGGCTGGAAGATCGCCACGCCCGTGTTCGACGGCGCGCGCGAGGAACAGATCCGCGAATTGTTCGAAAAGAACAACATCGTCGGCCCGAACGGCGAAGTGGACGGCAAGATTCAGCTGTACGACGGCCGCACCGGCGAACCGTTCGAAAACCGCACCACCGTCGGCCAGATGTACATGATCAAGCTCATCCACCTCGTCGACGACAAGATTCACGCCCGTTCCATCGGCCCGTACTCGCTCGTCACCCAGCAGCCGCTCGGCGGCAAGGCACAGTTCGGCGGCCAGCGCTTCGGCGAAATGGAAGTCTGGGCGCTGGAGGCGTACGGCGCGGCACACATTCTGCAGGAGATCCTCACCGTCAAGTCGGACGACATCGTCGGCCGCGTCAAGACGTACGAGAGCATCGTAAAGGGCAACAACATCTCCGAACCGGGCATCCCCGAGGCGTTCAAAGTGCTGCTCAAAGAACTGCAGTCGCTCGCGCTCGACGTGAAAGTGCTCAACGAGAGCAAGGACGAATTGCAGCTCAAAGACCTCTCCGAGGCGGAATACGAGGAAGAGGAACACGACAGCAAGCACGCAGCCGAAGAAGAGGAGATCGACTTTTTCGGCGACGAAGACGAAGAGGACGAGAGCGGAGTCGAATCGATTTTCGAAGAAGACGAACCCGAAGAGGACGAAGACTTTGCCTCTTCCGACCTTTTCGAAGACGATGACCTGGACGACCTCGACGATCTGGACGATGACGACCTGGACGACCTCGACGACGATTCCGACGAGGACGAGCAGGCCGAAGACGAAGAAGACGAGGAAGAGGCCGGCAAGGCATCCGATCTCTTTGACGACGAAGACTGATTGACGGGAGGATTGAAATGTTCGAATTAAACGATTTTGACTCAATACAGATCGGAGTTGCATCTCCCGAAAAGATAAGAGAATGGTCTTACGGCGAGGTCACCAAGCCGGAAACCATCAACTACCGCACGCAAAAACCCGAGCGCGACGGCCTGTTCTGCGAAAAGATCTTCGGGCCGACGAAAGACTGGGAATGCCATTGCGGCAAATACAAGCGCATCCGCTATAAGGGCATCATCTGCGAAAAGTGCGGCGTGGAAGTCACGCGCGCCAAAGTGCGCCGCGAGCGCATGGGGCACATCGAATTGGCCGCGCCCGTTTCGCACATATGGTATTTCCGCGGCGTTCCTTCCCGCATCGGGCTGCTGCTCGACATGGGGCCTAAACAACTCGAACAGGTCATCTATTTCGCGGCATACACCGTTCTCAACGTCGGCTGGCTGGCAAGGCTGGCGGCGTGGTGCCGCCCGGAAGGGGATACCTTCCGCGCCTGCACCGTCGGTTTTTCCGAGGCGAAACAGATCGGCCGTTTCAAAACCAAAGACGAGGCGCGCGAGGCGTTCAATAAACTTTGCGCCGAAGAGGGCATCGACGAGGAAAGATTCGCCTTCGAAGCCCGCAACGGCACGAACTTCCGTTTCCTCGACGAGGTTTTCCAGAAAATCAAAGACGGCTCGGCGAAATACTCTTACAGCATCAGCGATAAAACCGTCCGCGAGGGCGAAAAGGTATTTTTCGTCAACCGCCGCGAAGTGAAGATTCTCAGCGACAAAGAATTTTCCGGCGAGGGCGCCGAAGAACTGGCGCGCAATTTCGTCGCCAATACCGACGAAACCGAACTCACCTATAAAAAGGTCATCACCGATCGCGAACTGCGCGACATCGAAGACAAATACGGCGACGAAAAGGTCACCGGCATCAAAGCGGGCATGGGCGCGGAGGCCATCCGCGAACTGCTCATGGCCGTCGACCTCGACAAAGAGAGCGCCGAAACCAAAGAGATCATCGAAAACAACCCCAGCGGCAGCAAGCGCCTGCGCGCGGTCAAGCGCATCGAGATCATCGAGGCCTTCCGCAAGAGCGGCAACCGCCCCGAATGGATGGTGCTCACCGTGTTGCCCGTCATCCCGCCCGAACTGCGCCCCATGGTGCAGCTGGACGGCGGCAGGTTCGCCACGAGTGACCTCAACGACCTCTATCGCCGCGTCATCAACCGCAACAACCGCCTGAAGAGGCTGATGGAGCTGGGTGCGCCCGACATGATCGTCAAAAACGAAAAGCGTATGCTGCAGGAGGCCGTCGACGCACTCATCGACAACGGCCGCCGCGGCAAGGCCATTTCCGGGCCTTCCAACCGCGAACTCAAATCCCTTTCCGGGCTGCTCCGCGGCAAGCAGGGGCGTTTCCGCCAGAACCTGCTCGGCAAGCGCGTCGACTATTCCGGCCGTTCGGTTATCGTCGTAGGGCCTGAACTCAAATTGTATCAGTGCGGCCTGCCCAAAGAGATGGCGATCGAGCTGTTCAAGCCGTTCATCATGAAAAAACTGGTCGAGAGCAACCAGTGCCAGAACATCAAGAGCGCCAAGCGCGCCGTGGAAAAGGCGAAACCCGCCGTCTGGGACGTGCTGGAAGGCGTCATCAAAGAGCACCCCGTGCTCCTGAACCGCGCGCCGACGCTGCACCGCCTGTCCATTCAGGCGTTCGAGCCGGTGCTCATCGAGGGGCGCGCCATCAAGATCCACCCGCTCGTCTGCGGCGCGTTCAACGCCGACTTCGACGGCGACCAGATGGCCGTGCACGTACCCCTCTCCATCGAGGCGCAGGCGGAGGCCCGCTTCCTCATGCTCTCCTCGAACAACATTCTCAAACTTTCCGACGGCAAACCGGTCATGACGCCCACGCAGGACATGATTCTGGGCGCCTACTACCTGACCATCGTGCGCCGCTACGACGGGCGCTGGTACGATAAAGACCACAACGAGGTGCCCGAAGGCACCGAGGGCGCCGAACTGTACCGCGCCGGCCTGTATTCCTCGGAAGACGAGGCGATCATGGCGTACCAGACGAAATTCATCACCCTGCAGGACGAGGTGTGGGTGCGCCGCACGGTCAAACTGCCCGAAGGCAAGTTCTTCGCCGAAGACGGCACGCCGCTCACCGAGATCACCGGCCGCGTCAAAACGACGGTCGGCCGCATCATCTACAACGAGGCCATCCCGCAGGATCTCGGCTTCGTGCCGCGCGAAACCAAGGAAGATTACCTGCAATACGAACTCAGCGGCTACAAAAAGGACGCGCAGGGCAGACCGAAGAGCCAGCCTGTCGATAAAAAGATGATCTCCAAGATCGTCGACCGCTGCTTCAAAACGGGCGGAGCGCCCAAAGCGGCGGAAGTGCTCGATAAGATCAAGGAACTCGGTTTCAAATATTCCACGATCGGCGCGCTCACCACGTCCGTGTTCGATATGCACATTCCGGACAGCAAAAAGACCAAGATCGAAGAGGCGGAAAAGCGCGTAGAGGGCATCGAAAAGAAGTTTGCCCGCGGCACGCTGACCGACGAAGAGCGTTACAACGCGGTGGTGCGCGTCTGGAAAGAGACGACCGACGCCGTGACCGACGAACTGCGCAAAGACGCCGACGATTTCAACCCCATCTGGATGATGGCGAACTCGGGCGCGCGCGGTTCCATCGACCAGATCAAGCAGCTCGCAGGTATGCGCGGCCTCATGGTCGATCCGCAGGGGCGCATGATCGAAATCCCCGTTAAATCCTGCTTCCGCGAGGGGCTTTCCGTTCTGGAATACTTTATTTCCTCGCACGGCGGCCGCAAAGGCCTCGCCGATACGGCGCTGAAAACGGCAGACTCGGGTTACCTTACCCGCCGTCTTGTCGACGTTTCGCAGGACGTCATCGTGCGCGAGGACGACTGCTGCGCCGGCAAAAAGCCGCGCGGCATGAAGATCTCCGCCATCATCAAACCCAAAAACCCGCACGTCGAATCGGATAAAGAAGAGGAGATCGAAAGCCTCAAAGACCGCCTCGTCGGCCGTTTCGTCGCCGAAGACGTCGTGCATCCCGTCACCGGCGAAGTGATCATTCCCGTCAACGAAATGATCACCGAAGACATCGCCGATACCATCGTGGCGGCGGGCATCAAAGAGGTCTCCATCCGCAGCATCTTCACCTGCAACTCCCGCCACGGCGTCTGCGCCAAGTGCTACGGCAAGAACATGGCCACGGGCCAGCCCATCCAGGTGGGCGAGGCGGTCGGCACCATCGCCGCGCAGTCCATCGGCGAGCCGGGCACGCAGCTCACGATGCGTACCTTCCACACGGGCGGTATCGCCGCCACGGGCGACATCACGCAAGGTCTTCCCCGCGTCGAGGAACTGTTCGAGGCGCGCAAACCGAAGGGCGTCGCCACGCTGTGCGAATCGGCGGGTATCGCGTATGTGAGCGAAAAGGACAACCAGCAGTACGTCGTCGTGCGCGACGAGATCACGGGCGAGCAGAAAAACGAGTACGTTCTCCCGTTCAACGCGCAGCTCAAAGTGAAAACGGGCGACAAAGTCGAGCCGGGCAAACAGCTCAACGACGGTTCCGTCAACCCGCAGGACATCCTGCGCATCCAGGGCGTGAAGGGCGTGCAGGACTACATCCTGCGCGAAGTGCAGTCGGTCTACCGTTCGCAGGGCGTCGACATCAACGACAAGCACGTCGAGATCATCGTGCGCCAGATGATGCGCAAAGTCCGCATCGAAAACTGCGGCGACACGGATATGCTCCCCGGCGAACTGGTCGATATGTTCACCTTCGAGGACGAAAACGAAAAGGCGATCATGAACGGCGGCAGGCCCGCCACGGCAAAGCGCGTGCTGCTCGGCATCACGAAAGCGGCGCTGTCCACCGATTCGTTCCTGTCGGCGGCGTCCTTCCAGGAAACGGCGCGCGTGCTCACCGAAGCTGCCATCAAGAACAAAGTCGATCCGCTCATCGGCCTCAAAGAGAACGTCATCATTGGCAAACTCATCCCCGCAGGCACGGGCGTGCGCGAATACAAAAACGTCAGCCCGCAGCTCGTCATGGGGCGCCGCGAGAGCGACAGCCTCATCGAGGAAACGGAAGAAGAGTTCGGAAAAGAAGTATAACGTACCCACGTTTTTCGGCCGCGCGGCATTCGCCGCGCGGCCTTTCCGTTAAAAATTTTTGCAAAAGCATTGCATGGCGGCCGTCTTTATGTTATACTGTAAGGGAACGGTGCGAACCCGCTTTCGCCGGGCTTTTATCGTTCCCGTGCAGTATGCCGGAATAAATTCAGTAAAGGAGAAAAAATATGGATTTTTCCATGCCTTTCATTGCGGCAACGAAAGAATTCGCCGATTACGGCAGAGAAGTTCCCGCGCCGTATCTGCGCGGCAAATTCGCGCTGAAAAAATTGCCTTCGTCGGCAAAACTCACCGTTACCGCGCTCGGTTTTTACGATGTGTATCTGAACGGCATCCGAATCACAAAGGGGATACTCGCGCCCTATATCTGCAATCCCGATCAGGTCGTCGTCTATGACGAATACGACATATTGCCCTTTCTGCGCGAGGGGGAAAACGTACTGGGGCTGATTTTGGGCAACGGTTTTACAAATAATTTCGGCGGATATGTTTGGGATTTCGACAAGGCGTCTTTCCGCGCCGCACCCAAAACGGCGTTTTGCGTGGAGGCGGACGGCAAACGGGTTTTCACCTCTGCCGATGCGGTGAAAACCGCGCCTTCGCCCATCGTGCGCGACGATTTCCGCGAGGGCGAGATCTACGATGCCCGCCGCGAGATCGCCGGCTGGAATTTGCCGGAGTTCGACGATTCCGGCTGGAAAAACGCGATTTCCGCGTCCGCCCCTTCCGGGCGGAGGGTGGCGGCCGATTTCGAGCCGGTGCGCGAATACAAACGGCGCAGAGCGGTGCGCATCTTTGCCTTGGAAGACGGCATAGTATACGATTTCGGCGTGAATGCGGCGGGGGTTCCGGTTCTGAAGATCGACGGCCGGCCCGGCCAGCAGGTGGAGCTCATCTGCGGCGAGTGGCTGCGCAACGGCAAAATGGATACGGAGAATATCCGGTTCGGCGGCCGCGAAAGGGCGGGGTGCGATGATATCCAGCGCATCGTTTATATCTGTAAAGGGGAGAAAGGCGAAGGCTTTGCGCCCTGTTTCAGTTACTACGGTTTCCGTTACGTAAAGGTGCGCGGCATCGATCCCGCACAGGCAGCGGAAGATCTCGTGGTCATGTCTGAGCAGAGTTCCGCCCTTGCCCGCATGGGCGACTTTTACTGTTCGGATGCATCGGCCAACACAACGTTCAAAAATACGCTGCGCAGCGATTATGCCAACTTTTTTTATTATCCTACCGACTGCCCGCACCGCGAAAAGAACGGCTGGACGGGCGACGCTGCGCTTTCCGCCGAGCAGTTCATGCTGCTTCTCGGCTGCGAAAAGTCTCTGCGGATGTGGCTTTCGTGCATCCGCGACGGGCAGAAAGAAAACGGCGCTATTTCCTGCATCGTGCCGACCTCCGGCTGGGGGTACGAATGGGGCAGCGGCCCGTCGTGGGACGCCGTTCTCGTTCGTCTGCCTTACTATCTGTACCGTTACCGCGGCTGCCGCGCCGTTTTGGAAGAAAATGCCGATGCCATCGCCAAATACCTCGGCTTTCTGCGCTCGATCGTGCGGGCAGACGGCCTGATCGAATACGGCCTGGGCGACTGGTGCCAGATCGGCACGCGCGGCGGCGGAGAGCATTGGACGCCCGTTTACGTCACCGATACGCTCGCCGGCATGGATATCTGCGACAAAGCGGCAAAGATCTACCGGGTTCTCGGCCAAAAAGAGCGCGAAGAGGAGGCGCACGCGCTCTGGCTGCAGCTGCGCGCGGCGATGCGCAAAACCTGCGGTGCGCTGCCTCCGCCCCGCAGCTGCCGGACGCAGACGGCGCTCTCCATGATGATCGCTGCGGGCGTTTACGAAGAGAACGAACTGCCGGATGCGTTCTGCTGGCTGGTCGATTCGGTATGCGGGGTGCAGAACCGTTTGCTGGTCGGCGTGTTCGGCATACAGTCGCTGCTGCGCGTGCTGTGCGAGCAGGGCATGGCGGATACCGCTTACGAAATGGCCATGGCGCCCGACCGCGTTTCCTATGGGGCGATGGTCGCCGGCGGGGCCACCAGCCTGTGGGAGATTCCGCACATTGCCGGCAACGGAATTTCAACAGGCGGCGTGGCGTCGCTCAACCACCATTTCTGGGGCGATATCGCCGCCTGGTACATCACTTATATAGCGGGCATCCGCGTCAACGAACAGTTTTTTGATCCTTCGCGCGTGGATATCTCGCCGTATTTTATCGAAAAATTGGCGTATGCGCAGGCAAGCCACCGCACGCCGCTGGGCACTGTGCTCGTTAGCTGGCAGCGGACGGGCGAAAACGAGATCGAAATGTTTATCAGCCTGCCCGCCGGCGCACACGGTACGCTCGCGCTGCACGGCGGCTGGGAATGCGAGGGCGGCGCCGCGCTTTTGCCGGGCAATACCGTGATCAAAGCGGTGCGGCGCGCGACTTTTTAAGCGGCGTTCGCTGAAAACTGACCGCGTATACAGAACCGACCGCGCGCGTTTAAGCGGCGCAAATCGCAGCGGCGGCCGTAGGGTTCGGCCGGGAGGCGTGCATATGGAAAACGGCATTTACGAGCCGGCGGCCGATTCGGCCGGCTACATCTTTTTTACAAAATCCTTCGATAACATCACCGCCGCGCATTTTCACAGCAGCTGCGAGGTCGTCGTCGTGGCGGAGGGCGAACTGTCCGTCCGCGGCAACGGCGAGGAACATCTCCTTTCGCTCGGCGACGTGTTCTTCGCCGAGCGGTACGTCACGCATCTGTACAGGAGCGTCGGGCATTCCGTCGCCTATATCTGGGTGCTTTCCGATTTTTATCTGAGCGGCCTGCGCTCGCTGTACGCGGGCTCTTTCCCCATGTTCATGTTTGCGGGGGAAAACGGCAACGCGCCGCTCCTCGCGTTTTTGGAACGCACTTTCGGCGAATGGAAGGATTACAACGCCCTCATGCGCCGTTCGGCGGCCGAATGGATGCTCGGATATCTCGCGGGGCGCTATCCGCCCGCACAGAAAGCCGGCAAAGACGAAGGCCGGCTGATCACCGGCGTGCTGCGCTATATCGACGAAAATTACGGCGAAAACATCACCGTCGCATCGGTGGCGAAAAAATTCGGTTACACTCCCAATTATTTCTCGTCGCTGTTTCACCGCTATACCGCGGTGAATTTTCGCCGCTATCTCAACCGTATCCGCATAAAAAAGGCGGAAGAACTGCAAAAACAGGGCGCAGGCGTCATCGCCGCGGCCCAGCAGTGCGGCTTTGTCAGCATGAATACCTATTACCGCGCTTTGGCCGAAACGGAAAGGGAAAATAAAGTGTAAGCGGGAGTATTTTTTGTGAAAAATCGTAGATTTTGACAATAAAAGCGCGCCCCGCGGGATTGCTATTTTCCGCCGTTTATTTTATAATAAAAGTATGTGAATTGCCGGCCGCGGCCGGCCCAGGAGGACAAACATGAAAATCGGAGTGATCATCGAATCTTTCCGCCAGCCGTTCGCGCAGGCGGTGAAGTCTGCGGCGAAGATCGGCGCGAACGGCGTGCAGATGTACGCCAATACCGAAACGGTGCATGCGGATATGACGGCGGCGGATATCCGCGAAGTGAAAAACATTCTTTCCGGCGAGGGGCTGGAAGTATCCGCTCTGTGCGGCGATTTCGGCTGCGATATGTACTATACGCGCGACCGCGCTTCCATCGACCGCGAAAAGCGCATCATGGAGATCGCCAAAGAACTGGGTACCGACATCGTGACCACGCATATCGGCGTCGTGCCTGAAGATTCTTCCTGCAAACAGTACGAAAGTATGCACGAAGTATGCCGCGAACTGGCGGAGTTCGCCGATTCCATGCAGGGGCATTTCGCCGTGGAAACGGGCCCGGAAAAGGCGGCGTTGCTCAAATCGTTCTTAGACGCCCTCGGCAGCCGCGGCGTGGCGGTCAACTTCGATCCCGCCAACCTCGTGATGTGCGCGGGCGATAACCCGGCGGAGGCGGTGCGCACGCTCAAAGATTACGTCGTACACACCCATGCCAAAGACGGCCTGATGCTGCGCCAAACGGATACGCGCCGCCTGTACGCGCCTCAGTACTACGGCCTGGAACCGGAGGCGTGGGATTGCATCAAAGAGGTGCCCCTCGGCGAGGGCGGCGTGAACTGGAACGAATATTTCAAAGCGCTGCGCGAGATCGGCTATGACGGCTATCTCACCATCGAGCGCGAGGTGGGCGAAGATCCCGCCAAAGACATTGCGCTCGCCGCCGATTTTCTGCGCAAATTCATGTAAGGGCATAAAAAATTACGGAGATACGATCAATGAAAAAACTGAAAATCGGCATCATCGGCGTGGGCAACATTTCCTCCACGCACATCGAGGGGTATCTGAAAAACCCCGCCTGCGAGCTGTACGCTTTTTGCGACATCAACCCCGAAACGCTCAAAGAAAAGGGCGAAAAGTACGGCATTACCCGTCTGTATGACGACAGCAACAAAATGCTTGCCGAATTGCCCGAACTGGACGCGGTAAGCGTTTGCACCTGGAACAACGCGCACGCTTCCTGTACGATCGCCGCGCTGAACGCGGGCAAGCACGTTTTCTGCGAAAAGCCGATGGCGATGAACGCCGCCCAGGCGGAAGAGATGCGCGCCGCCGCCGAAAAGGCAGGCAAGGTGCTCGGAATCGGTTTCGTGCGCCGTTTCGGCGACGATGCCGACCTCGCCCGTTCGCTGGTGGAAAGCGGCAAAATGGGCGAAGTTTATTACGCCAAGGCCAATTACATCCGCCGCAACGGCAGTCCCGGCGGCTGGTTCTCGGATAAGAGCCGTTCGGGCGGCGGGCCGCTCATCGACCTCGGCGTGCACGTCATCGACCTCGTCCGTTACATCGCCGGCAATCCCAAACCCGTATCCGTGTACGGCGCCGCGTTCAGCAAAGTCGACCGCCGCGACATCAAAGACGGGCGCGCCTATGTGGTGACCGGTTCCGATGTCAAAAAGGACGTTTTCGACGTGGAAGACCTCGCCGTGGCGATGATCCGTTTCGACAACGGCTGCGTGCTCACGGTGGAAACCAGTTACAACCTCAACACCGACCGCGATACCGGCCGCGTGGAGATCTTCGGCTCGAAGGGCGGCATCATCATCGATCCGAACCTCACTTTCCATTCGGTTCTGGAGGGGAGGATGACGGATGTTTCGTTCCCTTCACCCACCGCGTTCAACGGCTGCGAATACGCGCGCGAGATCGACGACTTCGTTTCCGCGATCGTAAGCGGCACGCCGCTGCGCGCGCCCGCGGAAGACGGCATTCAGCTCATGCGCATTCTCGACGCCGTGTACAAATCGGCGGAAACGGGGCACGAGGTGCTGCTGTAAAATTTTTGTTTTCAAAGCCTGCGGCCGAAATGCCGCGGGCTTTTTGCATGACGGGGCGCCCGCGGGCTTTTCTCTTGCACGGCGGCCGCTTTTTCTGTACGGGCGGCCGCGGCCTTATTGTACGGCAGGCGCCCGTGTTTTCCGGGCTGGCAGCGGCGGCCTCGCTTTTTGCCTGCGGACGGGTGTCTTTCCTTGCGGAAAGCGGAGAAAAAGCCGCGCCGCAGGCGCGCGGGATTCCGCCGCCGAAAATTGCGCCGCAAATTGCTTTTCCTTTGTCCGCAAATGTGGTATAATATTTCTATATCATTGCTGCCGCCGCGCAATGCGGCGGGCGGAGTTTTCGCATGAAAGAACCCAACTACTATATCCCCGAACGCTCTTTTCATATTTTCGGTTTGGAGATCTACTACTACGCGGTGATGATCGTGCTCGGCATCATCTGCGCCATCGTGGTCGTGTCGCTCCTGTTCAAGCGGCGCGGCATCTCCGTCGACTGGGTGATCGACCTCCTGCTGTGCATCCTGCCGCTCGGCATCATCGGCGCGCGCACTTTTTATGTGCTCACCGATCCTTCCACCAACATCACCGAATGGTTTTCCGGCTTCCGCAACGGCGGCCTGTCCATCATCGGCGGCGTCATCGGCGGCGCGGTGGGCGTGGTCATCTTCTGCCTCATCCATAAGATCAATTTTCTGCGCGTGGCAGACTGCCTTCTGCCCGGCGTCATCTTAGCGCAGGGCATCGGCCGCTGGGGCAACTTCTTCAACCAGGAAGTGTACGGCGCCGTGGTCGAAAACCCCGCCATGCAGTGGTTTCCGCTCTCCGTGTACATCGAGAGCACGCAGGAGTGGCACCTGGCCTTCTTCTTTTACGAGAGTTTGGCGAACATCGCCATTTTCGGCCTGCTGTTCGCGCTGATGTGGAACTTCAAAAAGAAACCGCACGGGCTCTCCATGGCCGGGTATTTCTTCGGCTACGGGTTGGTGCGCTCCATTATGGAGCCGCTGCGCGACGGGCAGTTCATTCTCGGCTCGTCGGTGCCTATTTCGCAGGTTTTCGCCATTTTAATGTGCGTGGGCGGCGCCCTGCTCGCGGCGGGCGTGATCGCGTACAACCGCTACAAAAACGGTAGTTTCTTCGGCGCGTCGAACGGCGGCGAGCCGCTGGCCACCGTGCCGCGCTATTATTCCGCCGACGAGCGCAAAAAGATGGAAGAGGCGCGGCTTGCCAAAGAGCGCGCCGTGCTCGCTGCCGGGCAGAAAGCGGCGGATGGGGAAGCCGGCGCGGCGCCGGAAGGCTCCGCCGAAAGCGGGGGAGCACAAGAACAGAACGAAAAGGCCGTCGTTTGCCCCGCGTGCGGCGCGCGCATCGCCGTAACCAAAGAGGGCGTTTCGCAGTGCCCGTACTGCGGCGCACCCGTCGACGCATCCGCGGAAAAACAGCCGCCGCAAAGCGGCAAGGACGGTGAATGATGGCGCGCAATCTCACTCTGCTTACCGATCTGTACCAGCTCACGATGATGAACGGGTACCTGCGCAGCGGCAAAGAAAAGGACGTCGCGGTGTTCGACCTGTTTTTCCGCCGCAACGGAATCATCTCCTATTCGGTGGCGGCAGGCTTGCAGCAGGCCGCGGAATATATCAACGGACTGCGCTTCGAGGAGGACGACATCGCCTATCTCCGCTCGCTCGGCCTGTTCGACGAGGCTTTCCTCGAATATCTGAAAAACTTCCGCTTTACCGGCGATCTGTACGCCGTACCCGAGGGCACCGTGGTGTTCCCCGAAGAGCCGATCATCACCGTAAAGGCGCCCGTTCTGGAAGCGCAGTTCGTGGAAACGGCGCTTTTAAACATCGTCAACCACCAAACGCTCATCGCCACCAAATCCGCCAAAGTGGCGTATGCCGCCGAGGGCGATTCCGTCATGGAATTCGGCCTGCGCCGCGCGCAGGGGCCGGATGCGGGCATTTACGGGGCGCGCGCCGCCGTCATCGGCGGGTGCGGCTCCACCTCGAACGTGCTCGCGGGCAAACTGTTCGACATCCCCGTTTCCGGCACGCACGCGCACAGCTGGGTGATGAATTTCCCCTCCGAATACGAGGCGTTCCGCGCCTATGCCGATCTGTATCCCGACGCCTGCCTGCTGCCCGTCGACACGTACGACACGCCCAAAAGCGCCGTTCCCAACGCCACCCCCGTCCTCCGAGAACTGC
>CALVHW010000030.1 GCA_944328905.1 uncultured Clostridia bacterium | reverse complement strand
ATCAGTACCAAAGAGGGATTGGCGCAGGTGCGCCGCCAGCGTATGTACGCGGGCGGGCATACGGGATTGGTCAATTATCCCATCCGCGAGGAGGCGTTCGCGCTCGAAGGCAAGCGCAGCGAGATCCGCGCACAATTAGGCATTCCGGAAGATCGGTTCGTGGTCGTGCTGTCAGACGGCGGTTACGGCATGGCGAAACTGGAAAAAACGGTGCGCGCCCTGGTGCGCAGCAATGCAAAAATGACCATCATGGCGGTGTGCGGCAAAAACGAGGCGGGTGCCGCGCGCCTGCGCGCATTGCAATGCCCGGAAAACATCGACCTGCGCGTGTTCGGGTTTACCGATAAAATGCTGGAATTTCTCTGCATGGCCGACCTGTATGTGGGCAAGGCGGGCGCCAATTCCATCGCCGAACCCACCTTTTTCGGCCTGCCCGTCATCCTCACCAAGTGCATCACACCCATCGAAGTGGGCACGAAAAAATATTATAAAGACATCATCGGCAACGCGCTGTTCATTCCGTCCGTCAAAAAGGCGGCGGAAAAGATCGTGCATTTTGCCTCGCACCGCGAAGAACTGGCGGCGCTCGCCGCCAACACCGCAAAGCGACGCAAAGATTACGGCGCCGAACAGATGGCCGACCTCATCTACGAGCGCGCCATGTCGCTTGTAGAGGAGCAAACGCCCGCCGAAAATGCGGGAGAGTAGATAAAGTGTTCACGAAAATTTGCGAAAAGAGTTCGTAAGAAATTTTACGAAAAATTTTTGGGCAGGGAGTTATAATGGAATATAATAAATTTGCCCCAGGCTCGCCTGCACGCTGCGCGTTCCGGCAACCCTGTGTTAAATTTATTATAACTCCCGTTTTGGCGGAATTTATTGATTCCTGCCATAATCTTTTTTGGCAGGCATAATTGACAAAATTTATGCTGTTTGTGTAATTTTGCGATGTTAGGCTGATAAAGGGCGCGATATTGCTGCGCGGTTCTTTCCTGCCGCCCTCGCGCACATTTTATTCGGCTAATATGGGGCGTTTGCCCCATACCCCGAGATAATTATTCGCGCGAGAAACGCGAGAACTGAAATAATTTACTGCGTTTCCGCAAACCACGCTTTGCGGAACAAGCCCCCGATTTGCCGCGATGAGCGGCCTCTGGCGGAAAAGGTGAATGCGATGTTTTCTATAAAGGAGAGCCCTTAAAAATAACATCGCAGAGGAAAAACCGAACGCAGAGCCGCCGCAAACGGCGGCGAACGTTGGGTTTTTCCTGAAAATCACGGAATTTTTGTGATCTCTTTTCACAAAAATTCGTGAACACAGGTGTTTTGCCGCAAATATGCTTTTCATCGGCGCGAAAATGCGTTATAATAGAAAATGTGTTTTTATGCGGAGATATCCGCAAATTTATTTTTTGAGAGGAATTTCTAATGCTGACTGCGATCGTCGGAATCAACTGGGGAGATGAAGGCAAGGGCAGAATGGTCGATCTGCTGTCGAAAGATTTCGATATTGTCTGCCGCTACCAGGGCGGCAACAATGCCGGGCATACAGTTATCAACGAGCGCGGCAAATTTATTTTGAACCTGCTGCCTTCGGGCATTCTGCGCGAGGGCGTGGTGTGCGTGATGGGCCCGGGCATGGTCATCGACATCAGGCACCTTGCGGGCGAAATGGCGCGCCTGCGCGAGGCGGGCATCCGCATCTCGCCGGATAATCTGAAAATTTCCGACCGCGCCGTCATTACGATGCCCTACAACGTGGCGCAGGACTGCCTCGAAGAGGAGCGCCTCGCCGATAAAAAGTTCGGCTCCACCAAGCGCGGCATCGCGCCCGTGTATGCCGATAAATACCTCAAAAAGGCATTCCGCATGGGCGAACTGCTCGACATGGCGCGCCTTTCCAGGCGCCTGCCCGACATCGTGGAGTGGAAAAACCTCACCCTCGAAGGCGCGTACGGCTCCAAACCCGTCACGGCGGAGGAGATGCTCGCGTACTTCCAAGAATACGGCGAGCCGCTCAAAGATTACATCTGCGACGTGGGCCTGTTCTTGAACAACGCGCACAAAGAGGGCAAAAAGATCATGCTCGAAGCCCAGTTGGGTGCTCTGCGCGACATCGACTACGGCATTTACCCGTACACTTCTTCGTCCAACAACATCGCGGCGTACGGCCCCATCGGCGCGGGCGTGCCCAATCTGAAACTGGATAAGACCATCGGCATCATGAAGGCGTATTCTTCGTGCGTGGGCGAAGGCCCGTTCACGGCGGAATATTTCGGCGAAAAGGCGGAAAAACTGCGCGCTGCGGGCGGCGAATACGGCGCCGCCACGGGCAGGCCCCGCCGCGTCGGCCCGTTCGACGTCGTCGCTTCCAAATACGGCATCCGCTGCCAGGGCGCCGACGAGATCGCGCTTACCAAACTGGATATTTTGTCCGGCCACGAAGAGCTGGAAGTGTGCGTCGGCTACGAACTGAACGGCAAAGTGCTCACCGAGTTCCCGTTTACCGACGTGCTCGACGACTGCAAGCCCGTATTCAAAACGCTCAAAGGCTGGAACTGCGACATTTCCAAGTGCCGCCGTTTGGAAGAACTGCCGCAGGCCGCCGTCGATTACATCCGCTTTATCGAGCGCGAATGCGAATGCAAAGTGCGCTATGTATCCGTCGGCGCGGAGAGGGATGCTTATATAGAGTTATAATTCACGAAAATTCGTGAAAAGAGATCACGAATTTTCCGTGATTTTTAGGAAAAACCCAACGTTCGCCGCCGTTTGCGGCGGCTCTGCGTTCGGTTTTTCCTCTGCCGCGTTACTTTTGAGGGCTCTCCATTATAGAAAACGCGGCATTCACCTTTTCCGCCAGAGGCGCTTAACGCGCAAATAGAGGGCGCTTAGGCAAAATGCGATTTCGCCACGCGCAAGTGATTATTTTTAGATAATTAACTCGCGCAAGCAAAACCACGCTTTTGCGTTAGCGCACCCTTATTTGCCAATACTTTGGCTCATGGGAAGAGGGTGAATTTTTGCCCTTTCTATAATGGTGAGCCCCTAAAAAGGGCAAAAAGAGGGAGAAAACGCCGTTAGGCGCAACGCGCCGTGCGGCGGTGTCGCCCTCAAAATCGGACGAAATATTTTCGTCAGCTCGAAAAGATTTCGCCGAGAGTATATGAGGCCTTTATGGAAAAAATCAACAACGTGGCGGTGCTCATCGACGCCGAAAACGTGGGCGCACAGCACGCGAAACAGGTGTTCGACGAGGCGTCGAACTACGGCAACGTGTTCATCAAACGCATCTTTGCGGACTGGTCGAAGGCGTCGGTCAAGGGGTGGAAAGAGGAAGTGAACCGCTATTCCATGACGGCCGAACAGCAGTTCGAGGTTTCGCCGCGCAAAAATACTATCGACATCGCCCTCATCATCCAGGCGCTCGTCATCCTCTTCGAAAAGGACGTCGACGTGTTCTTCATTGCCGCGGGCGATTCCGATTACACCCGTCTCGTGCGCGAACTGCGCGAGCGCGACAAAGTGGTCATCGGCATGGGCGGGCGCAACGTCAACCAGAGTTTTGTCAACGCCTTCAACGAATTTTTGTATTTCGACGAGGGCGACGAAGAGCAAAAACCCGCCAAAAAACAGGCCAAAAAGGCCAAAGCGCCCCAAACGCCGCCGCAGCCAAAAGAGCCGGAACTCATCGACGCCAAGCGCAAGAGCGATCTGCACAACATCATCGACCGCATGATCGACAACAACGGCAAGGCGTTTTATGCGCAGATCTCTTCGGAAATGAAACAGAAGTATTCCGACTTTATCCCCAAAAACTTCGGCTGCAACTCTTTCAAAAAACTCATGGAAAAACTGCTGCCCTGCTTAAAGCGTTACAGCATCGGCACCGAGGCAGACGGCACCAGCCTGTACCTCGTGCGCGCCCCCAAGCGCTGAAAACGCGGTGCGGCGGGAGGTGATACCGTGTCAGAAGCAGACCTTTACAAATTTTTTTCGCAGTACGACGGCGAGGCCGACCTTTCGGATTTTACCCCGCAGGAACTGGAAACGCTGCTCAGAGAAGGGGAGAAAAAGCCGTTCAAAGAACAGTATTTCGAATATTACGACGACGTAAAGAGCCAATCGCTCAAAAAACAGGACTGGTAAATTGCGGCCCCCGCCTCGGCGGCCCGCTGAACCGAGCCATGCAGAGCAAAGCCCGCGGCACTGCCGCGGACTTTTTTGCTACGGTGAATGAAATTATTAAGAGCAACGGGGGGGGACAGAAAGCCGCGCATTGCGTAGCCTGCGGTGAAAAAGTACGGCGCCGCGCCGAGTGTAACCTTCGGCAATAAACGCAACGGCAAAATTGCGGATGCGGCGCGCATAAAGGCGCGTATAAATACACAAAATTTTCTCAAAATGGTGATAGCGGCGCAATGCGTCCGCAAAGGGAGATACCATGAAAAAACGTCTGCGCTTATTGTCGCTTTGCATCGCGTGTTTGCTGTTTATCGGCTGCGCATTTACCGCCTGCTCACAGGATAAACCGCAATCTCCGGGGCAGGGAGAGGAAACGCCCCTGCCCGAACCGCCGGGCGAAAACCCGGGCGGCGGCGACAACCCCGGCGAAACGCCGGAAAACCCGGGCGGCGGGGATTCGGGCGAAGAAAACCCCGGCGAAAAGCCGGAAGACGGCTGGCCGCAGGAACTGTTCGAATCGGGAATGTGCAACACCTCGAAAGTGGGGTACAGCGCCAGGATCCTCGGCAGAACCGAGCGCAGCATTGCGGAAATTTCTAACGGCGGTTTGGGCGCGTATCCCGTTTACGGCACCGATTTTTCCGCCACGGAAGAGGAAAAACAGGCGGTGCTCGACGAAAACACTTCCCTCAACGCCTCGGCCTCGACCTACGATTCCATGGACGAGGAAGGAAATCTGTACCTGGCGGGGGAGCCTACGGGCAAAAAACTGTACAGGCACTCGGCATCCGTGGGGATGTACGAAGGGGACGTGAGCGACGCCGAGCCGGCGGTGATCAAGCAAATCACCATACAGCCGCGCAGCGGCGGCAACCACATCACCGGTCTGTATGCGCCCGCGGGCGAACCCGTCAGAATTGAAATGAGCGAGCAGGATCTCGCCAAAACGGGCGGGCTGACCGTGTACATCGGGCAGGTGCTCTCCAACGGCGGGCAGAACAACATCTGGCTGGCGCGAACGTTCAACCGCATGCCCATGATCGCCAATACGATGAGCGTGTCGCAAAAAACGGCATACGTCGGTTCGTTTTTGGGCGGGCCCATCTACGTGCAGCCGGTAAAACAGTGCGATCGTTTCACCTTTACCGTGTCCGGCGCGGTGGAATACCCGCACTTTATCCTCGGCTATACGGGCGAAGAGGAGTACGAGCGGCTCTCCCGCTCCACGGCTCCCTATTTCGATTTGGAAGTGTGGGACGATTCCGTGCGCCATTCGGGGCCGTTTGCGCGCGCCTCGCAGTTCGACTATGCGCAGCTTACCCAGGCGGCACTGCTGTGGGATAAGATCGCGCGCGTATCCAACGAGGTGCCCGCAGGTTCGGGCGGGGAGAAGGGCATCATCTTTTTGTACGATCCGTTCATCGCCGCGGGCAGCATGGTCGCGTTCGTCGGCCGCCACACCTGCAACTGTCCGCTGAACTGCCTCACCGCCGCGCTCGACGCCGAAAGCGCCGTCGACGACGCGTCCGATGCCTTTTGGGGCTGCATTCACGAATTCAACCACCACTACCAGCGGTTCGGCTTTGCCCCCGGCGACGAGGTCACCAACAATGCCGTGAGCCTCGCCGAATACAGCCTGTTCACCCGCATATCTTCCAACCGCGCGGCGGGCGGCGGCGACGGCGGCAAGTACGCCACGGGCTGGAACCGCTACACCAACCCCGCCTGGTCGCTGCGGCAAACGCTTTCTTCCGATGCGGAAAATTCCGCGCTCGATTCCTATGCCAATCTTCTGCACGCGTTCGGGCCGCACATCTTCGTACAGGCAACGAAGAACGGCAACGGCAGCGGCGGCGCGGACGTCTGGTACAAGGCGGTGAGCGACGCCGCGCAGTACGACATGACCTATTATTTCCGCGACCTTCTGCATCAGAACGTTTCCGCCGGCGTTTTGGAAGAATACGCCGCCAAAAATTATCCGGTGTTCGTGCCCGCGGCGTGCGTGTACCAGACGGGGCGCAGTTATTTGCGCGGCGGTGAAAAGCGGTACAGCCGCACGGCGCAGCCGTACGGCATCCCCACGGGCGAACCATTCACGCTGGATTTTGCCGGCGAGATCGTATTACCGCAGGGCTTTTCGTACACCATCAAAAAGGTAACGGATCCCGCTTACGGCAGGTTGGAAAAGGCGGAAAACGGCAACTATGTTTACACGCCGGACGCGGCGCACCGCGATTCGGGCGCCTTCTGCGTGACGCTGGGTATCGAAAAGGAGGACGGCGCCTTCGAGGCGGAGGACGTCGACTTAGTTATCGAACTGCGGCAGAAACAGCCGGACGCGCGTATGCTCGAGCGCACGGTGTACACCTACGACGCCGGAAATATGTACGAGAGCGCCGCCGCGGCCTACGAAAACGGGTACGCGGGCTATGCCGCCGTGCGGGAGGAGGACAACACAAACCGCGTGCAGAACGGCAACGCGGAGATCTGGGAGCCGTCGCCCTCGTCGAACGCGGTCATGGAGATCCGCGGCAAGTTCCTCATAACCGAAACGGGCAAGTACCGCGTGGCGCTGCGCGGGCGGTACGACGCCGCCCTGTATATCTCCGCCGGCGGCGAGTTCGAGCGGGCGGCGGTGCTGCACGGCGCCTCGGGCAGTCCCGATTTTGAACTGACGGATGCGGAAAGGTATTCCGATCACGAGTTTTCCAAAGGGCAGTGGGTGCAGTTCAAGGCGGTGCTGCGCGTCACGGCGGGCAACTGCTTTGTCGGCGTGGGGCTGGGGAAATTTAACGGCGATGCCGTGTCCGTCGGGTACCTCAACGCCTACCGCAGTTCGTACAGCCGCGAGGACTTCCAAACGGAATATTTTTATACGCACGGCTATACGGGCAACTACGCGGAAAAACCCGCCGCGCGGCAAATGCTCGCCGAAACCAATTACCGCCCGTGGGACGAAACCTATCCCGTCGACAACCTGTTCGACGAGGACGATACGAATTTTATCCATTCCGACCGCACGCAGATCACCGCGTCGAACCCCTTCGTGCTGGCGGCGGATCTGGGCGAAACCATACGAGCCAACCGCTTTACCGTTTACGGCGAGCCGAGCCGCGCCTACCAGCCCAAAAACTTTGCGCTGTACGGCGGCACGAGCATGGACGATCTCGAACTGATCGCCGAGGTGGAAAACGCGCCGCGCACGGGCAGCGACGTGATCGTGAATTTCGAAGAGCGCCCCGTGCGCTGTTATAAGATCGTCGTCACGGATACCTGGTCGGAGGGGCCGAAGTATATCGCTTTCCGCCGCGCCGAAATGAGTTATTCGCTGGACGGCGGCGCGCTCGTCGCGCCCGACGATGCGATGTTCGCCTATCGCGGCAACTGGCAGATCACAAACGAACTTGCCACGTTCGGACACCTGTACGAGGGGCAGAACGCGTCGGCGGAATTTGCTTTCGAGGGCACGCGGTTTGCCGTGCTCGCCTGCGACTGCGCCGATTACGGCGCCTTCGAGGTGCTCGTCGACGGCGAACCCGTCGGTATGTCCGATCCGCGCGGCAGGGGCGCGCAAAAGCCGGTCTACCTGTCGGAACTGTTGCCGCAGGGCGAGCACACGGTCGTCATTCGCAGCCGCAATCGTTTCAACATCGATTCGTTTATTTTCTGGAACGAGTAGAAAAACCGGGGCGGGAAGTATAAAAACAATAAAAAGCGGTGCGGCATAAAACCAAAAAAGCGGAGCCGTCCCCGCTTTTGCCGTAAAAAGTGCACCGTAACCTGCGGGCAGGCCGGTGCGCTTATTTATTTTACTTTTTTCGCTATTTGTTATATAATAAGGGAAAAAGAGCAGCGATTTCGGGGAGGCGTATAATGAAAAAAGTGAAAATTACCGTTATGAAAACGGCGTGCTACAAAGACCTGATCGAAAAGTACGAAAATCCGATTTCGCACGCTTGCGATATGAGGGAAGGACAAATCTTTATCGCCAACGGCTGGAACAAGCCGCAAAATTTTTGCGACAGCGCCTGGGAAAGCATATCCGCTTTTGTAATGGCGCTTGCGCACGGCGGCGAGGATTTTTACGATGGTTGGATGAAGAATAAAAGGTCGGCAATGATTTCCTGCAACGACGGGTTCCGCCCCGTAAGTTTCTTGCTGGAAGCAATGGATGCGGAAGCAGAATGATCGGTTGCAATTTATTGAGCCATAATAAAAAGAGAGAAGGTTTACAAAAACTTCTCTCTTTTTTGATCTCTTGAAAAAATGCGCCGTTGGGCGGGGTTTCAGCTTCCGGTGTATAATGAACAGCGCCGGCTCGGCCGGCGGTGAAACAGCCGCATTATTCGGCGGCGGCAAGCGGTTAATGCCGGGAGGAGACAAAGACGATCGGCGGCAAAGCGTTTTTTCAGCGCACGTGGATGCCCAGCGCGCGCAAAAATCCCGCCGCGTGCAGGGCGCTCACCGTGGCGCCGCGCAGTTCGCGCAAGTCCTGCGAGAGGGTAACGCCTTCGAGCGCGCAGTCCGAAAGGTCAACACCCTTGAACAGCGTGCCGTACAGTTCCGCGCGCAAAAGATTCGCTGCCTGTATTTCCAAACCTTTCAGCGTGCAACCGGAAAGGGAGCAATCGGAAAAATTGCAGTTTGCAAACCGCACCGCTTTGAACTTGGTTCCGCCGAAATTCGCGTACGAAAAGTTGCATTTTCCGGCAACCGTATCGGCAAAATACCCTTCGGAAAAGTCGGCGCCCATGCCCTTGCAGCCGTCCAGCCGCGCGCGGCGCAGCGCCGCTCCGCGCAGGATCGCGCCGGAAAAATCGCAGTTTTCAAACACCGCGTCGCAAAAATCGGCGCGGCGCAAATCGGCGGATATGAATTTGCAGCCGCTGAATTTCACGTGCGAAAATTCCGCATCCGCGAGCGCGGCGCGCGTAAAATTGCAGGCGGAAAAGGCGGCGTTTTCCGTAAAGTTTTCCAATGCGGGCGCGTCGTTTTCGTATGGGGTGAGGGGAGAGGGGAATTCGGGCGATAAAATCTTCATGCCTACCATTATAGGCCCGCCCGCCGCGCCTGTCAAGAAAATAGCGGAAAATTGCGCAAAGCGGTTTATCGCTTGCCGCGCGCGGCTTTCGCTTTTTTTGCCCTCCCGCTGCCGCGGTGCGGCGCAGGCCAAACAAATAAAAGCGGCATAACAAAAGCGGCGCCGCGGAAACGTCTGTTTCCGCGGCGCTCTTTGTTTATTGCTGTTGTGCGTGCGCAAAGCGGCGCAAAAGCGATTGTCAGGCGCTCTTTTTGATGAGCTCGGGCTTGGAATTTCCCAAAACGCAGTCGCGCGTGATCTTCACCTCGCTGATGTCGCTGTCGGAGGGAATCTCGTACATCACGTCGGTCATCAGGTTTTCGATGATGGTGCGCAGGCCCCTGGCGCCCGTTTTCAGTTTGATGGCGGTATTGGCGATCTCGCTCACCGCCGAATCCTCGAACGAGAGTTTCACTCCGTCCAGCCCCACCAGTTTCTGGTACTGTTTGATGAGCGCGTTTTTGGGTTCGGTGAGTATCTTCACCAGCGCCGTCTGGTCGAGCGGGCTCAAACTCACGGTGATGGGCACGCGCCCCACAAATTCGGGAATCAGCCCGTACTTGGTCAGATCCTGCGGCTTCACGTCGTCGATCAGTTGGTAGTCCATCTCGTCGGAATTTTTGATCTTGCCGCCGAATCCCAGCGACGTGTCGTCTTTGCGCGTCTGAATGATCTTGTCCAGCCCCACGAACGCGCCGCCGCAGATAAAGAGGATGTTCGTCGTGTCGATGCGCAGGCATTCCTGCTGGGGGTGCTTTCTGCCGCCCTGCGGGGGAACGTTGGCGATGGTGCTCTCGATGATCTTCAAAAGCGCCTGCTGTACGCCCTCGCCCGATACGTCGCGCGTGATGGAAACGTTTTCGCTCTTGCGGGCGATCTTGTCGATCTCGTCGATGTAGATGATGCCGCGCTGGGCGCGCTCGATGTCGTAATCGGCGTTCTGGATGAGTTTCAAGAGGATGTTTTCCACGTCCTCGCCCACGTACCCCGCCTCGGTGAGCGTGGTCGCGTCGGAAACGGCGAACGGCACGTTGAGGATGCGCGCGAGCGTGCGCGCCAGCAGCGTTTTGCCGCAGCCGGTGGGGCCGAGCAAAAGGATGTTGCTCTTTTCGATCTCCACGTCGTCGTCCGATTTCGTCGCGCTGTTGATGCGCTTGTAGTGGTTGTACACCGCCACGGAGAGCACCTTTTTCGCCTTGTCCTGCCCGACGATGTATTTGTCGAGCTCCGCTTTGATCTCGGAAGGTTTTTTCAGCTCCACGGCGGCGTCGGCGGGTTTTTCTTCGGCGGCGCGGATCTCTTCTTCGCACAGTTCCACGCACTCGTCGCAGATGGAAAGCCCGTTCGGCCCGGTGATGAGCACTTTGGTGCGGCTTCTGGGTTTGCCGCAGAAAGAACAGAATTGTTCGTCGTTTTTCATTGATACTCCTTTGCACGCCCGCGGGCGGCGATAAGAAAGTGGATTAAGACAAAAAAGAGGGGGAAACCTTGCTTTGTATGCACGGCGCCGCCCTCTTTCGCTGTATGTTTGCAATTACCGCGTATAGAATACCTTGTCGATCAGCCCGTATTCTTCGGCCTCTTCGGCGGAAAGATAGTTGTCGCGGTCTGTATCGCGCTCGATTTCTGCAATGCTCTTGCCGGTATTCTGCGAGAGGATGCGGTTCATTTTGTCGCGGATCTTCAAAATGTGCTCGGCCTGAATTTTGATGTCGCTGGCCTGGCCCTGCGCGCCGCCGAGCGGCTGGTGAATCATGATCTCGCTGTTGGGCAGTGCGTAGCGCTTGCCCTTGGTGCCGCTGGAAAGCAGGAACGCGCCCATGCTCGCCGCCAGCCCGATGCAGATGGTGGAAACGTCGCATTGGATATAGCGCATCGTGTCGTAGATCGCCAGTCCCGCCGAAACGCTGCCGCCGGGGCTGTTGATGTACAGGCTGATGTCTTTGTTCCCGTCTTTGGCTTCGAGATAGATCAGCTGCGCCACGATGGTGTTCGCCATCGCGTCGTTGATCTCGCCCGTCAGAAAGATGATGCGGTCTTCCAACAGCCTCGAATAAATGTCGTACGAGCGTTCGCCGCGGTTGGTGTTTTCCACGACCATGGGGATCAGGCTCATTTTCATATCGTCCATAACTTATGACCTCGGTTTGATGTTCAGCGGCCGCCGCCCCGCAAAGGACGCGCCGCGGAAAAAGGGGAGAGGATTACTTGGTTTCGCCGTCCGCTTTCTTCGCCGTCTTCTTGGCGGCAGGTTTCTTTTCGCCATCGGCGGCGTCGGCTTTTTTGGCTGTCGTCTTCTTGGCGGCAGGTTTTTTCTCGCCGTCTTCGGCGGCGTCGGCTTTTTTGGCTGCCGTCTTCTTGGCGGCGGGCTTTTTCTCGCCTTCGGCCGCGTCCGCCTTCTTGGCAGCCGGCTTTTTGGCGGGTTTTTCCTCTTCCGCCGTCAGGTTGTTGGAGGATTTGAGGAAATCGAAAAGTTTATTGATCACGATGTCGTTGGCGATGTATTCGCGCTGCGAATCGGTCACGTCTTTCTTGTACTCTTCGAGCGTCTTGTTCGCGGCTTTGGCGAACTCTTCGAGTTTGGCGTCGATGTCGGCGTCTTCCGCTTTGATGCTTTCTTCGCGGATGATCTTGTCGATGACCAGCTGGCTCTTCACGGTGCTCTCGGCCTGGGCGCGGTATCCCTCGCGGAAAGAGGCGAGGTCGGTGCCCATGTATTTGAGGTAATCGGCCAGTTTCATGCCGCCGTACTGCATACCGAGGCGGTATTCGGCGTTTTGCACCATCTGATCCATCTGGCTCTCGATCATCGCGTCGGGGATCTCCACCTCGGCGGTTTCGGTGATGGCGCGCACGATGTTGTTTTCCGTTTCGCCGTCGCCGCGGTCTTTGGCCTGTTTTTCCAGGCGCTCGCGCGTCTGCTTTTTGTATTCGTCTACGCTCTCGGCGCCCGCCGCGTCTTTGATGAATTCATCGTTGATTTCGGGCAGCTCTTTCTTTTCCAGTTTGTTGAGTTTTACGGCGAACACGGCGTCTTTGCCTTTCAGTTCTTCCGCCTGGTAGTCTTCGGGGAACTTCACGTTAATGTTCTTTTCCTCGCCGACTTTCATGCCTTCAACCTGTTCTTCGAACCCGGGAATGAACGAGCCGCTGCCCAGCACCAGCGCGTAATTTTCGGCGGTGCCGCCCTGGAATTTTTCGCCGTTCACGCTGCCGGAAAAGTCGATGGTGGCGGTGTCGCCGTTTTCGGCGGCGCGATCCGTCACTTCCACCAGGCGCGAATTGCGCTCCTGCAAACGTTTGAGTTCGGCCTCTACGTCTTCGTCTTTTACATTATACTCCACTTTTTTGATGTTTATACCCTTGTAAGCGCCCAGTTTCACGTCCGGCTTTACGGGCGCCGTGGCAACGAGCACCGCGCCGTCGTCGCTGATGTCTTCCACCGAAAGTTCGGGCTGCCCCACTACTGTATAGTTGTCTTTCTCTTTTTCGAGGATGCCGAAATAGTGGTCGGCGTAGAGGTTGTTGAGCGCGTCTTCATAGAACACGCCCTTGCCGTAGTTGAGTTCGATCACGTGTTTGGGAGCCTTGCCCTTGCGGAAGCCGTTCACGAAATACTTGCCCTTGGTCTGCTGGTAGGCTTTCATGTTCGCGTCGTTCCATTCCTGCTTGTCGAAGGTAATGGTGATCTTCACCGTGCTTTTCTGGGAAGGTTCGATAGTGTACTTCATTTTGTCTTTCTCCTGTTACGATTCGAGACTTATTTATTCAGTACATCATTTTAACACAAACGCCGCGTTTTGCAAAGCGTTTTTACAGGATATGGTGTCTTTTTTCCGAAATTAAGGCGGAATAAAAGCCGGCACGCGTTTCCGTTCTGCCTGTTTTCGCAAAATGTACGCTGCGGAATTGCTTTCGGCGCGGTATTGTGCTATAATTGTAAGAAAAAATCGGCTGAGGTTTTTATGGAAACAATATCAGTTGTCTGGAACGAGGCTGTCGGCACAGTCAAACCTATGCACTGCGTGAACAACGCGCCCCTTTTGGGAACATCCGATGCGCTGTGGGATACGCTGCACAAGGCGGCCGTGCCGTATGCGCGCCTGCACGATACAGGCGGAATATACGGCGGCAACCGGTATGTAGACGTGCCCAATATTTTCCGCGATTTTTCTGCCGATCCGGATGATCCCGCGTCTTATGATTTTGCGTTTACCGACTGGCTTTTGGAAAAATTCCGCGCGCAGGGCGTGCGTCCCTTTTACCGGCTGGGTGTGACCATCGAAAACGACTGCCGCATCAGAGCGTACCGCATCTTTCCGCCGGCAGACGATCTGCGCTGGGCGCGCGTCTGCGAGCACATTATCCGCCACTATAACGAGGGGTGGGCAAACGGCTTTCATTACGGAATCGAGTATTGGGAAATATGGAACGAGCCGGACAACGAAGAAGATCCGCTCACAAATCCGATGTGGCGAGGCGATATGCGGCGGTATTTTTCGCTGTACGAGGTCGTTTCCAATTATCTGAAAGAAAAGTTCCCGCATCTGAAGATCGGCGGCTATGCGAGCTGCGGCTTTTATGCGATACTCGGCGAAAGCGTGAATGCGGATGCGCACGTTTCTTCCCGCTTCGATTATTTTACGCGGTTTTTTCAAGCTTTTCTGGAGCACATCTCTTCCGATGCGCACAAGAGCCCGCTGGATTTTTTCAGTTGGCACAGTTATTCTTTCATCGATTCCAACTTGAAGTACGCCGCGTATGTGCGCGAAATGCTCGATTCGTACGGATTCACAAACACCGAAAGCATTCTCAACGAATGGAACCCGGGCATTGCGGAAAGGGGAAAACTGCAAGACGCCGCAAACATTGCGGGAATGATGTGCGCCATGCAGAACGCGCCTCTGGATATGCTCATGTATTACGATGCGCAGATCAATTCGGCATACTGCGGCCTTTACGATCCCGTCGCCAAAACCGTGTTTAAGGCATACTATGCCTTCTGGTATTTCGGAAAACTGTACCGTTTGGGCACACAGGTAAAGAGCGGCGTTTCCTGCAGCGGGCTGTACGCCGTCGCCGCGCGCGGAGGAGAGGAAGGCGGCATCCTCGTTTCGAATCTTACGGGGGAGGCAAAAAGTTTCCGGGCCGATGTCGGCGCATTCCGCCGCGCCGATGTTTACCGCATATCCGAAACGGGAGAGGCGGAAAGCGGCGAAAAACCGGAGCGCATCGCGCTTGCGCAGGATACGGTTTTCCGTATCCTGCCCGGCGAAGTCGTATACCTGAATCTGCACTGAACGTTTGCAGCCGCCTCGCATACAAAAGAGGGCGGTCGCTTCGGGCGCGCTTTGCGCCGTACTGTAAAAACAGAGGTTTTTTATGCCGCAGGATGCCTACACGCTGCGTTTCGTCGCGGAAGAACTGGACGCGATGCTCGCGGGCGGAAAAGTGAATAAGATCGTGCAGCCCTCGCGCGACGAGATCGATATACTGCTGTACGCGGGCGGAAAAACGCGCCGCCTGCTGCTCAACACCAACGCCTCGCTGGCGCGCGCCTGCGTGAGCGAGGCGCCGCGCACCGCGCCGGACGTCGCGCCGAACTTCTGTATGCTGCTGCGCAAACACCTTTCGGGCGCCGTGCTCACGCGCGTGCGGCAGGAAGGGTTCGAGCGCATCCTCTCTTTCGCGTTCGACTGCGCCGGCGAATTTACCCGCGCCGAACGCATTCTGTACGCCGAGATCATGGGCAAGTATTCCAACCTCGTGCTCACCGAAAGCGGCGTCATTTTAGGCGCGCTGAAAGTGTCTTCCCTGCAGGAAAATTTCAAGCGCGTGCTCTTCCCGGGCGTGAAGTACGCCTTTCCCGAAAAGCAGGATAAGGCCGACCCGTCCGATAAACCGGCGCTGTGCGCGCGCCTCGCCGCATTCGGCGGGGGAGATATCGCCGAATTTCTCTTTTCCAACCTTTCGGGGCTGGCGCTGCCCACCTGCCGCATCATCGCGCGCGAGGTCTTTGCCGGCCGCACGCAGCCTTTGGGCGATAAAGCGGCGTACTGGGCAGACCGCGTGCACGATTTTATCTTTTCAAAGGAAATTTCGCCCGCCGTCGAGCGCGACGAAAAGGGTACGGCCAAAGATTTTCACGCCCGTTTCGCGGGCGGCGAGCCTTACCCGAGCGTGAACGCCGCCGCGGACGCCTATTATACCGAGCGCGAGAGCGCGCGCACCTTTTCCGAACAAAAGCGCAAACTCGAATCGCTGCTTATCTCCCGCCGCAAAAAGGAAGAAAAGAAACTGGCGCTGCTCACCGAGCGCGAACTTTCCTGTGCGGATATGGAAAAAAACCGCATTTTCGGCGAACTGATTACCGCCAACATCTACGCCCTGCGCAAGGGCATGGAGGGGTGCGAGCTGGTCAATTATTACGACGAAAACGCGGCGAGCGTGAAGATTCCGCTGGATAAAACGCTTTCGCCCGCGCAGAACGCGCAGAAATACTACAAAAAATACAACAAGCAGAAGCGCACGCTCGACGCGGTTGCGGCGCAAAAAAAGGATGCGGAAGCCGATCTTGACTATACGCGCAGTATGCTCTCGGCCCTCGCGCGCGCCGAAAACGCGCTGGATCTTTCCGAGATCGCCGAAGAACTGCGCGGCGCGGGGCTCTTACCGCCCGAAAAAAAGAAAGGGGCGAAACAGACGCCCGCCGTGCCCTTCCGCACCTTTGTTTTCGGAAAATTTACCGTGTTCGCCGGCCGCAACAACGTGCAGAACGACCGCCTTTTGCGCGCCGCCGCGCCCAACGACGTGTGGCTGCACACGCAAAAGTACCACAGTTCGCACGTTCTCATCCGCACCGAGGGGCGCAAAGTGCCGGAAAACGTGCTGCTCGCCGCCGCCGAGATCTGCGCCTTTTTTTCCGACGCGAAAGAGGGCGGCAAAGTGCCCGTGGACTGGTGCGAGCGCCGGTTCGTCAAAAAGCCTTCGGGCGCGCGGGCGGGGTTCGTAACGTACACGGATTTTCAGACGATGCTCGTCGAACCGCGCCGCCATGCCGATGCCGAGCAGTGAGCGCCTTTGCACAAAAAATGATACAACGTTCTGTAAAAAATCCCGGTCGCGCATGATTTTTCGCGATCGGGATCTTTATTTTCTGAACACAGCGGTCAGAGAGAATCGCTGCGCTTTTTATAGGCAGAAGGCGTGATGCCCTCGATGCGCCTGAAAGATTTGGAAAAGTAGTTGGGCGTGTCGAAGGCGAGCGCGTCGGCGATCTCTTTCACCGAAAATTCGCCCTCGCGCAGCAGCTGCTTGGCGCGTTCGATCTTCAGATGCAGAAAATAGTCCATGATGCTCTTGCCCGTCGCCGCCTTAAAGGCGCGGAAGGCGTAGGCGCGGCTGTACCCCGCGGCGGCGCAGATGTCGTTCACGGTCAGGCGGCTCTCCACGTTTTCGCTGAGAATCTTCAGTATGTCTTTCACGAGTTTGTTTTCGAATTCGTCCTTTTGCAGAAAAACGCGGTTGCCGCTCTCCGTTTCCGTCTGCGAGCGCATCAGGTCGATGAGCAGTATTTCCAGGTAGTTTCGTATCAGCTGCTGGCCGCCCAGCGTGGGGGAGGGTAAAAGTTCCAGCTTTTTCAGCGCGGGATCGGAAAAGGGGATGTCGAACGTCTTTTTCGCCTCTTCCCAGATGGCGTAGATCAGCCGGCGGCTGCTCTTTTCCGTACGGATCTTCTTGTTTTCGAAAAACCGCACCGCCTCCGATTTGCATTCGAACGAGATGATGAAGATATTCGGCGCGGTTTTGCCGTCGGAGGCGTGCCTGTGGTATTCGTTCGGCTTGTGAAAGAGCATTTCGCCCTGCCCGAGGGGAACCGTTTCTCCGTCTGCGGTGCAAACGATGCCGCCCTTGTCGGCGTACACCAGTTCCCAAAAGTCGTGCGATTCGCCTTCGGAGGCAAAATTTTTGCCGAATTCGAAGTAGTGGATGGTCACGATCTTGTCGATCATGAGCAGGTTTTCCAGTTTGTGGCGGAAGTATTTTTTCATGCGGAAAGTATACCACAGGCGCAGAAAAAAATCAAGTAGATTATTTTACCCTTTTAGGCAACTGCACGACGTTGCAAAAAGGCAAAATTTTCCGTAAAATAAAGGGGAATAAAAAAGTGAGGTGATCGTATGAATGTACTGGCAATCGGTGCGCATCCCGACGACGTAGAAATCGCCTGTTCGGGTACGCTGGCAAAGTGTGTGAAAAGGGGCGACCGCGTGGTGGTGTGCCACGCGAGCACGGGCAACCTCGGCCACGTTATCATTCCGCCCGACGAACTTACGAAGATCCGCGCGGCGGAGGCGGAACGCGCCGGCAAAATGGCGGGCATCGAGGTGATCGGGGGAATGTT
>CALVHW010000029.1 GCA_944328905.1 uncultured Clostridia bacterium | reverse complement strand
ATGTCGAAGATGCAGTTGAGCATGAGTGCGAGTTTCTCCGCTTTGCGGTGTTTGTTTTCGCCCACGATGCCGAAGAGATAGTTTTGCAAATCGTTCCTTGTGATATCTGCGAGCGGCTTGTTACCGAAGGTCGGCTCCAAGTCCACACGGAAGGAGCGTTCGTACTCCTTGAAAGTGGAAGGCTTTGTCGTCTGTTCCTTGATTTTCAGCCACTCTCTGCCATAATCCCTAAAGAGGACTGTCTTTGCCGTTGCAACGGGCGCAGGCGTCTCCTCAATTTGTTGAATGGACGGACGCCCATAGAAGGCGGCAAGCCTGTCCATAAAGCGTTTGCGCATGGTTTCAAAATCTCGTCCGGACGCCTCTATGTACATACCCTTGCGGCGTATGCGTGCCTCAAAATATCCGTTCGAGGTGATGCGGTAGTTGACGATGTAGTTGTTTGCGATAAAAATCTTTCTGATAAATTCAGGCATGGTTTTAATCTCCTGTTTGGTGAGTTTGAAACCGTTTCTGCCTTTTTCAGAAAGTTTCCCGTTTTCCCTGTTCAGGGCGATGGCGTCCATCGTCTTGCGGATGGCACGCATCTGCCCGTAAAGTGCCGCGAGGACGGAAGAATCGTCCGTCTGTACGGCAGTGCGTGCGTTACAATCACTATTTCTTTTTCGTTTCAATTCTCCTTGTCATAGAATTTGTGCAGTTACAATGTCCTCTCACTGAATGGCGTTCCTTACCATATAACACAAAAAACCTCCTTATCGTTATTATTTGTGTTGTTTTGAATAACTGCGGCCCGTCTGTTGTAGACGGGCCGCGTATTCCTTTTTGGATACACCTATGGAGAGTGTATCCATTATACATCGTTGATTTGGCAAAGTCAAGGCCCTGGGCGTTTTTAACCGTAGGGCAAATCGTCGAAGGGCGGAAGCTCGTCGTACTCGTCGCCCTCCTTCCGCCGAAAACGCAGGGCTTGTGTTTTGTTCGTGTTCTTCAAAAGCGAAGTGCTTTTCCCTCGCACGGCACCGTATTTACTGGAAATCTTGTTGAAGAAATCCTCCTGTAAATCGGAATAGGAAGTAAGGCCGCCGCGCTGTTTCCAAAACTCCGTGCCGGAAAGGCGCGGGCGGTTTATGTCCGTGTGAGGCGTATACAGCGGTTCTCCGTGTTCGCTGCGTTGTTGCAGCTTCGTTCCATAACTGTTTTTAATGTTACTCACCACTTTCGTCTGCCAGCGTCCCGTAACGGGGAGATAGTAAACGAAGAGATTGCGGCGGTTTGGTTCGGTTACGATGACGGCGCAGAGAATGTTTTCGCGCATATGCAGATAGCCGACCTTGCGGATAGAGTATTCATAACAAATTTGAAAATAGGCGCGTATATCGTCTTTGTTCTGAAACCCATTCCAAAACTCTCTGTTCCCGCCGAATTGCAGACATTCCAACAGAGTGTTCTTACCTCTTGGGAAAAGTTCGGCGTTCATGTTCCGCATAGCGTTCTGCCATGCCTGTTCGACAGTTCCGCTCATTTGTTTCAGATACTCTACGGAAAACCGTTCTTCGCAGTCAGCCAGATAATCGTCTACGGCTTGCAAGTCCTCGGCCCTATGCTTTAACACGGAGATCGTGGCGTGCCTGTCCCGCGGCAGCTTCCACGGAGCGATCTCTTCCGGTTCCAAAGCTACATTTTTCTTGTTCCAATTATAAAGATTAAATACTATCACCCCCGAATGGAAAAGTGAGAGGCAATCGCCTCACCCTTTTCTCTGAATTTTATGAACGTGCTCCGCGCCGCGCACGGTTTTTACTTATAAGCCACGGGAACGCCGAAATTATTACTATTTTCAAAAAATTTTTATAAATTTTTTTCGGGAAGGCTTTTTCCGCTGTAAAAGCGATAAAATTGCCGGATGCGCTTATTCCTCCAAGCCGCAAGCACGGGGTATGCCCTCTGCGCAAAAAAGTCAAACGCGCTCATGTTCAAGCGGCTGGCGATTTTTTCTGCCGTAGAAACGATGCTGTCCGTCATTTTATCTGAGTCATGCAGACCTCTGTTTTTCCTGTGGGTGATTTCCTTTTGAATACGGATATAGATCGCGCCGATCAGGGGAGGAAGTTCTCCGTAGTATTCCTTGTAATGCTCTTTTTCTTGTGCGGTGGCAGAATGCAAATAATCTGTTATTTCAGCCTCTATTTTGTCCTCGTCAAAGAGATAGCATTTGAGAACAAAGCGGCATAGCTCTCCGAAGCTCGAAAACCAGTGGAGAAGGGGAAGGAAATCTCCCGCCATAAAACGGAGGATAAATTCAACAAACACGTCGGTATAGTCGGGTGTTTCGCCGTATGAGGAAAAATAATGCCAATAGTTCCAAACGATTTCATCTCTCGATGCGTTTTTGTTTTTGAGGTAGAAACGTTTTTCTCTCGCTTGTTTGAGCAGGCGGGAGATATACCCCTGCGTAACGCGGAGTTCCCTCGCAGCCTCCGTCTGGGTGCAATCCTCTTCTTGACAGAGTCGAAGCACGGTTTGTTCTCGTTCGGATAATACAGAATAGAGTCTGTCCTTATCAAGATTGTCATGAATGAAATAAGAAAAAGGAATCCCTTTGTCTATGCACCCCTCCCGCATGGTGTGAGGCATGGCATCCTCGTCCGAATCGGGCATACGGACGGTGTGGCGGGAATAGGCATGGTTGCTGTTATACTCCAACCTGTCCAACTCGATAAGCATTTCCCATTGCCGGGGAGAAACCTCCAAAACGATATAACTCTTATCTTCGAGGCGGGCGTTTGCCTGCTCTCTCCTTTTACAAGGGTAGTAGTACAGGAAGGTGCCTGGCGTTTTGCCGGGGAGTTTCTTTTTATTGTAATGATACGCTAACTTATCCATACCGACAGTATAACACAGAATACATGACAGAAACAGTCATATATAAAAAATTTTTCAAAAAAATTTTTGATAAAAAATGCGGGCGGGCAATTACTTAAAACAAGAGGTGCGGTGTTGCATTCTGCAATGCCTAAGCAGGATAAGAAAAATGCCACAACCTGCATTTTTGAGCCGCCGCTACGCGCCGATAACTCGCGGGAAACCCGCGGTAATTTTTTATAGATTACATTGATTCCGACAAAAATTAAATATCGATGGAAGGGCATGACTACAGCTCTAAATCAAATTCGAGTGGTTTGCATCCAAAATCGAGCGATAGGGCGCGGAGTTTATAATCGTCGAATAATTGCAGGTATGTGTCTTTCGAGAGAATATTTGTTTGCAGAAAGGTTGAAAAAGAAGAGTACGTATATAAGAAAACGATATTTTTCCTGTCAAAGGTTAAGAATATGAATTAATTTTACCAATTTATGTAACTATCTTTACAAAATATTTCTAAAAATTTTTTGTTGGAAAGTATTGCAATTTTGAATAAAAAGATATATAATGTATCTATCTAATGTATTTATTTTAATTACGTTTATTGCGACTTTGCGTTAAACGGAAAAATATCGGCGTTGTTTTCGGGTTATGCCATGGCAGAAAAGCAGACGCAGATATTGATGATGATTCGTGTGGGAGCTTTGGGTTCATCCACGATTTATTCCCTTTTGCACTGCGGTAAACGATTCGTTGTTTCATTTGAATAAAAACAGGGTACCCTGTTTTTCGCATTGGTTTAATGCGAAAACATATTTAATAGCAAGAGAAAATATAAAATAATATGGCAAACGCGGCGCGCGGTTCTGAAAACGGCGCACGTTTGAAATAAAAATTTTTCAGGAGGTTTTGGTATGCAAAACAGAGAGAATGCAGGCAAGAACAAAAAGACCGTGCTCACCATTGCTATCGCTTTGTTGCTGGTCTTGGCGCTCGCGCTCGGCGGCTTCACGTTCGCTCGCTACATATCGCAGGGCAGCGGCAGCGATACCGCCAGAGTTGCAAAGTGGGGATTTACGGTAGAAGCCGGAGGCGACAACGCCGCGGGCTTCAACACACAGTATGCGAACGATACCAGCGAGGTGATCGTTAGGGCAAACGGTTCGAGCAAAGTGGTTGCCCCGGGTACCAGCGGGCAGTTCAAGTTCTCGATCAGCGGAACGGCAGAGGTTGCCGCCGAGGTAACATTTAGTCTTGCTTATACTTCGGATATCGGCCTGCCTTTGACACCCTCGGAAGGCGGCGAGGCTATTACATATAATCCGATTCGCTTCACATTGAATAAGGATAATTCTCCCGTAGAAGAGGATTTGACTTTGGACCAATTAAAAACCGCGCTGGAAGAGATACGGGTGGAAGTTAAGCCGAATGAATCCTATACGGCAAATTATACCATTACATGGGCATGGGCTTTCGAGGGTAATTATTTCCATGCGGACGAATCGGTTGATACAACAGCCGAAAACGGTATCAGCTGCGATGTGTTGGATACACTCCTCGGTCAGGGGAAAAATTACGGCACGGTTGAGATCGGGGATACCTATTATACGGTTGGAACTCCTGAAACCGATATTGCGTTCGATTTGACGGTTTCCGTCGGGCAGATAAACGACGTGGCATAAAATACAGCTACGGCAAAAAATCGAAAAACCTCTTGCACCCTGTCGGGCATTCCGCCCGACAGGGGAAGTAGGGGGAAAGCTGTGAAAAAATAGGGGAAAGCCGGCGGCGACGGGCTGCCGGCGAGCGGCCGAGGGCCGAAGCAACATCGGCGCCCGCATACGGGCGCAGGGCATCGAGGTGATCTACTTTGGAAGCAAATTCCTTACTGACGGCGGAACCGGTTGAAAAAGTCCGATTCAAGCGCGGCTGCCGCGCCGTTTACGACGCGGACGGCAAGCTCCTGTGCGGCATTCATAAAAAGGCGATCTACGACCTCAACGGGAACAAGATCGCCGATTACGACCGCACCGAAACGCGCGAAGAGGTGCGCAAGGGCGAAACCGTCCAATACGAAATATTGCATTATGCGGGCGAAAACACCGCTTTCCGCGCGGAAAACGGCTATCTGCATCGGGGTGAAGAGCGCCTCGGCAGAATCGCGCCCAAGGATAAGCGCATGGCAATACTTGCCGCGGCGCTCGCTTTTGCTTGCATTATTTTCGCCGTTTCCATCACGTTTACCGCGCTGATGGGGTATGCGGAAGCGCCGGATACATATCCCACGCTCACTCTCAGTGACAAAGACGGTGTTTGGGGTGCGAACGCCGAACTGGATATTTTCGGCGAGGAGCCGATTGCGCCGGGGGCGTCGGGCGAATATATTTTTCTTATCGAAAACCCGACCAACGTGCGCCTGCAATATACGATAAATCTGGCAATTTCGCGGAAAGGCGAGCCTATCTCTTTTCCGTTTGATTATACATTGAAGATGAATAACCTGATCGTTGCCGAGGGCGACGGACGCGGCGCGCTCGCCGTGGGGGATATTCTGTTTGAAAAAGAATCCAATCATCGGTTTTCTCTCGCGTGGGAATGGCCTGCCGAAGGCAACGACGGCGAAGATACCGAAATCGGCTCCGCCGGCGGCGAAATAACGCTTACCATCACCGTTACGGCGCAAATCGCCGAAGAGTCGGGTGTATAAACCTATGGACGAGTTAGAGATCTTGCTCCCTCCGCCCGAAAGCGGATTTGCATGTATTCTGCGCGCGCTCGGCAGATCGGTGCTCCTTACATTGGTGGCGGCGCTGGTCTTGCTTGCCGGCGCGCTCGCATATGATAAAATCGTCAACCGTTCGGCGGCCCCTTCGGCGTTCGGGTATTCGGCGCTGGTGGTGGCTACGGGTTCCATGTCCGGAACCATCGAGGTCGGCGATCTTGTTATTGTATACCGCAGCAACGATTATGCGGTGGGGGATATCATCACGTTTCTGCCCGCGGGGGCAGACGTGACTACGACGCACCGCATCATCCGCATCGAGGGAGGCAAGTACTATACCAAGGGCGACGCGAACGCTTCCGAGGATACGGCGCCCGTTTCTTCCGAACAGATCGTGGGCGAAGTGGTCGCGGTCGTGCCGGGCATAGGGCTGTTTTTCGAGTGGCTGAAAACACCCGAAGGCCTCACGTTTGCAGGGATAACCGTCGCGCTCGTTGTGGCGTTCGCGGCGGTATGGAGAATGTAAAAAAGCGGCAAACCGCCGATAAACGAAAGGCTTACGGCCGCGCGGCCGATACAGCCAAATTTGCCAAAACAGTAAAATTTGCCGTAATGATTTACTAAATCATCGGCACGGTCGCACCAAAATAAGCACAGGAGGGCGCAATGACGACAAAACCGAATAAAACGCGATCGTTTGCGGCGCTTTTCCTGCTGCTCGTGTTCGCCGCATACATAGCCGTCGGTGCGGTCACTTATTCCCGCTTCATCGACGGGTTTGTCGGCGAAAGCGCGGCGGATGTGGCGCAGGGCGTGGCGTATTACGGCCGCGGAAGCCTCTATTACAACGGCGAAGAGCTCGCGTACAGCCGCGAGTCCGACGAAATGGTCATCAGCGCCATTGCGCCGGGCGAAACCATCGATTACTATTTTTCCGTTTCCGACATCGACGCCCTGACCCTCGCCCGCAACGAAGTATTGCTGCAGGTGCGCGTCATATTCAGCGTGCGCCTTGAACTGCTTTTGGAGAATGAAGACGGAACGAACACAACGCAGACGCTCTATTTCAGCGCGCGCGACGCGGAAAACACGGGCTACCTGCAGCACGGACAATGCTCTCTGTCTACGGTGTCGAACGCCGGTTCCGGCAGCGGCGGCACTTTGAATACGATCGTCCCGCCGAGCTCTGCCGATGCGGATACGGGCATCGACTACATGACCGACGAGAACGACCTGACGAACAACCGCCTGCATACGGAAACGACGACCGACGGGGATGCGACGGTTTATGAACATATGACGGGCATGTATCTGCGACCCTCGGGCGATGCCGCGCATACCGCGCAGGAATACAACTTCCTCTTGCGCGTTGTGCTGCCCTCGCAGACGGACACTCTGACAAACTATGTGGACGCGCGCGTCGTTGTAGACGTGCGTATCGAAGCGGAACAGATTACCGAAATCCCGCAAGCGTTCGCGGCGTAAAGCGGCGGGCGCGGCGGAAAACGAACGATATACGGCGGCCGGAAAAAGGGCCGACCGGCAGGGGAGGGACGCATGAAACGCGTGCGGAGCGACAAGCGCATCAACTTAATATTGCTTCTCGCGGCCGCGGTGCTTGCGCTCGTGTTTGCGGGCACGTCGCTCTCCCGCTTCGTGTTTGAGGAGAACGACAGGATTCGTGGAAGTTACACGAACTTTATTTTGGAACACGACGGCGAGGGGCAGACCGCCATTTTGCAGGACGACGCGGTTGAAGAGGGGCGGTCCGTAGCGTTTCTGCTCGTCAATATCCGCAACTATGAGGAGGGCGGCGGCGACGAATCGGTTTCCGCCCGCGCAATCACCTATTCGATCCGCACGGCGAGCGAGGCCGAAGCGAAACAAGGTATTATGAATGCATGGGGTGACGTCGTTTTGCCTGCGGATTCCGTGCATCCGGGTACGGTGACTGCTCAGGACGGGAATCCCGGTTATGAATATACGCTCGCCGTAGCGGACGACGCGGGCAAACCGCTCGACCAGAATTCGGACGAATATAAAAACCTCACGTCGTTGGGTGACCCGGATACGGATATCGAAACGCCGCCCGGCCCGCAGGAGCGCAGCGTGCAGCTGCGCTTGGATCGCACGGGGACACCCCTCCAAGACGGCGCTACGGAAACGCTTACCGTCGTTTTAGAGACGGACAGACCGTATAAGGATGTGCGCGCTTTCAATGTGACGGTCACTTCCGGCCTGATTTCGGCGAGTATGGCGACGGACGAATATTTCGGCTTCGTGCAAAAACAGGTCAATATCCGTACCGCGCCCGATTTTTCCCGCGCGGATCTGGCGGAAGATAGCGAGTATGGTGCGATTCTCACGTTTACCGTCAGCGGGAATGCCGTGTTCGACCTCGCGCGCTTCCATGACGAGTACTCCGAGGACTCCGTCGAGTGCAGCATAACTTCGGACGGCGCCGCGGACGGCATACGCGTCTACACGGTCAAATTGCGGCCGGGCAGCGACGTCAATTTCAATTTCTACACCGTCGGTGACGGGTATACGGTAACGCTTACGGCACGGGTGAACGGCAAAACAAGTTATCAGGACGAATTGGGGAACACGGTCGAATATTACCCCTTCGTTTCCGGTCTCGGCAGCGGGGCGGGAGGAGTTTTCACCGTTATGACAGATCAAACGGACACGGAGGAGGGCGCATGAACAGGATTCGCGTCAAAACAATATTGTGCGTCGCGCTGGCGGCGGTAATGGTTGCGGCGCTCGTCATTGCGTCGCTCGCGCTGATCCCGCGCACCCGTTCCGAGGAAATTTTGCCCAACCCGAACGTGGCCATCGACGACGGGAACGGCGCGCTCTCCGTATACGTGAGCGGCGCAGAAGTGGAGGAAGCGAAAGACGGCGGCTACTTTGTCCCCGCGGGGGCGGAGGTTACCGTCACCGTCGTCAACGAAACGGGCATATTCCGCTCCCTCTCCGTCACGGGCGCGAAGGACAATGGGCAGGACGTCGAAATCACCGTGACCAACGAAAACGACGCTTACGACTACGGCTGTGTGCTCGAAGGCGTCATTGCGGGGCCGAACGGCCTGAACATTTTCGCAGACGCGAGCGGCGTTACCGACGCGGATACGGGCAAATTGTTCAGCCTTCCCTATACGGTCGACGACGGCGACGATCTTCTCGCGCTGACGCGCATCTTTGCGGACGATTATGCCTCGGCGGACCCGTCCGCTCCTGCAAAGGCGGACGATCTCGGGCGCTTCGGCCTCGCCGCGGGGGAAGAATCGAAATTGCAGCACGGCTACTTCCGCATGACGGCGAACATCATCGTCAACGACGAGTCGTTCGAAGGCATCGGCAGCCGCGGCAAAGGTATGCCTTTCCAGGGCTGCTTCGATTTCAACGGCAATTATGCCTATATCAATATCTCCAAAACGGACGCGAAAGACATCGATTTTGCAACGGTCAGCCGTGCCGAAAACGAGGAAGAAATTATCAACGTAGCCGATTTCGGCTTTTTCTCCTATCTGTACGGCGAAGGCGTTCAAGACGGCTCTGCTGCGGGCGCGCATCCCTGCCTCGTGCGCGGGGCTGACGTGCGCGGCAGTATCGCCGTCAATACGGTTGCCTCTTCGGGATTATATACCGGGCAGTACCGCGTTCACGCGGGCGGCGTTGCGGGCAGCGCCGGCAAAAACGTCGTCATCGACGGCGCGCGCTCGCAGGTCTCCGTTTCGGTGCAGGCGGGCAAGGCGTCTTTGGTGCTCGGCGGAATTTTCGGTTTCTGCTCCGCCTCGGTCGACGAGTGGTCGAACGCGGTCTACGAGGGGGATTACGGCAGTATTTCCGGCATCACCAACGGCGCAGGGGCGGACGTATTTGTCGGTGGGCTGGCGGGCATCTTGCAGAACGCCTATGCCAACGGCTTTTCCAATACCGCGCGGGCTACCTCCTTCGTCGCCAACGCCGATGCGGAAACTTCGGGCAGCGCCTACGTCGGCGGTCTGGCCGGCATCGCGTACGTCGGCCCCGCTCTGTATAAGTTTTCGGAAACGGCAGACGCGAAAAATATCACCATCCGCCGCTTCGTCAGCGAAATACAGGACAGCTTCGTGCTCTCTTCCGTCATCGACAACGCGGACGGCTCCAAAACGAATATCAAACCCGACGATTTTTCCTCCGGTTCCGCGGGCGCGGTATCGGGCGGTTTGGTCGGCGGCGTGTATTCGACTAGCTATACGGTCACGATTTCGAGCGTACGCTTTATCGATTCCGACTCGGGTGCGCCGCTCACCGTCTCCGCGCAGACGCTCGACGCAGGCAGTACAGGCGCCGTTTTTGCGGGCGGCATGGTCGGCTATATCCAAACGGACAGCGCAAAAAATATCCGTTACGAAGCGAGCGATTTTTCCACGGCGGGAAATCAAGAGTACACGTTCGACGCGAACGTTTCCGTATCTGCCACGCAGAACGGCGCCGGTCCCGCGTACGCGGGCGGGCTGTTCGGCTATAACGCCTTCGATATCACGCAATCTGGCTCCTCGGAGAGCGGTTTGCATTTCCATCTGACGGACGGCGAACATTCTTTTAACGTGCTCGCCGAGCAGTCGGCGCTCTCCGTGCCCGGCGCGACGAGCACTGACGGCAAGAGCACGACGATGTACGACGTGTGCGCGGGCCTGTATTCCTCCCGCTTGCAGGAGGGATATTCGGTCATGGATTTTACCCTGTATGCGGAAAATGCCGAAGTTACCGCACAGCGCGCGGCGGGTTCTGCCGCCACGGGCGATATCGCGGCGGGCGGCTTTGCCGGCAAGGCGAGCGGCGGCAGTATGTCGAACGTTTCCATGCAGTTCGGCAAAAACGTGTCCGTCAATGCCCTCGGCTATTCGTACGAATCGGAGTATAATCATATCCCTGATACTACGGGCCAAAACACGGGCAACAATGTGTATGCGGGCGGCTTTATCGGCTATCTGCAGAACTGCACGCTGAACGAAAACGGCGCCGGCGACATAACCGTCAATTTCGGCGCGGGCAGCGGCGCGGGCACGGCGCGGTACGCCGTGCGCGGCGTGCAGAACGCCGTTTCCGGCAATGCCGACTATAAAACGGAGGGCTATGTGGGCGGCGTGTTCGGCATGCTCGCCAATAGCGAAGCGCAGAACTTGAACTTTACGGGCGCTTCGGGCGGCTCGCTCATCTACTTCACCTCCTCCCATGACCCCAACACGGCGAGCGCGGGCGGACTGATCGGTGCCACGCGTTCGGGTGCAAATTCTTCTTCTACGGCGTCATACGGGTCGGGGAATATCAATGAAGATTACGGCAATTACAGCGTTACGGGCGGCACAGTGAAAAACGCCCACGTCGTCGGGCGGGCGTATCATTCCGAGCAGGTGGACGATAAATATGATATCTATGTCGGCGGGGCGATCGGCGTCTTCGGCAGCGAAAGCGGTAGCATTTCCGCCACCGTTTCCAATATATATGTGTACGATACCGTCGTCGAAGCCATCGGCGAGCAGAATATGCTCACCTATGCGGGCGGCGTGTTCGGCGGCATCTGGTACAGTGGAACTCTTTCGGCGAGAAATTGCGTCGTAATCGGTTCGAGCGTTACGGCGAGCAGCGTTTCCTACCGCGCGTTCGCGGCGGGCGTCACCGGCATTTTGCAGGGTACGACGGCAAATTTGACGAACAGTTATGTAATCGATACTTCCGTGCAGGCGCAGGCGCCCAATAGTACCGCCTATGTTGCGGGCTTCAGCAGCCGCTGCAGGGGCGGAGAAAACCTCAACGGAAATTATTCCAATGCTTATCTCAACGCGGGCGGCAGTACCACCGTCGTTGCCCCCGTCGCCGTGTTGGAGAATTCGACTTATTTCAGGTGGCCTTCTAAATATGCTGTAAATCATGATAAACGGGAGCATTATCAAAACAATTATTATGTAATCGCAAACGTTCAATCGATGTCGAAGGTTGCGCTGTACGATCTGCAAGGGCACCCCGTAGAAGGATATGAAAGAAGGTGGGGAGCGGCTTACGAGAGTGATTTTGCTCCGCTGTATCTCGCCCTTACAGAGAGTGATTATACCTCCGCGTCGGTTGCGGCGAACAGATCCTTAACAATTTATGAACATTTGCAAGATACGACGCGCATCTATGTGGAAGGGGAACCGCTCAACGGCAACAGATTTTCAAGGGATACGGCGGGCACATACTATGCTTCTGTTTGCGTTTCTCTGCCGGACAAGGAAGGGAATACAGTAGATTACGAACTCTGCACTTACCCCATCATCGTGGGCGACGGTACTTCCGTGAATACCTTCGATATGGGCGTATACGATGCGGACAGCTATCAAACGGAAGAGGGCGCAGTGAATGAGCCGATCGATTCGGAAACCGCGGACGGCTACGCGACCTATCATGCGGAAGCGACGGCTGAGGAGGACGGCACGCCCGTACCCGAGCGGAATTACACCTATGTGCTCGTCAACAGCGGCAGCGATAAGGTGCAAAATTTACTTGTTGCACCGAGCGGAACGCTCTCGGATAATACTTTGCTCACCTGTTTCCCTTCCCTTGCCGCCGTGTACGACGCCTCGAAAGTGACGCGGGGAGAGGGAGAAACGGACGACGCTTATATCGGCCGAATTATCGGAGCATGCCAAAACACGGTGGTTCCGTCCTCCTTCAACGGCAGGGTAACGCTCGCCTTTGCGGGCGAGCAGGGCAACCAAACGCAGTTCACGCTGACGCCGTCGCCCACCCTTTCCGCACGCGTCGTCGTGGTGGTCGAATATACCGTCAGCATAGGCGGCACGGAGGAAGTATTCGGCGTGATCGTCGAGTACCTGCCCAACAAAATCACGGACATCAAAGTTGAGCCCGCCGACGATACGCCCTCGATGGGCTCGTACGAGCAGAACGGCTATACCTATTACGTTTACGCCCCCGGCGATACGGTGCGCTTCGAGGCGACCGTGGAGTACGCGAACCCGCGCAATTCCTACATGGTCGAAGTGGAGTTCAACGGCACGAACGTAAGTAAAAACGGCACGGTTACGATTCCGACGAGCGGGTACAGTTCGTCGTATCAGGTCGTCTGTACGCTGCTCGATGAATATAATGGTCTTCTCGGGGAGAACGTGCCCCCTTCGGTAACAGTTTATATAGACGTGCGCAACGATATTGGCGTAACGTACTCGCTTTCGGGCGCGAACGTCACCGCAGACCGCAAGGCGGTGGAGAAGACCGCTTACACCTTTACCGCCACGCCGCAGGCGGGCTATGGCCTTGCACCGGCCGTCGCCATCGACGGTACCGGCGTCACCAACATAACGGAGGGCGCCGGCGGAACGGCCACATGGAACGGTCGCAACATTTCTTATACATACGATAAAAACACGGGCGCGTATGCGTTTACGCTCCCCGCGGAAATGATGACCGCCGACGTTGAATCGCTGACCATCCAAATTTCTTTTGCAAAGGTATACAATATCGTTTTTATCCCCAACTATACGGGCGGAAACGCGTCCGATGATGTGTTCACCGTCACCGTCGTGGCGGGCGAAAAATTGAATGCAACAGACGCTTGGTATGCAGACTTCCTGGAGTGGAGAGACGGCAAAATCGGCGAGGACGGATCGCGGAGCGGCGGGCTGATAGACTCCCGCTACGGGTTCGATTTCGCCGGGTTCTACCTCGCTTCCGAGGCGAACTCGAGCGCGGCGTACGGCAGTTCGTTCGAAGAGATGCTCAAGGCGGGCATGACCGCCAACGGGCCGATCATGTTCTACGCCCGCTGGACGTATAACGTGCTCGTCGAAACGCCCGAAGGGGTAACCGTTTCGTCCGGGCTGAGCAGTTCCCTCGTTCAGGAGAACGGCATCGTGCCCATCGACGACCGCCACGGCTTCTCCTTCCGCGTCCGCGTCACCGCACCGGGCGGTTGGGCGGGGGAAACACGCTTCTCCGTCTATATCCGGAACGCCGAAGACGGGCAGTATGTTGACATTACTGACTACTTTGCGGACGGCGCCAACGGCTGGTTCATCGACGCAGACGAGCTGTTGGAGCTCGCGCGAACGAACGGCAGCGGTCTGCTGTATATCCGCGTGTATTCCGATTCTCTTACCGTATGGCAGGGCGATTCGGCCGCGCAGGAGATTGATTCCGTGCGCTCGGACGGCGTGTTCACCGTCGAATATTCGGCGAATTACAGCGGTGCGCAGGCACCCGGCGACGTGTCGCTCCTGTTTAACGTCAACGACGGGGCGGACGAATTGGATCTGCCGGCGGACACCTCGCTGCGCCTGTACTATTTGCAGAACGGCGCGGCTGTTTGGGCTGGCTCGTACACGGTGCCCGAAGGCGGCGCTTCGTCGGTCGTTTTGGCGGGGAAAGGATGTGTATTTACGGCGCTGAAGGGGTTTGACGCCTTCCCCGCCGACCGCAGCGGAATATCTTCCGAAACGTTCTATCTCGTCGTTACCTTGCCCGACAACAAGGTGAATTTTGAAGCGCAGTTGGGAAGCGCAGCGTCCTTCGCCTCCTCCGTTGCGGTCAGCGCGGCGGAGCCGGACGGGGACCTCGACCTCGAGGGCTACGGAAGCGTGGCGGGCGAGCTCGCCGGCGATAGTTCCCTTCAGCGGCCGACCGTGTCCGCCGCCGAAAAGCAGTTGCAATATTACAGGGCAGACGTGCGCTCGGTTACGGCTGTAAACGCCGCGGCGGGGAGCTATGCGCTTACCTATACGGTCACGGCGGGGTGCCCGGGCATTGCAGACGCTGCAGACGCGCCCGAAGACGTGCGCCACGCGAACTTGCGGTACGTTTGGGAGATCCGCCGCGCAGACGGCGGAGCGATCGGCACAGTATGGCTGAACGGCGCGGACGACACGCGCAAAAACGCCCTTTTGCAGAGCGTTTCGGCCGTATATTTTGCGGCGGCGGAAGGCACGGAAACGCTCGTGCTCGATGGAACGGATTACGTCGTTTCCCTGCTCGCGGTGCGCAATACGCAGTACCCCGGCGCTGGCACGGTTTTGTGGACGAAAACGCTTTCCGCATAATTTTAAAGCGGGAAACAGCGAATGGATAAAGCGCAAGGATAAGGAGAACGGATATGTTGTTGTATTGGCAGATCGCCGCCGGCGTTCTCGAATGGAGCCCCGGTTGGAAGATCGCGCTCATCGTTATCAATGCGGTCGCCCTGGCGGCGCTGCTCGCCGCGGCCATCGGGGTGGCGGTATCCCGCCGCAGGTCGTTCCGCAATGCGGAGATCTGTGAAGAAAAATCCGACAGCGAAGCATCGTCGGAAGAAATCGGCGAAATTAAACTTGTTACAGAGACCTGTGAAGCTGAGGGGAAAAACGAACCCACCGAAGAAGTCGAGGCCGAGCCGATTCCCGAACCCGTCGCGGAGCCGGAGCCCGTCGCGGAAATCGCGGAAGAACCCGTTCCCGCGCCGCTGCCCGAGCCGGAGCCCGAACCTGTGCCGGTTGCGGCGGAAGCGGAGGACGAAGAGGACGAAAATGCGTTTGCGCTGATCGGTACGGACGGAAAGGTGCTCATCCGCTACGATTACAGCTTCCGCGCCAAACTCATCCAGGCTCCCGCCGAGGTGCAGGATTGGTACGGCGAACTGTCCGACGAGTTCCTGTCCTATTCCAAGGTCAAGAGCGCGGAGAGCTGGAAGCAGGTTCGCTTCTATAAGGGCCGCATCCCGCTGGCGCTCGCGCTGTTCAAGGGCAAAAAGCTCTGCATCGCCTTCGCACTCGACCCGAATGATTACGAGGACACCAAGTATCACGGCGAGAACATGTCCGACGTCAAGCGTTTCGCAAAGACGCCGATGCTTCTCCGCATCACGTCGAGGCGCCGCGTGGGGTACGCGAAGTATCTGTTCGCGCAGCTCGCCGAAAAGTATGGATTCATCAAAAACGAGCCGACGCTCACCGAGCATTATCTGCCGTACGAGCCGACCGAGCAGCTCATCGAAGAAAAGCTCGTCAAGCTCCTTGCCAGCGACGATATAACCGATTTCACGCAGGTCGTCAAAGCGGACGTCGGCGATATCATTCAGGGCGATATCGATCTGCATGCGGTCGAAGTGCCGGGCGAAGCGGAGGAAGAAGCTCCCGCGGTTGCCGAGGCTCCCGCGGAGGTCGAGGAAGAAATCGCCGCTGCGGACGAGGAAAACGACTCCGATTTAATGGTGTTCGACGAGGAAGACGAGGAGCCTGACGTGATCATGGCCGACCTCGGCAACGGGATCACCAAGATACTGATACGGTACAATTACAGCTTCCGCGCGCGGCTCATTCAGTCCTCCGCGGAGATACAGTCCTACTACGGTCAGCTCGTCGACGAGATCGCCGCCTACAGCGGCCTGAAAACGAAGATCAGCTGGCGCCAGCAGCGCATCTATGTGGGGCGGAAAACGGTTGCATATTTGTTGTTCAAGGGCAAAAAGCTGTGCATCGCGCTCGCGCTGAATCCTGCGGATTACAGTGAAACGAAGTACCGCGGCCTGGATATGTCGAACGTCAAGCGTTTCGCAAAGACGCCGATGCTTCTGAAGGTCGTTTCCGAGCGCAAGGCGCGCTACGCCAAGTATCTGCTCGCGGAGGCATGCGCCGGGGTCGGGCTGGAAAAGGGTGAAGTTACGAATACGGAATTTTCTCTGCCGTACCGCTCGACGCCGGATCTGATCGCCGATAACCTCATCAAGGTCATGTCGAGCGGAGAAGGGGGCGAAAGCATCCCCATGGAGCAGGCGGATATCTCCACGCTCATCCGCGACCGCATCACCATGCGCGAGGCGCAGATGGCGATCACCGACGAAATGGCGGCGTCGCTCGTCGAGGAGGTCGGCGAAGAGCCAGCCGCGCAGGCGGAGAGAGAGGAAAACGCTGAGCCGCAGGCCGAGCAACCGCAGCGCGAACAGGCAGGGCAGGCGCAGGTCGAAGGGGCGGAAGCCCTTTCGGAAGAAAAGACCGCGGCGGAAAGCGCTGTGCGCGTTGTTTTGGAAAAAACCGCATCGCCCGCTCCCGTCCGGAAAGAGCCTGCGCACAGGGAACCCGCGTCGGCGGGGAAGGCCAAGCGCGGCATCGTCAACATCGATTCACTCTCGCGCGCGTTCGCCCCGAACGACGTCGTCAACCTGGAAACCCTGCGCAAAAAGAAAATCGTTTCGCCCAAGGTGACGAGCATCAAGGTTCTGGCGCGCGGCGTGCTCGATAAGCCGCTGATCGTCGAAGCGAACGATTTCTCCATGGATGCCGTCAAGATGATCCTTCTGACGGGCGGCAAGGTTCGGCATATTCGTTGAATTTAGGTAAAGCTAATTTTGTTATAAAGTGAAATATTAAGCGATAAAGATGTTTTTGAGTGGGATAGTTTTGAGAAAATGAATATGAGGACCGTTTTGGGGAAAATTGGGGAAACTTTTTGAAGAGAAGCGCAAAAAACGGTGGTTTTAGGCTCAAAAGCGGGGTAAAAACGGCTATTTTTGGAGAAGTCAATTAGCCTCTGACTCCGTCATTCGTTGGTTCGAATCCAGCTACCCCAGCCATTTTGAGAATTGCTATCAAATAATGATAGCAATTCTCTTTTTTGTATTGATTTTGTTATAACATTTGTGTCCATTTTGTTCTAAAAACGGGCTGAAAACACCCCATTTGGGACTAATTTGGGACTAAATCGGAGTATGCAAGGGGCTTTTTATAGCTCATAATTGAACTTCTCCGCCTCAGCAAGAGCATACTTTTCCGAGTAGTCTGTATAGCCTCTGTCTATGACGGAAGTCTTCACGTCTTTGTCAAAAGAGTGTCCGTCCCAGAGCATTACAAGTTCGTGGTTTATGCCGCATTCCTTGCACCGTGTAATAAATGTATAGCGCAGTTCATGCGTATGGTGGTTCGGAAATAATCTTTTCAGAGCCGTATGGATCGTATTGACATTGGTCTGTTTCGCCTTCTCAAAATCTATGTACGGCAAGACTTTGCGCATCATAGGGGTAATCGGTATCCTGCGGGGAACGACGTCGTTCCCCATCTTTTCTTTGCTTGTGTCGCATTCCAACCAGTTCTCGTCAATGATCCGCAGCGTTTGCAGTTCGCTCCTGCGCATTCCCGTATAGAGCAAAAC
>CALVHW010000028.1 GCA_944328905.1 uncultured Clostridia bacterium | reverse complement strand
TCGAGGGCTTGTTCCGCAACGCGTGGTTTGCGGAAACGCAAATAATTATTTTGAAATAATTAACTCGCACGCGCAAAAATCGCATTTTTTGCAAGCGCCCACAATTTGCCGAAAACATTCGGCTCAAACGTGAATAAAACAAACAACAATCTGAATTTTTAGTGTTTGCTTGTTTACTGCAATATTCTTCTCGCGCAAGGAAAACCGCGCTTTTCCGCAGCGCAACCCTGTTTGCCGACACTTCGGCTTACGCGGAAAGAGTGAATGCGCGCGATTTCTATAATCGAGAGCGATTTAAAGTATCGCGCGCAGAGAGAAAACAGGCGGCCAGCGGCATAGCCGCGTGCCCGCGGGTTTTCTCTAATATCAAGCAAATATCCGCATCTCTTTTGCGGAGATTTGCGCGAAGGGTGTTTTATTTATGAAATTACAAATATTCGATTCTACCCTGCGCGACGGGGCGCAGGGCGCAAACATCTCCTTTTCGGTTGACGATAAGATCAAAGTCATCGAAACGCTCGACAATTTGGGCGTAGACTTCATCGAGGCGGGCAACCCCTTTTCCAACCCCGCCGAAATGCAGTTCTTTCAGCGCATCGCGGGGCTGAAACTTTCGCACGCCAAAATCGTGGCGTTCGGCTCGACGCGCCGCAAAGGCATTCCGCCCGAAGAGGACGGGAACCTCAAATCGCTGCTGGCAGCGGGCACCGAATACGTGGCCATTTTCGGCAAGAGCCACATCCGCCACGTGACCGACGTGATCAAAGCCACGCCCGAAGAGAACCTCGCCATGATCGAGAGCAGCGTGCGCTTTCTTACCGAGCGCGGCAAAAAGGTGATCTTTGACGCCGAGCACTTTTTCGACGGGTACAAAACCGATGCCGGTTACGCCTTCGAGGCGCTGAAAGCGGCGCACCGCGCGGGCGCCTACTGTTTGAGCCTGTGCGACACGAACGGCGGCATTTTCCCCGACGAGGCGTACGACATCACCAAAAAAGTGACGGAGACCTTCCCCGATACGATCGTGGCCATCCACTGCCACAACGACGGCGGCCTGGCCGTGGCCGATTCGATCGCGGCGGTTTCCGCGGGCGCGCGGCAGATACAGGGCACCTTTCTCGGATTCGGCGAGCGGTGCGGCAACACCAACCTGTGCACCGCCGTGTGCAACCTGCAATTGAAACGCGGCTACGAGTGCATCCCGCCCGAGCACCTCAAAGACATTTACGAGAGCGCCATGACCATTGCCGAAACCGCCAACGTGGCGATCCCCGAAAACCGGCCGTACATCGGCATGAACGCGTTCGCGCACAAGGCGGGCATGCACGCGGACGGGGTGCTCAAATACTCCTCGTCGTTCGAGCACGTCGATCCCGAGATCATCGGCAACAAGCGCAAATTCCTCTTATCGGAAATTTCCGGCAAGAGCGCCATTTACGACAAACTGAAAAATTACTTCCCCTCCCTCGACAAAAACGGCAAGGAGATGGGCGAGATCGTTGCCGCGCTCAAAGAGCGGGCGCTCGCTGGGTACCAGTACGAGGCGGCCGAGGCGAGTTTTGTGCTGCTGGTGGAAAAACTCCTCGGCAAATACAAAAATTCCTTCGATCTGATCAACTACAAGATCATCAACGAGCTGCCCGCCATTGAAGGAAAAGTGGCGTCGGCGATCATCAAGATCCGCGTAAACGGCGTTACGAAAATTTCCGCTTCCGACGGCGAAGGCCCCGTACACGCGATGGACCTGGCGCTGCGCTCGGCGCTCGCCGATTTTTACCCGGAGATCGCGCAGATGTCGTTGACCGACTTTAAAGTGCGCGTGCTCGATTCTGACAAGGCGACCGCCGCCAAAGTGCGCGTGCTGATCACCTCGGCAAACAGCAGCGATTCGTGGACGACGGTGGGCGTTTCCGACGACGTGATCGAGGCGAGCTGGATCGCTTTGACCGACTCCATCGACTACGCGCTGATGCGGAAAAAGTAAATTTTTGAGGAAAATAATATGGATAAATCGATACGTTTTTATATCTCTTGTCATAAACCCTGCGCCACGGTCGAAAACGAGGTTATACGCCCGGTACATCAGCGGCAGATCATAGAATTTTTGCGCGGCGGTACGGAAGAAGACAGGTTTATGGCCGAACACGCAAACGAATATTGTGAACTTTTGACGCAATATTGGGCATGGAAATACGAAAACGCCGATTATTACGGATTCGGACATTACCGCCGGCTGTTCTCGTTCCGTTCCAAAAACAATACGGACGAATTCAAGATCGTATACGCACACTACCTGAACGCAAAAACGGCGCAGGAACATCTCCTCGACTCCCCCGAAAAGATGGCGGATATCGTTGAACGGTACGATGTGATCGCACCCGTGCCGTATTCTTATGACGTGCCTACCGTTTATCTCCAGTATAAAAAGGCCGACCGGCTGCACATCGAAGACCTCGACCTCACTTTGGAGATCATTCGGGAGATCAGCCCGGAAATGTACCCCTACGCGGAAAATTATCTCCGCGGCGGACTCTTTTACATCGGAAATATGTTCTTTATGAAAAGAGAACTGTTCCGCGAATACAGTGCCTGGCTGTTTGCGGTTCTGCGGCGGTTTTACCAAAAGCGCGATATGCGCGCGCTGCATTACTGTACGGAAGCGATGCGTACACCCGGGCATTTGGGCGAAAGGCTGTTCGGAATTTATTTTACCAAGATACTTGCCGAAAAAAAGTACCGCACCGGAAACCTGAATATCCTGATGATCGAAAACACCGAGCCGATGCGGGCGCTTACCCCCGCCTTTTCCGACGGCGCCGTACCTGTTTTTATGGCTACGAACGGTTACTATGCCAAATTTACGGCGGCCGCGCTGCATTCTCTTGCCGAACACACTTCGCCGGCACGCAATTACGACATCATCGTTCTGCACAACGGGCTCTCCGACGACGACCAAACCCGGCTGCGTTATATTGTAAGGGACAAAAAAAATATTTCTTTACGCTTTTTTAATCCGCAGCCGCTCTTTGAAAGTTATACGCTGTACGAGAGCGCCACGATCACGATCGAAACTTATTACCGCCTGATCATCCCCGAATATTTCCCCTGTTACGACAAAGTTTTATACCTGGACAGCGACCTCGTTGTCCTCGACGATGTGGCCAGACTGTACGATACCGACATCGGCGAAAATTACATTGCCGGCGCCGTCGACATCTGCCACGCCGGGGCGGTAAACGGCTTCGACGAAGATTTGCGCAAATATTACGAGACCTTCCGCTTAAAAAACATTTATAAACTGATCAACGCGGGGGTTCTGATCATGAACAGCGCGCTTCTGCGCCGCGATTTTACAGCGAAATATCTGCTCGATTTTGCAAAGCAGGGCAGCTTCCGCTTTCAGGACCAGGACCTTTTGAATATCCTCTGCGAAGACCGCATCTGTTTTCTCGACAGCAGCTGGAACTTTTTCGGCGATCCCGACCAAAGCTATCGCGGCTATGTGCGCAAATTTGCGCCCCAGCCGCTGCTGGCCGACTACATGAAGGCGCAAAACGACATACGCATCCTGCACTATGCCGGCAACGAAAAACCGTGGCTCTACCCGCATTTCGAATATGCCTTTTACTTTTGGGAATACGTGCGCAACACGCCTTATTATACAGACTTTTTCAACCTGAACTATACGGGAAGGCCGAGCCAGCCGCCCCGCAAAGAAAAACTGCTGCGCCGCATCGCATTCCGCCTCTGCCCCGCCGGCACGCGCCGCCGCGTTTGGGCTAAAAAATTATATCACTTTTTAAAGCACGACGGAAAATAAAAAAGCAGGCGGCGCATCCCGGGATACCGGGATGCGCCGCCTGTTTTTTCTACGCTTTACAGCACGAGCGGCTGATTCAGATAATATACGATGCGCTTTTTACAGCCGCGCACGTCGTTTTTGATGAGTGCATCCGCAAACCAATCGATCTTTTCCGATTTCCATGCGAGGGCGGTGCGGAATTCTTCCTCGGTAAAAATTTCGCGCAATGCGCGGAAAAACGCGACGAAATCGCGGTGCGGACGGGCATAACAGAGATGGAACATACCGTCTCGCAGAACATACAGCATCACGCCCGACCAAATGCTTTCGCCGCAGCGGCGGGCGCGCAGAAAATCGCAGACCTCGCGCAGGTTCTGCAAAAAATCGGCGCGGTACTTTTTGTTGTTGAGTTCGCGGTCGGTGATCGACGCGCCCGTGTTTTTGCGGTAATAATAATACCCCTCTTTGGCGACGCATACGCTCTTTGCGCAGACCTGTGCATAGATACCGAACGGAGCGTCTTCAAAAATTCTTTTCTCCGGAAAACGAATCTTGTTTTTTTCCAACAAATCCCGGCGATAAAATTTATCCCAGCAGCCGATATAAGAAAGCAGCAACGGACATTCCGATATCAAAAATCCGCCCAAACGGCTGTAACGAAAGAACTCCAGCATACGGCGGTAAGGATACGACGTTCCCCTGAAAACATCGTATATGATCGGATTGAACATGGCCACTTCCGCCCCGGTGCTTTCCAGCAGCCCGACCGCTTCCGCAAAATAGCCGGGCTCTAAAAAATCATCGCCGTCTACAAAAGCTATATAATCGCCCGCCGCCCGATCCAGCGCATAATTGCGCGCCGCGCCCGGCCCGCCGTTCGGCCGGTTATAATAGCGCAGGCACGGATACTTTTGCGCGTATTCCTGCAAAATCGCCTCGCTGCCGTCGGTGGAGCCGTCGTTGACGCAGATCACTTCGAAATCCGCCCCCTGCTGCGTTAAAATGCTGTTCAGGCACTGGCGCAGGTATTTTTCTGTATTATAAACGGGTACGATAACTGAAATAATCGGCATAGCGGCTCCTCATATTGTTTTCTTTACGATATAATACCATAATCCCGCGATAATAGCAAGCGAATCAGCGGGGCGAAGCCGCCCGCCCGGCCGGGAAGGCCGCTCTTGCGCGCGTTCCGGGCGGCGCGCGGCAGACCGTTTATTTATCGCCGCCGCGCAGAAGGCTCTCCGCGAGCGCGTCGCCGCTGCGGTGCGTGCAGTAACTGACGATTTCCGGCACGGAAAAATCCAGCGGGCGGATCACTTCGAGATTGCCCGCGGCGATCTCTTTTTCCGCCATTTTATAGGGCAGAAAACTGTACCCCACGCCGCCCGTGAGGTATTCGATGACCTTGCCGCTGTTGTCGATTTCAAAGCGGAAGGCGTGCCGCGGCGGGAACAGCGAGCGCACGAACTCGCCCGCGTCGCCGAAAGCGAAGTTGCACATCAGGTATTCGCACTGTTCCAGTTCCGCCTTGCGGATGCCGTTTTTGAACTCGTTGCGGGCGGGCGAGGCGAGCAGAACCAGCCTGTCGGTGGCGAATTTTTTGCTGACGAACCCCGCTTTTTTGAGCGGCAGGTAGCAGAACGCCACGTCGATGATGTGGTCTTGCAGCATTTGCAGGAGATCGACCGAGTGCCCGAGCACGATTTTAAGCGACACGTCTTTGCGCCGCACGAAAAAATCGCGGAAATAGGGATACAGCCCGCTCTCGTACGCGGCGTTGATGACGCCGACGCGCAGCTGCTTTTCGTAGCGGGAAGAGGCGTTCACCTCGCGCACGAAACTCTCTTCCAACTCGATGATGCGCTGTGCATACGAAAGAAAGAGTTTGCCCTCTTCGGTGAGGTCTACCCCGCCCTGCCGCCGCACGAAGAGTTTTTTGCCCGTTTCGCTCTCCAATTCGGCGATGCGGTTGGTGACGGTAGACTGCGCCACGTACATCCGTTCGGCCGTACGCGTGAAGTTTTTGAGTTTGGAGAGCATGATAAAAGTTCTGATTCCGTCGCTGTTCATCCGTTTTCCTCTCTAATACAACAAAAATGTGTGACAGGCGCATTAAAGGCATGAAAAATTGCCGCACTTTGCCGAACGCACCCGCGGGCGGCAAAGAACCCTCTTGACGCCGCCCTACCCGCAAGCGGGTTCTTTTGATACCGTCCGCGCCTGTGAGCGGCAAAACGAATTTTGCGCCGCACGCAAGGCAATTCGTTTTACCGATAGAAACAATTAAAATTATCTATTTTATAAATCGTTTACAAATTATAGCACATATGGTATAATGATGTCAAATAAAAAATTCGCTAAAGGAGATACATAACTTTATGGGAATGACAATGTCGCAGAAGATCCTCGCCTACCATGCGGGACTGCCCGCGGTGAAGGCGGGGCAGCTGATCGACGCCGAACTCGATATGGTGCTCGGCAACGACATCACTTCGCCCGTCGCCGTAAAGGAATTTGAAAAGGCGGGATTTTCCTGCCTGCACTGCCCCGCAAAGGTGAGCCTGGTGATGGACCACTTCACCCCGAACAAGGACATCAAAGCGGCGGAACAGGTAAAAACCGTGCGCACTTTCGCAAACAAGTACGGCGTGGAAAACTTTTTTGACGTGGGGCGCATGGGCATCGAGCACGCGCTGCTGCCCGAACAGGGTTTGGTCGGCGCGGGCGATCTGGTGATCGGCGCGGACAGCCACACCTGCACTTACGGGGCGCTCGGCGCCTTTTCGACGGGCGTGGGCAGCACCGACATGGCCGCGGGCATGATGAGCGGCAAGTGCTGGTTCAAAGTGCCTTCCGCCATCAAATTCGTGCTGAAAAACAAACCCGCCAAATACATCTGCGGAAAAGACGTGATTCTGCACATCATCGGGCTGATCGGCGTGGACGGCGCGCTGTATAAATCGATGGAGTTCACGGGCGACGGCATACAGTACCTTTCCATCGACGACCGCTTCACCATCTGCAACATGGCGATCGAGGCGGGCGCGAAGAACGGCATCTTCCCCGTGGACGACGTGACGCGCGAATACCTGAGCGGCCGCTTCAAGCGCGAGATACGCGTGTTCGAGGCAGACGAAGACGCCGAGTACGAGCGCGTGATCGAAGTGGACATGAGCAAATTGCAGCCGACCGTTTCCTTCCCCCACCTGCCCGAAAACACGAGAACGCCCGAACAGTGGGGCGACGTGAAAATCGACCAGGTCGTCATCGGTTCCTGCACCAACGGGCACATTTCCGATCTGCGCATCGCGGCGGACATCCTCAAAGGCAAAAAAGTTGCCAAGGGCGTGCGCTGCATCGTGATCCCCGCGACCAACACCATCTGGAAACAGGCGATGCACGAGGGACTGTTCGACATCTTTATCGACGCGGGCGCCGTGGTTTCCACCCCCACCTGCGGGCCGTGCTTAGGCGGGCACATGGGCATCCTCGCCGCGGGCGAGCGCGCCGTGGCCACCACCAACCGCAACTTTGTGGGGCGCATGGGACACGTAGACAGCGAAGTGTACCTCGCTTCCCCCTACGTTGCGGCGGCGAGCGCGGTGGCGGGCAAAATTGCCACGCCGGACGAAATTTAATCCACGCAATATACGGCGGGCCGCCTGCGGTTTGCCGGGGCTAAACAGAAAGAATGAGAGCGTTTTCTCTATCTCTTGAAAGAAAACGCAAAGGAGAAAACCATGACTGTGAAAGGAACTGTTTTCAGATACAAGAGCGACGTGGATACAGACGTGATCATCCCCGCTCGCTACCTCAATACCACCTCCGAGGCGGAGCTCGCATCCCACTGCATGGAGGACATCGACAAAGATTTCGTGAAAAAGGTGAAAAAGGGCGACATCATCGTGGCGGAAGACAACTTCGGCTGCGGCTCGTCGCGCGAGCACGCGCCCATCGCCATCAAGGCGAGCGGCATTTCGCTGGTCATCGCCAATTCGTTCGCGCGCATCTTCTACCGCAACTCCATCAACATCGGGCTGCCCATTCTCGAATGCCCCGAGGCGGTGAAGAACATCAAGGCGGGCGACGTTGTATCCTGCGACCTTGCCAAAGGCGAGATCGTGAACGAAACGACGGGCCAGAAATTTCAGGCAGAACCCTTCCCCCCGTTTATTCAGAACATCATCGACAACGGCGGCCTGATCGCCTCCATCAAGGCGGGGAAGAAATAAATCATGCAGATTTTCGGACGCAGACCGCGGCAAAAGAGGGGGAGTCGCTGCTTTGTTCTGCTTCTCCCATTGCTGCTCATTTTTGCCGTTTTTCTCATACTGACGATCGTACAATTCCCCGGATTGGATACAAAGGGCAAAATTACAGACCTCTGCCTCACCGGCTTTTTCGGGCTCGTTTACATACTTGCCGCCATGTGGCTGTACCGGCGCACCCGCCGTTTTTACGCGTTGGGAAAAGCGGAAAATTATCCCTGCGCCGCCATTCGGGCAAAGTTTTCGCGCGACGGGCGGAGCATCGAGATCGAATTTTTTGCCGACGATGCGGACGCCGTGCGCCCCTTTGTGATTGCCGACGATTCGGAGGAAGTGTTTTCAGACGAACTTCCGCGGACAGAAGAACAGAAGGAGACGATTGTCGATACTTATTTCAGTTTACTGGAAAACTTAGGCAAAACGTATTCCTACCAAGAATTTATCCCCTTCGATCTGAATTTTCTGCAAAACAAAAAGATATTGTGCGAAAAGAAGTTGTTTGCGCACATCTTCGGCGCCACGGCAAACGGCACCCAAGCCATGAACGGCAACGAGTTTTGCCTGTACGATTTGGAAACCGAGTGGCCGGCGCTCAAACAAAAATGGCTGAACAAAGATACGGGAAAGGTGCTGTAATTTGAAAAAAATCAAAAAACACACTCTCAAAGCGGAGCGGAACATGGTTTGCGCGCTGTGCGCGGTCATCTTTTTGGCGTTTGCGGGCGCGGCCGTCGCCGGCTGGCTGGCGGCGCCCTTCCCCATCGGCGCGGTGCTCACGGGCGTGGCGGCGTTCGTGCTCGTGTTTACCGGCATTTTGTCGGTGAGTTGGGCAAGATACGCACGCCGCTACTATCTGGCGGCCAAAAGCCCCGAATTCCCCGCCGCGCTGCTGGACGATAATCTTTCGGTGACCTTTTACGCCGCCGACGCGGAAAAGGCGGCGGCGTACCTGCGCGAGCGCGCGGCCGTGCCGCCCCTGCCCGCGCGCTACACGCGCGAAGAGTGGCAGGAACGCTCGCAGCGGCTGAAAGAGATCAAAGAAAAGACGTTGGGCGGCTGCGCGAGCGCCTGCTTTGCCGCACTCGCTCCCGCCGACCTTGCGGCGATTTCCGGCAAAACAATGTTTTTGCGCGCCGAAACGCGCGCCACGTACCGCGCTTTTTTGGACAATTCCGCCATCGGCGCGGCGAACAAACTGGCAATTTTGGACGGCGATACGCTGTATTCATAAAGCAATAAAGAGGTAAAAGACATGAAAAAACACATTGCAGTACTCGCGGGCGACGGCATCGGCCCCGAGATCACGGACGGCGCGATCGCCGTTCTCAACAAGGTCGGCGAAAAGTTCGGCCACGAATTTGAATTCGAACACCTTTTGATGGGCGTTTGCGCCATCGAAGAGACGGGCGAACCCCTGCCCCAGTACACCATCGACCGCTGCCTGGCTTCCGACAGCGTGCTTTTGGGTGCGGTGGGCGGCGCCGTGGGCGATAAGCGCATCGAAAAACTGCCCGGGCACCTGCGCCCCGAGGCGGGACTTTTGAAGATCCGCGCGGCGCTGGGGCTGTATTCCAACCTGCGCCCGGCAAAACTGTTCCCCGCGCTCGCGGGCGCCTGCCCTCTGCGCAAGGACATCGCCGAAAAGGGCATCGACCTCGTGGTCGTGCGCGAACTGATCGGCGGCATCTACTTCGGCGAGCGCGGCAGAGGCAAAGAAGAGGGCGGCGAGTACGCCTACGACACCGAAAAGTACAACGTTTCGGAAGTGACGCGCATCGCGAAGATCGCCTTCGAACTGGCGAGAAAGCGCAGAAAACACGTTACGTCTATCGATAAAGCGAACGTTTTGGAATCTTCCCGCCTGTGGAGAGAGGTCGTGCACGAGGTCGCCAAAGACTACCCCGACGTGGAACTGACCGATATGCTCGTGGACAACACGGCCATGCAGCTGGTGAAAAACCCCGCGCAGTTCGACGTGGTGCTCACCTCGAACATCTTCGGCGACATCCTCTCCGACGAGGCGGCGCAGATCACGGGCAGCATCGGTATGCTCGCATCCTCGTCGCTCGGCGCAACCAAGCGCGGCCTGTACGAACCCATTCACGGCAGCGCGCCCGACATTGCGGGCAAAGACCTCGCCAACCCCATTGCGACCATCCTCTCCGCGGCGATGATGCTGCGCGACTCTTTCGACCTGACCGAAGAAGCGAAAGCGGTGGAAGAGGCGGTGAACAAGGTGCTCGACGAGGGCTACCGCACTGCCGACATCATGAGCGAAGGCATGAAGCAGGTCAAGGGCAGCGAGATGACCAAACTCATTGTGGAAAGGATTTAATTGCATCCATATTGCGGCGGCGGAGCTTTTACTCCGCCGCAATTTTTATAATAAAAAGGGCACCGCAGTGCCCTTTTTCATATTATTTTGATTCAAATTTTTCATCGGAGTCATCCTTCTCCGATTCCTCCTTTGCCCTTTCCTCCGCCTTTTTTAAACGTCTGCTCCGGGCGAGAAAAACCATAGAAAATACAAACAATATAATTTCCACCACCAAAAAAACAGCCGCTATACACGCTAAAGTGAGCCGCATCGGCTCCAAATTTTCTGAAAATATGGAACAAGCTAAGTTTATCCCTACAGCAACCAAGTTGCAGAGGGCAAAGCACAGAAAAAATATCCGATACAGCCTGTCCAGCCGTTTACTTTTTTCTTTCTTTTCCATATCTATCCCCCTAACATGGAATTTACAGCGACAGTATACCATATGGACCGCCCGCTGTAAAGCAATTTTGAAAAATATTCAGCCGAAAAAACGCAGGCATTGACAAAACGCCACAAAGGTATTATAATAGAGATTGCATGAAAGCGGACACGGGAGGTGAACGGCATTGATCGCGGAAAATGTTAAAAAGACGCTCGCGGAGATCGCGGGCGGGAACAATTTGGGCGAAAAAATAACGCTGGTGGCCGCCACCAAAACGCGCACGCCCGAAGAGATCAACGAGGCCATCGCCGCGGGCGTTTGTGACATCGGCGAAAACAAAGTGCAGGAATTTACCGCCAAATTCGACGCCGTGCACGGCGCAAACCGCCATTTTATAGGGCATTTGCAGACGAACAAGGTGAAGTACCTTATCGGCAAAACGTACCTCATCCACTCGCTCGACCGCTTGGAACTTGCCGACGAGTTGCAAAAGCGCGCCGAAAAGGCAAACTGGACGGCCGACTGTTTGATCGAAATAAACATCGGCAGCGAACTTTCCAAAAGCGGTTTTTCGGCAGAAAACGCCTTAAAAGCGTACGAACAGTTGAAGGCCTACCCCAACATCCGCCTGCGCGGACTGATGGCGATGCTGCCTGTTTCCGACGATTCTGCATTTTTGCGTTCATTATGCTTGTGTATGCGCGAAATTTATGATACAATAAAGAGGACGGATAAAAACTTTGCGCATCTTTCGATGGGCATGAGCGGCGACTGGCGGCTGTGCGCAGAGTGCGGCAGCAACATGATTCGGCTGGGAACCTCGCTGTTCGGGCCGCGAAACTACTCCGCCGCCACGCAATGAGGGTGCAACATGGGGCTTTTTGACAACGCGCGCGAAAAGAGCGCCGCCAAAAAACGGCATATCCCGGGCGAAGAAGAACTGCCCGCGCGCCGCAAATACGAAAAGCCGGAGGGCAGCCAGCCCATGCAGATCCGCCGCCCGCGCTCGTATGCAGACGTGGAGGAGATCATCGACCGCCTCAAAGACAAACTGACGGTGATCGTGTATTTGAGCGAACTCAACGCCGCGACCGCCGCCCGCGTGACGGATATTTTGAGCGGCGCCATTTACGCCCTCGGCGGCGGCATGGCGAAGTTGGAAAAGGATATGTTCATTTTTACGCCCGACGGCGTAGACGAAAAATAACTTTGTATTATTTTACAGCGTTCCTATGGGAACGGATGTCAAGATACCTCAAAGGAGGAAGGCAGACGCATTGCGCCTGCCTTCTTTCCCTATTATAAGCCGCCTGAACGCACCGCTCCGCCGGCTCTGTTTTTGCCGCCCGATACAGCAGGCCCTATTTTACAAAAGCACGGCCGCGCGCTGCCCGCCCGGAACGCCCCGCCGCATAGCTTTCGTATAAAACCGTTTCTCCGCACTCTTTTGCCGCCGCAAACAGGCTTTCTCCGTACTGCCCGGCCGGCGGATAATACCCCTTTGCCCCTACCTGAATCAGTGCCGCGCGCACCTTTTCTTCCGCCGCGGCAAGGCGTGCCGTGAATACGCCGCCCGGCTCTTCCTGCAGCATCATTTTGCGAATCTCTTCGTTCATTGTTATACAAACTCTCCTTTCCGGCAATACCATTATATAGGCTTTTAAAGACTACGTCAACATTTTTAGTCTTTTTTAGGGTATTCTTGTCGAAAAGAGAGGGTGCCATGTACGGAGAACGCATACGCGAATTGCGAAAATCGGTGAATATGACTCAAGCACAGCTCGCCGCCAGGCTGGGCGTAGGGCAAAAAGACGTGAGCCGCTACGAACTGGAACAGCACGAGCCGAGCATCGCCGCGATACTGAAATTGTGCGAAATTTTTGACGTGAGCGCCGATTATTTGTTAGGCCGCACGGATTTTTGAGTTTGAACCACACTACAAAGAGGCGCGGCAGACTGCCGCGCCTCTGATTTTTTGCTTTTTAAACGCCGCGGGCCGCCGCGTTTGCGCCCGCACCCAAAAAGCCGCGTTGCCTGCTCCCCTCTCGCCAACCGCAAAATCACGCCTGCGTGGCGGAGGGTTCTTCTTTGGGTTCCTCTTTCGGCGGGATCTTGATACACACGAGCATATCCTCCTCTTGCAGGCAGGTGCCGCCGTACGGGATGACCGTGCCGCCCTTGCGCTTGATCATGGCGATGAGCGTGCCTTTGGGGAGTTCCAGATCGCGCACGCACTTGCCGATCCAGGCGTGGTTTTTGCCGAGGTATTCTTCGAACATGCCGAAATCTTCGCGGTTTTCGAACTCCGGCGCCGCCGTTACGAGCACGTCGCCCGCGTTGACGACGGTATCGCCGCCCGGCACGAGCGTCTCTTCGCCGCGGATGATGAGGATGATCAGAAATCCGTGCGGCATGACGCACTCTCTGAGCGGACGCCCCGCCCAAGGATGGTTTTTGCCGACCACGACCTTTACGAAACTGACGTCTGTTTCTTCCTGGTAGTCGTTGAACGTGCGCAATACGTCGCCCGAAGCGCCGAGCATTTTCATTTTTTCAGACATGAGAGGAAGAAGCGTGCCCTGCACCAAAATGGAAATGATGACGATGACGAAGACGATACTGAACAACTCATACGGCAGAAGCGATTCCGCGGCGATCCCGCCCGAAACCGCGCCTTCTGCCGCCGGCAGCGCGCTGACCGCATAGATGGCAAACACGACGGACGCCACGCCGCGAAGCCCCGCCCAGGAAACGATTCCGATCTGATTCCACTTGGCGCGGAAAGGGGTGAGCAACCCCGCGACAGCGACAGGGCGGGCGATGACCGTCATAAACAGGAAAATCAGCACTGCCGGCACGAGCACCTGCGGCCGGATAAGCCATTCGGGCGTGGCGAGAAAGCCGAGCAAAAAGAATATGATCATCTGCGCAACGCCCGTGAGCACGTCGAAGAAACGGACGCAGTCTCGCTTTTGCGGGATACGCGCGTTGCCGAGCATGATCCCGCAGATATACACGCCGAGATAACCGTTGCCCGCAAGCCACGGGATGCCCGTGATCTCCCCCAGGAGCGTGGGCAGCGCGTAAGTGATGAGGCCGAGCGCGAAAATAAAGATCGCGCCGCGCTGGCCGCCGTCGCCGGAAAATTTGCGCACCAGAAACACCCCGGCAAATCCGAAGCCGACGCCGGCCAGCACGCCGAATCCGACCTGCGAAAAAAGCATACCGACGATTTCCCCCGCAGACATGGAGGCAGCCCCCGCAACCCCGTACTTTGCCGCTATGACGGCAGTAAACACCACCGTGAGCATATACGACATCGGATCGTTGGAACCGGATTCCATTTCGAGCATCGACGAGGTGCCGTATTTTAAGTTCAGCCTGCGCGAACGCAGGATATTGAACACCGACGCCGCATCCGTAGAGCAGATGACCGAGCCGATGAGCATACTCTCCGCCCAGCCGATTCCGCCGCCGAAAAGGGGCAGCAGGCGGAACACATAATAGACGAACACGCCGACGAACCCCGCCGTAAGTGCGGTGCCGGCAAACGAGAGCAGCAGCGCCTGCGGCGCAACGGGACGCGCTTCTTTGAAGTTGGTGCCGAATCCGCCGTAAAAAATGACGAACACGAGGCATACCGAACAGACAACGTTGCCGAAATCGTAATCGGTAAAGTTGCCTATCTGCGGGCGGAGCAGGACGCCGAACACCATGCCGAGGGCGATGAACAGCAGGAGCGACGGGATTTTCAGTTTGTCTGTGATACGGTTGATAAAAATACAGAGCGCGACGACTACGCCGAGCAAAAGCAACAGGTAAACGTATTCCATCCGCCACCTCCTTTTTTCCGCCGCGGCGCATACGCGCGCCGGATGCGTTTTTTCGTTGTATAAACCGCTATCCGCGGTACATACGAAGGGTATCTTTGACGACCTCCACGGTAAAGGGCAGATCGTCGTACAGTTCGCCGTCTACCTGCACGGTGAGCGGCTTTTCAGGCACGATCTCCGCGCGCTCGCAGCGCTCGAAATAGGTGAATTTTTCGCGCAGGATGCCGCCCTTCATCAGTTTGATGAAAGCGGCAGGCACTTTCAGTTTTTTTACGTCGTCCACCACGACCAGATCCAAAAGCCCGTCGCCCAGTTTCGCTTCGGGGCATATGGGTATGCCGCCGCCGATGCGGCTGCCGTTGCCCACGCAGGCGATGAGCGCGTTGAAATCGCGCCCGCCCGCGGCCGTGCTCGCGTGCAGTTTGTAGTTTTTGAACTTGCACAGCGAGATGATCAGGCTGATGATGTACTGGAACTTTCCGCGCAGCACCTTCGAGCGGCGGCAGCGCTGCAAAATTTCCACGTCGATGCCCGTGCCCGCCACGTTGATGCCGCGCACGCCCTTGGGCAGCTGCATGAACTCGGTGTACTGCGGCGTTCCGTCTAAAATGAGGTCTACCGCCTTTTCCGGTTCGAGCGGGATACCCGCAAACGAGGCGAAGTCGTTGCCCGTGCCCGCGGGAATGAGCCCGAGCGCGCACTTATCGAAATTGGTAAAACCGCAGAGAACCTCGTGCAGGGTGCCGTCGCCGCCGAGAACGACGATATCGCCCTCCCCCTCTTCGGTGAGCGAGCGGGCGAGATACACGGCCTGGCCGGGTTTCTCCGTTTCGTGCACGCAGTACGCGGCGCCGCGCTCCTCCAGCCGCGCGAACGCGCGGCGGTGGATCTTTTTCTTTTTGCCTCCGCCGGAAAGCGGATTGTAAATAATATTATACATATTCGTTCTCCCGCGACAATTTCTCTTTTCTATTATACAATAAATGCGCCCGATTTGCAATTTATTTTGAAACCTGTTATAATGGTGGGGTGAAATTTCACGCGCGGCGGAATGCCTTCCCGCCGCAAAAAGGAATAAATGCAACTGAATTTACCCGAAAAACTGCATACGTTGGCGCAAAAAGCCGACTTTCCGCTGTACGTTGTGGGCGGCGCCGTGCGCGACGCGCTGGCAAATCTTCCCGCCTCGCCCGACCTCGACCTCTGCGCGCCCGCCTCCGCCGAAAAATTTTCTTCCCTCGCCGCGCAGTGCGGGCTGGAAGTGAACGGCGTATATAAGAACACCGGCACGGTGAACCTGACGGCGGACGATAAAAAGATCGAATTCACCTCTTTCCGCACGGATACCTACCGCCGCGGCGAGCACGCGCCGTGCGCCGTGGAGTTCACCGGCGACATAACTGCGGACGCGCGGAGGCGGGACTTTAAGTGCAACGCCGTATATTACGACATAAAGGAAGGCACGCTGTGCGATCCGCTGGGCGGCGAGGCGGACATCCGCGCGCGCATACTGGAAACGACGCGCCCCGCCGAGGAAGTTTTTTCGGAAGACGGGCTGCGGCTGATGCGGCTGGCGCGGTTTGCGGCGCAGCTCGGCTTTTCCCCCACCGCCGCGTGCAGGGCGGGCGCAAGGGCGAACGCCGAACTGATCGGCAAAATTTCCGCCGAACGCATTTTTGCCGAACTGCTGCAAATTCTGCACGCAGACGAAAAATACGGGCGCAGATACGCGCACTACGACGGATTGAAGATGCTGGACGAGACGGACGTTCTGCGGTACATCCTGCCCGAACTGGCCGCCGGCAAAGGCATGGCGCAGCGCAGCGATTTCCACGACCACGACGTGCTCGAACACAGTTTGCGCACCTGCCGCTACGCAGATCACAGCATCCGCCTGGCGGCGCTGCTGCACGACGCGGGCAAACCCGCCGCCTTTGCGCAGACGGGAAAATTTTACGGGCACGACGTGCTGGGCGAAGAAATCGCCCGCGCCATCCTCGAGCGGCTGAAAGCGCCCAAAAAGACGACGGAACTGGTATGCCGGCTCACCCGCCTGCATATGTACGACCTCGACGGCAAAACGCGCGAGAGCAAGATACGCGCGTTCATCGTGAACAATTACGACGTATACGAACCCCTGCTCTTATTGAAGCAGGCGGATTTTTCCGGCTGCAAAGACGACCTTTCGGTGTGCCCCACCGTCATAAAATGGGAGGGCATCCGCAAGCGGATGCAAGCCGAGGGCGCGCCCTTTACGCTGAAAGAACTGGCGGTGCGCGGCGGCGACCTGCGCGGCATCGTTGCGGCGCAAAAAATCGGGGACGTATTGCAGAAACTGCTGCTTTTCTGCGCGCAGGACGGGCGGCGAAACCAAAGAGATGCGCTGCTGCAAGAGGCGGCGCGGCTGGCGGAGGAAGAACACAATGGCTGAAATATTTTCCGCGATCGCGGCGGTGTGCGCATTGGCGGCGCTCGTCGTTTCGCTGTTCGTGCTCAAACGGCAGAAATTCGGCGGCAGCGCCCCCGCGCCCGACACGGCGCGGCTGGAACAGATGCTGGCGAGGCAGGAATACATCGTGCAGGAAAACGCCCGGGCGACGCGCGATTTCCTCGACTTTATGGCCAAACAGCAGGGCGGCAACCTGCGCGGCATACAGGAAAAACTGGAAGAACTGAACGCCGCCACCGAGCGGAGGCTTTCGGAAATACAGCGCACGGTGGCGGGCGAGATCCGCTACATGACCGAGCAGAACGCGAAAAACCTCGCCGACATCCGCACCACGGTGGACGAAAAACTTTCCAACACCCTGGAAACGCGGCTGAGCCGCAGTTATTCCATCATCAACGAGCGGCTGGAAGCGGTGTACAAGGGAATCGGCGAGATGCAGCGGCTGGCGGGCAGCGTGGCGGACATCAAAAAGGTGTTTTCCAACGTGAAAACGCGCGGCATGTGGGGCGAAGTGCAGCTTTCGGCACTGCTCGAACAGATGCTCTCCCCCGCGCAGTACCGCGCCAACGTGCACCTCGACCCCGCGGAAAATTCCGTGGTGGAGTTCGCCGTGCTGCTGCCCTCGAAAGAGGGAGAAACGGTGTGGCTGCCCATCGACAGCAAGTGCCCCACCGACGAATACGTGCGGCTGGTGGAGGCGGGCGACGCTTTGGACAAAGACGCCGCCGACCGCGCGGCGAAAAATTTGGAGCGCGCGCTGAAAACGCAGGCAGACCTGATCGCCAAAAAGTACATCCGCCC
>CALVHW010000027.1 GCA_944328905.1 uncultured Clostridia bacterium | reverse complement strand
GCTTTTCGGCGGTGATGCCCGTCATTGGCTGAAACCAGTGCGTGAAGTGCGTGGCGCCCTTTTCCACCGCCCAATCCTTCATGGCGTTGGCGACCACGTTTGCCACGCTCATATCGAGGGGCTGCCCCTCGTCGATGGTCTTTTTCAAAGATTTGTAAATTTCTTTGGGCAGGCGCTCCTGCATGACCTGGCTGCTGAATACGTTCGATGCGAACATTTCGGGTACACTCATAACAAAACCTCCGTAACAAAAGCAAAAGGCGCCGCAGAACCTTTCCCTTTCCCGGGATAAGTTTCCGCAACGCCTTTGTTGCCTTCAATTTTTATGCTCCGATTATAAAACTCCGGGGCGGGGTTTGTCAATCGAATGCGCAAAATTTAAATTATCAGCAATTTTTATACCCGCTATCAGCACCGCAAAAGAAAAGCGCCCCTTTCCGCAAACAAGCGGAAAGGGGCGGCATATGTCCGCCGAACCCGGCTGCCGGCGTAAGCGCGGCGTTGTGCCGGAGCGAAAGCGCGGCAAAAGATTCGAAAGATTGTGCGCCGGAGTTTTACCGTAGTTCGGGGTACGGCTCCTTTTCCAGAACCGGCGTCTGCCCCGCGTAAAAGCGCGCGAGGTTGGCGCCGGCGGCCGAGCCGATCTTTTCCATGGCGCGGTTGTTGTAATGCCCTGCGGCAAACGGGTTGATGTATTTTTCCGGCTGCTCCGTGCACTGCCCCGTAACGCGGGTGAGCATGACGAAATCGCCCGCCGCGCACAGATGTTCCTGCGCCTTGATGACGGGGATATCGCGCTCGTCGCGCGCGAACTTCCCCACACGGATAATGGCGAACACGTCCTGCCCCACATCCTGCGCGAGGCGGGCGCGCAATGCCTGCAAGCGCTCTTCGTAGACCTGCTGCGAAACGCTTTCGAGCGCGTCACTCTCGCCCTGCAGCCACACGACGGCGACGCGGTCTTTCTTTCCCGCCGCGCGGAAAGCGCCCTGCACTTTGCGCAGAAAGGCATTGTAACGGCCGGAAGGGTGCTCGGGCAGCCATTCCGCCACCGTGGTAGCGCCCTTGGCGGCGTGCACGGCGAGAACTTTTCTGCCCGTTTCGCGCACATACGCGCGGCAAAAAGCCGGTACGAGCGAGCCGTGCCCCTCGTGCGCGGCGAGCAGGAGGCCGTCGCCGATATCTTCGCCGACGGGATGCCGCAGCGGTACTACGGCATTTTGTAAAAATTTGTATTCGTATGAGCCGCGGACGCAGGAAGTGTACGGCAGGCTTTCCGTTTGCCCCTGCATATTGCTCTGCCCGCTGAAAATGATGACGTCCATGTTTTTCATCTCCATGATTTGCAGCCGCTTTCTGCGCGGGATTTTGCCGCCGACGGCCGAAAAAATACAGTGCGCCGCGCCCGCGTTGCGGGCGCGGCGCGTTTGCCGGTTTGTTTTGCTGCTTTAACGGTCGTAATGCACGATCGCGGAGAAATCTTCCGCTTTGAGCGACGCGCCGCCGATCAGGCCGCCGTCGATTTCGGGCATGGCCATGAGTTCTTTGCAGTTTTTGGCGTTCATGCTGCCGCCGTACTGGATGCGCACTTTTCCCGCGCATTTGGGGCAGAACACTTCCGCACACGTTTTGCGGATGAAGGCGATGGTTTCGTTCGCCTGCTCGGCCGTAGCCGTTTTGCCCGTGCCGATCGCCCATACGGGTTCGTAGGCGATGACGATTTTGGAAACGTCGTCAAGCCCTTTGAGGCCTTCGCGGATCTGCACGTCGAGCACGGATTCGGTTTTGCCCGATTCGCGCTCTTCTAGGCTTTCGCCCACGCACACGATGGGGATGAGCCCCGCCGCGAGCGCGGCGTGCATACGCTTGTTGACCGTTTCGTCCGTTTCGCCGAAATACTGGCGGCGTTCGCTGTGGCCGATGATGACGTATTCCACGCCGAACTCTTTGAGCATCGCCGCGGAAATCTCGCCCGTGTACGCGCCTTTTTCGGCAAAGTGCACGTTCTGCGCACCGAGATGCACGTTGCTGCCTTTGACCGCCTCGCTCACGGCGGGGATGTCGGTGAAGGGAACGCACACGACGACGTCGCACTGCGCGTCTTTGACCAGCGGCTTGATGGCGTTGACCAGTTCGACGCCCTGCGCCGCCGTGTTGTTCATTTTCCAGTTGCCTGCAATAATGGGTTTTCTCATAAAGTTTATCCTTTTTATTTAGTTTATTCACGAATTTTTGTGAAAAGAGTTCGAGAGAAATTTGGTGAAAAAAATTTTTGCGATTTTTGGGCGCACGAGAGATTATTTTCAGTTTGCGAAAATTTGCGAAAAATTTTTCGGGAAGGGAGTTATTGTGGAATATAATAAATTTTCCGTGAAGCGTTCCGAACGCTCCGCGTTCTGACCGTTTCCCGTCAAATTTATTATAACTCCCGTTTTTGCGGAATTTATCAATTCCTGCCATATTCTTTTTTGGCAGTTACCATTGACAAATTTTGCTGTTCGTGTAATTTTGCGTTTTTAGGCTATTAAGGGCGCGAAAGTGCTTTGAGGGTTTATCCCTGCCCGATGCGCGCAGAGTTAAAAGCCAATATGGGGCGTCTGCCCCATACCCCACGACAGAAAGACGCAAAATTTTTCCGCACGATAAAAATTACTGAAATAATTTCTTGCGCGAGTAAAAACCACGCTTTTTGCGAGCGCCCACAATTTGCCGAAAACTTTCGGCTTACGGGAAGAGGGTGAATTTGCGGCTTTTCAATCTATGTGAAGCCCTTAAAATAAGCCGCAAAGAGGGAGAAACCGCCGTTAGGTGCCCACGCACCGTGCGGCGGTGCCGCCCTCAAATCTCGGCGTTTCGCAGCGCCTTTGCGCGAGAAACGCGAGAACTCAAATAATTTACTGCGCGTCCGCAAACCGCGCTTTGCGGAAAGCGCCCTCCATTTGCGCGCCCAGCACCTTTGGCGGAAAAGGTGAATGCGCCGCATTCTATAAAGGAGAGCACCTAAAAAGCGGCGCAGAGGAAAAACCAAACGCAGAGCCGCCCATTTTTAACGGGCGGCGAACGTTGGGTTTTTCTTAAAAATCACGGAAAATTTGTGAACTCTTTTCACAAATTTTCGTGAACTCATTTGTCGTTCAAGCACGCAATGCCCGGGAGCACCTTGCCTTCCATCAGTTCGAGCGATGCGCCGCCGCCCGTGGAAATGTGCGACATTTTATCGGCAAAGCCGAGCTGCTGTACCGCCGCGGCGCTGTCGCCGCCGCCGATAATCGTGGTGGCATCCTTCGCATCCGCCATCGCCTGCGCGATCGCGACCGTGCCGGCTGCGAGAATCGGGTTTTCAAAAACCCCCATGGGGCCGTTCCATACGACCGTTTTGGCGCCCTTAATGGCATCCGCAAACAGTTTGCGCGTCTCTTCGCCGATATCGAGGCCTTCCATGTCGGCGGGGATCTCGCTCACTTTGACCGTTTTGACGTCGATCTTCGCGTCGATGGGGTTGGGGAAATCTTTGGCAACGACCGTATCGACGGGCAGGAGCAGCGTTTTGCCGAGGTCGGCGGCCTTCTGCATCATGTCTTTGCAGTAGCCGATCTTTTCGTCGTCGACGAGCGATTTGCCGATTTCGTAGCCCTTCGCTTTGAGGAAGGTGTACGCCATGCCGCCGCCGATGATCAGCGTGTCGCATTTGCCCAAAAGGTTGGAAATGACGTTGAGTTTATCCGCCACTTTGGCGCCGCCCAGTACTGCCACGAACGGGCGCACGGGATGCTCGAGGCTGTCTGCCATGACTTCCAGTTCCTTCTGAATGAGGAAACCGCAGACGGCCGTTTTGACCAGGCCGTATTCGACGATCGCCGCCGTGGAAGCGTGCGAACGGTGCGCCGTGCCGAACGCGTCGTTCACGTACACGTCGCAGTAGGACGCCAGTTTTTTGCAGAATTCGAGGTCTTTCCCCTCTTCGCCCGCATAGAAACGCAGGTTTTCGAGCAGGACGCATTCGCCCGGTTTGCAGGCCGCCACTTTCGCCTCGGCATCGGGGCCGACCACGTCTGCCGCGAAGGCAACTTTGCCGCCGAGCAGTTCGTTGAGCCTGTCTGCCACAGGTTTGAGGGTGAACTTTTTCGCGTCGCCCTTCGCCTTTTCGATGTATTCGGCCGTCGCCTTTGCCTGCTCTTCCGCGGGGAGAGCCTCGACCGCCTTTTTCTCTTTTTTGTTGAGTTTGATCTTATCGTCGAAAATGTTGTGCGGTTTGCCCATGTGCGAGCAAAGGATCACCTTTGCGCCCTGGTCCATCAGGTATTTGATGGTGGGGAGTGCACCTTGGATGCGGTTTTCGTCGGTGATCTTGCCGTCCTTCATCGGAACGTTGAAATCACAGCGCACGAGCACGCGCTTGCCTTTGACGTCTACATCCGTAACAGACTTCTTGTTCATAGCGAATAACTCCTTTGAATTTTCGTTTTTCTATTTATAATGATATACTTTTTTTGCGGATTTGTCAATCTTTGCGCACGTTCCGCTGCCGCAAAAAAACGCGAAAAGCGATATTTTTTCAGACGGGGTTTTTGCCGCGCAGGCGGCCGCACGTTTCGCCGCCGGGAAAACCGCTCTGCCGCCATGCCTCGTACACTGCCACCGCGACCGAATTGGAGAGGTTGAGGGAGCGGATGTCGCCGCACATGGGCAGGCGCACGCAGCGCTCGTAGTTGGCGGCGAGCAGGTCTTCGGGCAGGCCGCGCGTTTCTTTGCCGAACACGAGGAAATCCCCCTCTTTGTACTGCACCTCGGCGTAGTTCTTCGCCGCCTTGGTGGAAAAGAAATAAAAATTCGAGGCGGGGAATTTTTCGAACACCTCGCCGACGGAATCGTAGTACGAGATGTTTACGAAATGCCAGTAATCCAGCCCCGCGCGTTTGAGATATTTATCCGACACCTCGAACCCGAGCGGACGCACGAGGTGCAGGCGGCAGCCCGTGGCCGCGCAGGTGCGCACGATGTTGCCGGTATTCTGCGGGATCTCCGGCTCTACGAGCACGATGTTGAACATAAAAAGTCTCCTTTTTCCGTAATAGAAACATTCTCCGCACACAGGCGGCGAAAAGACCGCAAAAACGCCTTGGTCACGATACGGCGCATACATTTGCGGGATTATTGAACAAACAGCGAAAAAATTTTACAATCGCGCCAAAAAAACTTGACTTGTATCCGATGATATAGTATAATAACAGCATACAAAACGCAGGCAGACAGCGGCCTGCATTTGGATTTGCTCATACTCACTACCCATATTTTTTCTCATTTGTTTTAGGAGAGCGGTACGTCGAAAGATGTGCCGCTCTTCTATATCTTTTCGCTTTTTTTAAGCAGCCGGAAGAAAATGCCGGGATGCGGGAACGCAGGTGATTATACAGATTCACAAAATCTTTTTGCGGCGGCGGCAATTTACGTGGCCGGGAAGGAGATACGCAGGTCAGGCAAATTTTTTCAGCTCTTCCACGGCCGGCGCATCGGCCGGCGCCCACTGCGCGGCGTCGAGCGAACAGAGCGGCAGCCATTCGAGCGATTCGTGCTCGGTGTTGCGAAACTCTGAGATAAATTCGCACAGAAAAGTGTATAACGTGATGGTAAAATCGGGGTATTCGTGTTCCAGCGTGCGAAAGGGGCGCAGGATGCGGATATCGGCGCAGAGTTCCTCTTTGATCTCGCGCACGAGCGCGCTTTCCCGGCTTTCGCCCGGCTCGATCTTGCCGCCGGCAAACTCGTATTTGTGCGCCACGTACGCATACTTGCTTTCGCCCCGCTTGGCGGCGAGCACCCTGCCTTCCCGCACGATGACTGCGCCGACCACTTCGAGATGTTTTTTCATGTCTTTGCCTCCGCCTGGCGAGCCGTTCAGTTTTTTTGTGCGGGCAGTGCCTCGGCAAGCGCCGCGAGCACTTCTTCGCCCCATTTTTGCGGTTCTTCGAAAATGGGCGAATGCGCCGATTCTTCAAACGTTATCCATTTTTTGAAAGGCGCCTGCAACCTTTCGTACCACGCCTCGGCGATCTTCGTGGGCGTGTTGTAATCGTGCGCGCCCTGCGTTACGATCACGGGCACGGAAAGTTGCGTTATGCTTTTGAAATTGACGGCCACGACGTCGTTCCACAGCGTTTTGGAAAGATAAAGGCCGCCCTTTGCGTATCTGAAAATATCCGAAAACGAATATTCGCGCGTTTTCAAAAGGGACAGCAGCATCGAGCGGAACATTCCCCCGCGCTTTTTGTAGGTGCCGCCGCCGAACTTCGAAAGATAGTTGCGCTGCGTCATCATCGCCTTGTCGGAAGGGTATCTGCCGTTTTCCGGACAGATGCCGGAAAGTTCTTTCACCGCCTTTTTATTGCCCAGCCGCTCCGCCTCGCGCACGCAGAAAAGGTAGGATTCCAGTTCGTTTTCGCTGCCGTCGATGAACATTCCCTGCGCGATATACGCGGCGATCTTTTCCGGGCAGCGCGCGGCGAGAAAGGTGCCGATGACCGTACCCCAGCTGTGCGCCGCCACGACGACCTTTTCCGTATGAAAACGTTCGCGCAGAAGATCGATGAGCGCCTCGGCGTCGTCGACATACGTCTGCACGGAAAGCGGCTGCTTTTCGATTTCTTTCGTGTAGCTTTTGCCCGAACCGCGCTGATCCCAGCACACGAGCGTATATTTTTCCGCCAGGCGCGACTGGTTTCCGAGCACGAAATGCCTGTCGCATACGCCGGGGCCGCCGTGCAGGAACAGGATGACGGGCAGCCCCTCCTTCGCCGCGCGGATGCGGATATTCTGCCTGTCGCCGCGCACGGAAACAAATTCGCTCGTATCGATCGCGTATCTTTGCATTTTTACAGTTCCTCCGTAAGTTTATCCAGCGCCGCGTCGACGGCGGCATTGCGCTTTGGCTGCGGGTGCGGAATGAAGCGCCCCTGTGCGAACATACAGCTTATATTGCGCAGGGCGGCAAGGTCTGAAAGCGGATCTTCGTTGAGCAGCAGGATATCCGCACTCTTGCCCTCGCGCAGGGAACCCGTTTCGCCGCCGATGCCGAGAATTTCGGCATTGCCGAGCGTGGCGGTGCGCAGTGCGTCCGCCGCCGGGATGCCCATGAATTTTTGAAACCAGAGCACCTCTCTCCACATATTGTACTGCGTGCAGAACGGGCAGGATGCATCGGTGCCCATGCCCACGGCGATGCCCGCCGCGCGCGCCTGTTTTGCGCCGGCGATCATGCCGCGCATGACCACTTCGGAGTTGTAAGACGCCGTTTCGTTCAGTTTGGTGACATCGTGCGGCAGCCTTGCGCACGGCAGCGCGGGCGAACAGGTAACGACCTGCGCGCCTCCCCTTTCGCGCAGAAGGCGCACGCTCTCTTCGCCGAGCGGCGCGCCGTGCTCTACGGTATCTACGCCGCAGCGCGCGGCGATCTCCGCGCCCCGTTCGCTCTGCACGTGCGCGGCGACCTTTTTGCCGAGCGCGTGCGCACGCGCGCAGACGGCGCGCACCTGCTCTTCCGTCATCTTCACTTCGCCCGGTTCGCCCCGCTTTTTGGCGTCCGTCACCCCGCCGGTGATGCAGATCTTGATGAAATCCGCACCCTCCGATACAGACTTTTCCACGAGTTTTTCAAAATCTTCCGGCTTTTCGGCCGTGCGTGCAAACGTGCCTGCGCCGTGTCCGCCCGGCGCCGTGAGCGCCATGCCCGAAACCAGCATACGCAGGCCCGCCGCCCGGCCCTTTCCCGATTCCGTCCTGCGTTTGAGAGCGATATCCGAACCGAACAGGTCGCCCACGGCGCGCAATGTGGTTACGCCCGAATACAGCTCGTTTTTGGCGGAGTTCTCCACCATTTTGCCGAGAATCCTTTTGCCGGGCGGCGTCTGAATAAAGCGCAGAAGCCGCTGCTGCGCCTTGCCGCCGCTGAGCGCTTTGCTCGGCCTGCCCGTTCCGAACAGATGCGCGTGCAGGTTGACGAGTCCCGGCACTGCGAACTTGCCAGATGCGTCGATTACTTTGCAGCCGCGATCAGGCGCGCCGTGCGGCACGATTTTTTCGATGATCTTTCCGCGGACGTACACATCGGTATGCGGCAGAGCGGCACAGCCGTTTTCCACATCGATGACCGTACAATCGGAAATTATGTACTGCATAGTCCCTCCTCCGGCCCGCAAAAAATACGGCAACCGCCAAACTGACTTTTTCGGATTGGCCGAGCCTTCGCTTTTTTATTATATTATATCACCGCCGCGGCGGCGAGGCAAGCAATTTGCGGCGGCAAAGCGAGCGTTTGCGTGCGGCAAAGCGAGCGTTTGCGTGCGGCGGCGAGGCAAGCGTTCAGAGCGCAGGAATGCGAAAAGGCGCCCCACACGGGGGCGCCGCATACCGGCATACCGGATTTTTAAGAACCGTACCTTCGGCTTAACTTTGCGAGCCGGGCAGATTTTGGGCATCACATCCCGATAAAAAAATAGATGAGCCCCACGATGGCGCCCGATACCACGCCGTAGACGATGATCGGCCCCGCCACGGTGAACATTTTGGCGGCGAGCCCCGTGATCATGCCTTCCGACTTGAATTCCAGCGCGGGCGAGGCGACGGAGTTGGCAAAACCCGTGATCGGCACGATGGAACCTGCGCCCGCCGCCTTGCCGATGCGGTCGTACACGCCCAGCCCCGTTAAAAGGCAGCCGAGAAAGATGAGCGCCATGGACACGGCGCCCGCCAGTTCATCGCCGGAGAGGCCGACCGCCGTTTCGAATACCACGCGCAAAAACTGCCCCACGCAGCAAATGAGGCCGCCCACGATGAACGCCCGCCAGCAGTTGTGAAAATGTTTCGTAGGCTGCGCGAACGAGCGCACATAGGCGAGATAATTTTCATTGACGTACGGGTTTTGGGGCGCGCCGTTTTTGCCGCCCTTGGTTTCAGCGCTGTGCACGGTTTTTCTCCTCGCTTTTGGTAAATGCGGCGAAACAGCTTTCGCGCTCATCGCGCGATTTCACTTCGTCTGCGGCTATCACTCTCTTTTTCATACGATTATTTTTCCGCATCCGCAGGGAATTTATACGCTTTTCGCCGAAATTCGCTTCTCGGTTTTGCCCGAAGCCGCGCGCAACAGGAAATTGCCGCGCACAACGGAAAACCGCCGCCCGCACGATCATTTATACAAAAGCCGCCGCCCGGAACGGGCGGCGGCCGAAAGAAAGCGGTTCTGTTTATTCTTTATCGCTGTTTTCCGCGGCGTCCTCTTTGTTTTGGCCGGCGCAAAGGCGGTCGCGGATGTCCTGCACGTTTTTCACGTGCAAAATAAACAGCCGCGCCAATGCCCAGAGCACGCAACTGACCAACGCGCCGCCGAAGGCCAGCAAAAGCCCCGACCAGTTGCCGTCGGCCCAGAAATACACACCGAACGCGACGCACGCCAGCGCCAGCAAAACCGACAGGATATTGACGTAACGATGCGCCGTTTTCAACAGGTTTTTATCTTCTTCTTTCATGCTTTCCCCCTCCTTGCATTGAATTTATTATAGCACGGTGCGACGAAAAACGCAAACGCTGAGCCGAAATTTATACCGAAAAAAGCAACCGCCGCAACAAAATTTTACGCCGGAAACGCAATGCTCTGCAAAAATTTTGCGGCAAAAAACAGACACAGTACCGAAACTTTGCGCCCTGAAAATCAAAACGCTCCAACGAAAAACCGCCGCCCGTTCCGGGCGGCGGCAGACATTTTGTTTTACAGAGAAAGGAAGATGCCGCTGATCAATATGGCGGCCATGCACACGGGCGCAATGTAACGCACCATGATCTTGTAATACATTCTGTATCCCTTTTTGCGCATTCCGATTTCGTCCATCAGCGATTCCGTATCGGCAAAAAAGCCCGCCAGAATACAGGTGATGATCGCCACGATGGGCATTAAGATGCTGTTGGAGGCGTAATCGAAGATATCCAATATCGTTTTGTCGCCGATATGCACCATACTCAGCGGCCCGAACCCGAGCGACGAGAGGGTTCCGAGCACGAGCATGACGCCGAAAACGATCAGGCAGGCCGTCCAGCGCTTTAAGTTGCAGTTTTCGCGCAGCACCGCCACGATGGTTTCGACCAGCGAAATAGACGACGTGAGCGCGGCGAAAAACACGAGAATAAAGAACACGGCGCCCACGATTCTGCCGCCGGGCATGGCGTTGAACATATTCGGGAGCACCACGAACATCAGCGACGGGCCGGACGCCTTCATCGCCTCGTTTGCGGCCTCGGCACTCGCGGAACCGGCAAAGATGGAGGGAATGACGATCATCGCCGCGAAAATGGCGAAGAGCGTATCGCAGATGGAGATCTGCCGCGCGGAAGAACCGATGCTCGCATCTTTTTTCATATACGAGCCGAAGGTGACCATGATCCCCATGGCGAGCGACATCGAGTAAAACAACTGCCCCAGCGCCGCGAGGAAGGTTTCAAACCTCAAATCGCCGAAGTTGGGAACGAACAGCCTTTTCAAACCCTCGGCGGCGCCCGGCTGGCAGCAGGCATAGACGGCCAGCGCCACGGCAAGAATTGCGAGCGCGGGCATGAGAATCTTGCTGACGCGTTCGATGCCCTTTTGCACCCCGAACACGACCACCGCCACGGTGGCGCCCGCAAAGATCAGAAAGAATACGAGCGGCTGCCAGGCATTCGCCGAAAACGACGCAAAGTACGCGGCGGTATCTGCCCCCGCACCGACCAGAGCGGAATCGCCGACGGCAAACGCCCAGATGTATTTTGTTACCCAACCGCCGATGACGCAGTAATACGGCACGATGATGATGGGCACCGCCAGGCAGAAAAAGCCGAACCATTTGAATTTTTTATTGAGCGACGTGAACGCGCCGATGACGCTTTTGCCCGTTTTTCTGCCGATGGCGATTTCCAGCGTGAGCAGCGTGAAACCGAACGTGACGGCGAGCACGATGTACACCAGCAAAAACATACCGCCGCCGTATTTTGCGGCGAGATAGGGAAAGCGCCACAGATTGCCCAGCCCCACCGCAGAACCGGCTGCAGCGAGCACGAATCCGAGTTTGCTGGAAAAACCGTGCTTTTTTGTTTGCGTTGCGGCGGAGCCGTCTGCCGGCGGCGCCTCTTCTGCGATCTCCCCTACGATGGGGGTTTCATCCTCTCTCATGACACCTCTCTCGGCGGCTGTTCTTTACGCGCACGCCTGTCTTTTTATAATAGATATCGGCAGCGGCATACCGTGCCGCGTATGCGCCCGTGCCCGAGCGGGCAAACGGCCCAAACGTTATCTCTGCACCCGGCCCGAAGCATCGCCGCCGGCAAGGTTCAGAACTTCCTGTACGCCGACCATATTGTAATCGCCCTCGATCGTATGTTTCAGGCAGCTGGCCGCCACGGCAAATTCGATGGTTTTTTGCGGATCGAAACCGTTCAGCAAAGAATAGATGAGCCCGCCGCCGAACGAATCGCCGCCGCCCACGCGGTCGACGATATGAATGGAATATTTTTTGGAAAAATACGCCTTGTTCCCCGTATACAGCATCCCCGACCAGTCGTTGTCGTTGGCAGACTTGCTCTCGCGCAGCGTGACCGCCACTCCCTTAAATCCGAAACGTTCGGTCAGTTTTTTCGCTACCGAAACGTAGCCTTCGCGGTCAAGTTTGCCGCCGTAAATATCTGAATTATCCGCCTCGATGCCGAACACGTCTTTGGCGTCCTCTTCGTTGGCGATGCAGTAATCGACGCATTTGCACAGCTCGCCCATCACTTTGCCCGCCTTTTCCTTGCTCCAAAGTTTTTTGCGGAAGTTGAGGTCGCACGAAACGGTGACGCCGCGCTCCTTCGCCTTTTTCACCGCCGCAAGGCAGATCTTTGCCGTTTCATCGGAAAGCGCGGGCGTGATGCCGGTAAAATGGAACCACGCGGCGTTTTCAAAAATTTTGTTCCAATCGAATTCTTCCGCCTTTGCCTCGGCGATGGCGGAATGCGCGCGGTCATAAATGACTTTGCTCGGACGCTGGCTCGCCCCTTTTTCGCAGTAATAGATGCCTACGCGTTCGCCGCCGCGGACGATCAGGCTCGTATCGACGCCCAATGCGCGCAGCGAGTTGACGGCTGCCTGACCGATCTCATGGGCAGGAAGTTTGCTTACAAACGCGCAGTCTGCGCCGTAATTTGCAAGAGATACAGCCACGTTTGCCTCGGCGCCGCCGAACGTCGCCTCATACTTTGTGCTCTGCACAAACCGCAGATAGTTTTCGGGAGCCAGCCGCAGCATCAGCTCGCCGAATGTGATCACCTTTTGCATATATTTCCACCTCTTAATCTTTATCTTGCAATGACCTGAACCCCTTGCCGCGCACTTCCACCGAATCGTTGATAATGATGAACGCGCCCGGATCGACGGAGTTGACGATCTGTTTCAGCTGCGAAAGCTGCCTGTTTTTTACGCAGGTAAGAAGAACATTGTGTGCGCTCCGCGTATACATCCCTTCGCCGTCGAGCATGGTCACACCGCGCGGGCTGGCTTCGATGAGCGCATCCGAGATCGCCTCGCCCTTGTCGCTGATAATGATGCACAGCTTTGACTTTTCGATGCCAACCAGAATGGTTTCCGACACCTTCGTACTAACAAAAATCACGATGATCGCGAATAGCATATTGTTCGGGTTTTTCGTGAAGATCGCACCGAGTATGACGATGATGCCGTCGAGAATGCCCACGCAGAGAGGCACTTTCCCGTTTTTGAGAATACGGATGATGATCCTGCCGAGAAGCTCCGTCCCGCCGCTGGAAAAACCGCTTTTGAGAAAAAGCCCGATGGCGACCCCCTGGAACACGCCGCCATAAAGCGAGGCCAGTACGCCGTCCGCCGTGACCGGATGCAACAGAGCAAACAGGTCGGTCGCCACGCCGAGTAAGACGATGGTGAGCAGAGACCGCCCCACGAACCGCCAGCCATAAAACCGGATCGCAAGCAGAAGGATGGGAACATTCAGCGCGATCGACAGCATACCGACGGGTACGCTTGCATAAAAGTGATTGACAAGCACCGAAATGCCCGTAACTCCTCCCGCCACGATCGAATTCGGAGCGAGAAAAAAACTTGTGCCGCAGGCGTACGCCGCGCACCCGATTAGCATACTAAGATAGCTCTTGAAGAGGGCCAGCGCCTTTTCACGTACGATCAACGTTTGAGCGCCTCCTCCACAAAGAAGCTTCCGCCGACGGCTGCGACTTTATCGAAGGAAAGGAACTCTTCCAGATTGTCGCTGTTCACGCCGCCCGTAGGAATAAACTTCACCTGCGGAAAGGGTGCCGACAGCGCTTTGAGCGCCTTCAAACCGCCGTATACGTTGGCAGGGAAAAACTTGACGGTGGTGATGCCCAGTTCGAGCGCCGCCATGATCTCGGTGGGCGTTACGCAGCCGGGATAATACGGCACGCCCGCCTCTTTGCAGACGGCGGCGACCGCAGGCGAAAGCCCCGGGGATACGATAAATTTCGCCCCCGCCGACAGCGCCGCGCGGCACTGCTCTGCGTTGATGACCGTGCCCGCGCCGATCTCCATTTCCGGAAACTTTTCGCAGGCCAAACGAATCGCCTGCTCCGCACAGGCGGTGCGGAAGGTGATCTCTGCGGTATGAATGCCGTATTTTTCCAGCGCGTGCAGAATAATTTCCGTATCTTTCAACTCTTTGATCACAACGACAGGTATCCTCTTTTCCATTTTTTGCCTCCCTGATTTTATACAGCTCTGTACAGCCTTAAACAGTTTTTTGCTATACGTATTGTGCTTTTGCGGACAAACAGTGCCGCATTCAGCCGATCACGCCGCCTCCGAGGCACCTCTCGCCTGCGTACAACACTGCGTACTGCCCGGGCGTTACGGCGCGCTGCGGCTCGTTGAAATATATTTCCAGCGTATCTTCGCCCGTGCGCTTTACCCGCACGCCCTGTTCGGCTTGGCGGTAACGGAACTTCGCGTTGCAGCAAAACTCGTCCTCTGCGGGAGGATGCGGGATCCAGTTCATGCCGGACACAGTACATGAATCCGTAAACAAAACGCTCTCATCGCCGTGCGAAACAAATAAAATATTGTTTTCGAGGTCTTTTTTGACCACAAACCAGCGGCCTTCCGCCGAGTCGCCCTTGCGACCGCCGAGGTTCAGCCCCCGACGCTGGCCCAGCGTGTAGTACATCAGACCGATGTGCTCGCCCACCCGTTCGCCTTGCAGCGTGCGGATCTCGCCCGGTTTGGCGGGAAGATACGATTGAAGAAAATGGCGGAAGTTGCGCTCGCCGATGAAGCAGATGCCCGTGCTGTCCTTTTTTTCCGCGGTGGAAAGCCCGTTCTGTTCGGCAACGGCGCGCACCTGCGGTTTGGTGAGGCCCGCCAGCGGAAACAGCACGTTCGCAAACTGCGGCTGCGTGACCTGGTTGAGAAAATACGTCTGGTCTTTGTTCGCATCGGCGGCTTTGAGAAGATAGTGCGTATCCCCCTCGTGCCGTATGCCGCAGTAATGCCCCGTGGCAATGTAATCTGCCCCCAACGACAGCGCATAATCGCGGAAAGGCCCGAACTTGATTTCGCGGTTGCACAGAACGTCGGGATTGGGCGTTCTGCCGCGCTCGTACTCTTGCAGAAAATATTCGAACACGCGGTCGTAATACTCCCGCGCGAAATTGACGGTATAATACGGGATATCGAGGCGGCTGCACACGCGGCGCACGTCGTCGTAATCCGCCTCGGCCGTGCAACAGCCGTTTTCGCCCTGCTCTTCCCAGTTGACCATATACAGGCCGACCACGTCGTACCCCTGCTCTTTGAGCAGCAGCGCGGCGACCGAACTGTCTACGCCGCCGCTCATGCCGACGACTGCGCGCCCTTTCTCTTTCACCGAAACACTCCCGCAAACGGGCCTTTGCCCGAATTTAAGAAAATGCCGGCCGAAAGGCTTTCGGCCGGCGCAGTGGTGTGCCCGCCGGGAATCGAACCCGGAACCTACAGCGTCGGAGGCTGTCACTCTATCCAATTGCGCTACGGACACATATGCTTACAGCCAGCTCGTACAGTACAATGCACACTGCTTGTCTGCCTGTATATTTTATTATAGCAAACATTTTCCAAAAAAGAAAGAAGAATGATACCCGCGCGCAAAAATTTTTGGCGGAAAGAACATTTTTCCTGCCGGCGGCAGATTCCGCGCGCCTGCGGCGCATACAAAGCACATTTTTGTTCGGGCGGCGCATAGAATGATAACAGGCCCGCAAGGCCGATTTTTAACCAAAGAGGAAAACGGTATGACGCTCGGCCTCTGCATGATCGTGAAGGATGAAGAAGAAGTGCTCGGCCGCTGCCTGAGCAGCGCGCGCGGCGTTTTCGACGAGATCAACATCGTCGACACAGGCTCTTGCGACGCGACAAAACAGATCGCCGCAAAATACACCGGCCGCATTTTCGACTATGCCTGGAATTTCGACTTTGCCGCCGCGCGAAACTTCTCGTTTTCGCGCGCGACGACCGACTATATCATGTGGCTGGATGCGGACGACGTGCTGCCGGAATCTTCCCGCGAGGCGCTCATCGCGCTGAAAAACAGGCCGGATTTCGGGGATACGGATGCCTATTTTCTGCGCTACGACGCGGCATTCGATGCGGACGGGAATCCGACGTTCTACTTTTACCGCGAACGGATACTGCGCCGCAGCTGCAACTTCCGCTGGAAAGGCGCGGTTCATGAAACGGTGGAGGTACACGGGCGCGTCCGCCGCGAAGAAATACCGATCGTACACCGAAAAGGACAAAAGAAAGAGCGCGGCAGAAATCTGAAAATCTTTGCAAAACTGTTTGCCGACGGCACGATGCCGGACGAAAGGCAGAAATTTTACTTTGCGCGGGAACTTATGGACAACGGGCTGTACGATGCGGCCTCTTCCGTGTACGAGTATTTTTTGCAGGGCAGCGGCTGGCGCGAAGACAAGATCTGCGCCTGCCGCGACCTGGCGGCCTGCCACCGCATCTGCGGAAGGCGGAACGCGCAGTTTGCCGCGCTTTTGAAAAGTTTCGATTACGATGCGCCCCGCCCGGAGGTCTGCTGCGACATCGGCAGCCTGTTCATGGAAGAAAAAAATTACCGGCAGGCGATCTTCTGGTACCGCCTCGCCGTAAACGAAGGTTCTCGCGAACGGACGGGCGGTTTTCGCCTGCCCGATTACTGCGGTTATATCCCCTATATGTGCCTTTGCGTCTGCTATGATAAACTGGGCGAACACGAGCGTGCAAACGCCTGCAACGAAGAGGCGGGAAAGTTAAAGCCGTGCGACGCGAATTACCTTTACAACAAACGCTATTTTGCCAGCATTTTACACGGAGAGAAAAATGACGGATCTTTTTGACAATGGCTGCGGCTTCTGCCCGAATTGCGGATGCCGCTCAGAATGCTGCCGCTGCTGTTCCTGCGCGGTACAAACGACAATTGTGCGCGGCAGCATGGGGCCGCGCGGCGCCACCGGCCCGCAGGGCCCTGCCGGACAGACCGGGCCTACCGGCCCCACGGGCGCAAACGGCCTGAGCGTTACAGGCCCTACCGGCCCCACAGGCGCGACCGGGCCGACCGGCCCCACGGGTGCAAACGGCCTGAGCGTTACAGGCCCTACCGGCCCCACAGGCCCCGCCGGGGCAACAGGGGCAACGGGTGCGACCGGGCCAACCGGGCCGACTGGCCCCACGGGCGCAAACGGCCTGAGCGTTACAGGCCCTACCGGCCCCACAGGGCCGGTAACAGATGGGAAAACTTCATTTAAACCCATGACGGCGGCAAATCCGCCGTTTTTCATATAAAAATATTTATCTGCGCGGCACGGGAACAGTTATCTGACGGCGCGGCGCGGGCACTCCCGGCCCCGGAAACGGAAACCGGCCGGAACGCACCGAGGAAGGACTGTTCCTTCCGTCCGAATTTTTTCATGAAATAGTGCCATTACACAAATGACTTTCCGCCGATTTTATGTTATAATGGTGGGGTATTCTTTTACGGAGGCAAAAAATTTGAGTGGATTTTTCGGCGTAACATCAAAAAAAGACTGTGTATTCGATTTATTTTTCGGAACGGATTACCATTCACACCTCGGAACAAGGCGCGGAGGCATGGCCGTATACGGAGAAAACGGCTTCGACCGCGCCATTCACAGCATCGAAAACTCCCCTTTCCGCACCAAATTCGAACGCGATTTTGCGGAAATGAAGGGAAAACTCGGCATCGGCTGCATTTCTGACAACGAACCCCAGCCCCTGCTCGTGCGCTCGCATCTGGGCAACTTCGCCATCGCTACCGTGGGGCGCATCAACAACATCGACGAACTTGTGAAAAGCGCGTTCGAAAACGGAAAGACGCACTTTTTGGAAATGAGCGGCGGAAACATCAATGCCACCGAACTGACGGCCGCGCTCATCAACAGCGGCGCGACCATTCCCGAGGGCATCCGCATCGCCCAGGACGCGATCGACGGTTCCATGTCTATCCTCGTACTGACGCCCGAAGGCATTTACGCCGCGCGCGACAAATACGGGCGCACACCCGTTTCCATCGGCAAAAAGAGAGATTCTTATTGCGTTACCTTTGAATCGTTCGCCTATCTCAATCTCGGCTACAAGGCGGTGCGCGAACTCGGCCCGGGCGAGATCGATTTCATCACGCCCGACGGCGCCGAGATCGTATCTCCCGCGCGCGACGAAATGAAGATATGCACCTTTTTGTGGGTGTACTACGGATTTACCGCCTCTTCTTACGAGGGGCTGAACGTGGAGCAGATGCGCTACAACTGCGGCGCGGCGCTCGCCCGCAGGGACAGCGTGGAGGCGGACGGCGTTGCCGGGCTGCCC
>CALVHW010000026.1 GCA_944328905.1 uncultured Clostridia bacterium | reverse complement strand
GACCTCGAATCCATCGTGCGCTGCACGGTGTTCACCTTCGAGGCGAAAAAAGAGATCTACGATAAACTCTGCCTCATCTGCGGCAGCAACGCCATTGAAGACAAAGATTATTTCTACCGCTGCGACGACTGCGGCGCCGTGTACTGTTTTTTAGACGAAAACAACGTCTGGGTGAATCAGTTCAACGTGCTTTCCGACCGCGGCGAAGAAGGGGAACCCCGTTCCTGAACGAAACGCGCTTTGCGGGCCCGCGGGCCCTGCGGGCGCTTTTTCTTTGCGGTGCGGGAATTGTTGACAAAGCGCGGGCGCGTATGGTATAATCGATGAAATCAGGAGTAATAAAATATGTTCAAAGCAGACGAATACAGAATGCGCGCCAAGGCGCTCGCCGAAACGCTGGAAGAAACCAAAGCCGCGCTGGAAATCGACGAATTGCGCGTCAAACTCGAACAACTCAAAGCCGAACAGGAAAAGCCGGAAGTATGGCAGAACTTAGAGCTTTCCGCCAAACTGGGGCGGGAAACGTCCGCCATCGAGGGCAAGATCGGCGCCTACGAAAAGGGCAAAAAAGCGCTCGACGAGGTGAGCGAAGTCATCGACCTCATCGAAGAAACGGAGGAAGAAGACCTCGTACCCGAACTCGACGCGCTCTTAAAAACGGCGGAAGAGGACCTCGAAGATATGCGTATCCGCTCGCTGCTGCGCGGCAAGTACGACGGCTACAACGCCCTCTTAACATTGCATTCGGGCGCGGGCGGCACGGAAAGCTGCGACTGGGTGTCCATGCTGTATCGTATGTACACGCGCTATGCCGAGCGCAGCGGGTATAAGGTGACCGAGATCGACCGGCTCGACGGCGACGAAGCGGGCATCAAGAGCGTCGATTTCCGCATCGAGGGCGAAAACGCCTACGGGTATTTAAAGGCGGAAAAGGGCGTGCACCGTCTTGTCCGCATTTCCCCGTTCGATGCCAACAAGCGCCGCCACACCTCGTTCGCCTCGCTGGAAGTGATGCCGGAAATCGAAGACGACGGCGACGTAGAGATCCGCAGCGAAGATTTAAAAGTGACCACCTTCCGTTCGTCGGGCGCGGGCGGCCAGCACATCAACAAAACGGAATCGGCCATCCGCATCCAGCACATCCCCACGGGCATCGTGGTGTCCTGCCAGAACGAGCGCTCGCAGATTCAGAACCGCGAAATGGCAATGAAGATGCTGCGCTCCAAACTCATCGAACTCAAAGAGAGCGAGCGGCTCGCGCAGGAACAGAACCTGAAAGGGGAGATCAAAAAAATCGAATGGGGCAGCCAGATCCGCAGCTATGTGTTCTGTCCGTACACACTGGTCAAAGACCACCGCACGGGCTACGAAACGGGCAATATCCAGGCGGTCATGGACGGCGACATCCAGCCGTTTATCATTGAATATTTGAAGAAAAGCTGATAAAAAGTTCACAAAATTTGTTTTTTAGCGGCAAAAACAAATTTTCGTGATTTGGAGGGGAAACCCGAACGGTTTTCCCCTCACAGCGGCATATTATAGGTGCCCACGAATTTATAATGCCGCTGTTTCACCCCTTCCGTAAGCCGAAGTGTCGGCAAACAGGGTTGCGCTGCGGAAAAGCGCGGTTTCCCTTGCGCGAGTCAATTATTTTAGTGCTTTTACCGCGTAGGTTTTCGTTCCGGGGTATGGGGCGATAGCCCCATAATGGCTTTTAACTTTGCGCGAGGGCGGCAGGGGAGAATCGCAAAGCAACATCGCGCCCTTAATAGCCTAAAAACGTAAAATTTCGTGAACACTTTGTCAAGTATATCTGCCAAAAATAAATATGGCAGGGATTGATAAAAACCGCCAAAACGGGAGTTATAATAAATTTGACGGGAAACGGTCAGAACGCAGAGCGTTCGGAACGCTTCACGGAAAATTTATTATATTCCACAATAACTCCCTGCCCGAAAATTTTTTGTGGACTAAATCTCTTTTGCGGAGATTTGCGCGAAGCCCCTTTTCGTGAAGTAATAATAATTTGCTGCGCGTCCGCAAATCACACTTTGCGGAAAGCGCACTCAATTTGCCGAAAACATTCGGCACAAGCGGAAAGAGTGAATGCGGCGCATTAAAATTATGAGAGCCTTTTAAAGTATGCGCCGCAGAGAGAAAACAGGCGGCCGGCGGCAAAGCCGCGCGCCCGCGGGTTTTCTCTCAAATCAAGCAAATATCCGCATCTCTTTTGCGGAGATTTGCGCGAAGCCCCTTTTCGTGAATGAGGTTTTTTCTATGGCCAAAAATAAATACTACAAAATCTACCGCAGGAGCGGCAACGCAACGTTTTTCGGCGTGTTGGGCGGCATTTTCGTCGTGCTGGGCGTGCTCTCTTTCTTTTTTTGGGCGCGTGCGGCGGCGTACGCGTTTGCCGCGTTCGGCCTGCTGCTCGCCGTGCTCCCGCAGTTCGTCATCTGGTCGCGCTACGGCCTGGAAGGGGATACCCTTCACTATCCGAAATACGGTCTGCCCCGCCGCATAAACGTAAAAGACATCGGCGCGGCGATCATCTGCATCTACGACGAATACCGCCGCGGCAAAGGCTATCAGCCCGCCACTTTCGCCCTGAAAGACGGCACCGCCACCATTCCCGCCCTCTGCCTCTTTACCGAGGTCAACGAGGACGAACTCGACCTGTGCGATACCCGCACCGCCTCGCGGATCACCTTCCGCAAGGCGCACATTGCGGATATGTGCCTGGATTTCGATTTTCTCAAACAGTTGAAGGCTTCCGGTTTTGCGGGCAAGGTGTACATTTCCGAATTTATCTATACCATGTACGAACCGGCGATCAACCGGATTTTCGGAAACGGCGAATACGAAGTGTACGACCGCATTCCCAAAAAAGTAAAGCAGTTCTTGAAGTGAGGGCGTCGCCCTCTCTTCTCATTTCGGCACGGCTTTGCGGCCGCCGGAACCGCTTGCATGAACGGCAAAATCAACTGCAAATTTTGTTCCGCATATGTGCCGCCGCGCATTTTATCCGCAAAAAAGCGTAAACCGCGCCAAAAACAGTTTATCAGCACCGCAAGGCATATGTATTGCGCCGCATTCGGCGCACAAAAGGAGGCAAACCGTGGGTTACGCCGCGCGCTTTTCCGATCTGCAATTAAAAGAACGCCCGATTATTTTAGGCATTGAAAGTTCGTGCGACGAAACGGCGGCAGCCGTCGTCCGCGGGCGCGAGATCCTTTCCAGCGTCATTCTCTCGTCGGCGTCGGAACAGGCAAAGTACGGCGGCGTGGTGCCGGAAATCGCCTCCCGCGCGCATACCGATGCGATTTCCGCAGCTGTGGAGCGCGCCCTCGCCGAGGCAAACGTTTCGAAAAACGAGCTCGACGCCGTCGCCGTCACCTACGGGGCGGGGCTTTTGGGCGCGCTGCTCGTGGGGCTGTCGTTCGCCAAATCGTTCGCGTGGGCGCTGGGCGTGCCGCTCATCGCCGTCGACCACATCCGCGGCCACATGGCGGCGGCATACCTCGCCGATCCCGCCTTGGAGCCGCCCTTTATAACGCTGCTGGCCAGCGGCGGCCATACCGCCGTTTTGTACACCAAAAGTTATACCGAGTTCGAAATTCTCGGCTCCACGCGCGACGACGCCGCCGGCGAAGCCTTCGACAAAGCCGCGCGCGTTTTAGGGCTCCCGTACCCAGGCGGGCCGAACGTGGAAAAACTGGCGCGGGAGGGGAAGGAGAGCATCGAGTTCCCCAAAATGTTCCGCGGAGGCGGGTACGATTTTTCGTACAGCGGCTTAAAGACGGCCGTCATCAACTATTGCCACACCAAAGAGCAGAAGGGCGAACCGTACAGCCGCGCCGATGTGGCGGCGTCTTTCCAGGCGGCGGCGTGCGGCGCGCTCGTCGGGCGCGCGGTGGCGGCGGCGAAAGAGAAGAACTGCCGGGTGATCGCGGCGGGCGGCGGCGTCATCGCCAACGGCTACCTGCGAGAGCGCCTTACGAACGCCTGCGGGCAGAGCGGCATCCGCGCCGTTCTCCCCGAAAAGCGCTTTTGCACTGACAACGCCGCCATGATCGCGGCGGAAGGCCTGGTGCAGTACCGCGCGCGGAACTTCGTCGACCTCTCGCTCAACGCCTGCGCGCACATCCCATTGGGCAAAAAGGGGAAGCAGTGAGCGGTTTTCGCGCGTTCCGCAATCAGCGCGCCATCATTCGCGCGCTCTGTAACGCGTCAGTTTATAACCCGCGTGCTTTCTGATTTATCTGCTTTATGATTTGTTCGCTCCGCAATTTGCGTGCGGGCGGCAATTTTTTCCGCTTTGGTATAATTTCATCATTTTCCGTCCATAACCGTCTCCGAAAAATTCGGAGGCGATTTTTTTATGTTCGCAAAAATTTTAGCGCCGTTCGCGGCGGCGCTGTTGTGCGCGGCGGCGCTCGTTCTTCCGCAGGCGGCGGAAAAAACTTTGCTCTTTACCGGCGCGCAGTCGTACCGGTTTTACGCGCACAGCCAAAGTTCGCAGGCGGAGATCGTGCAGGCCTCGCCGGAGAACGCTTTTATCGTAAAACTGTCTTTGCAAGACCTCACCGGCGAGAGCGCGCAGTACGAAAACGCCGAGGACGCCTTCTCGCAGGCGCAAAAATACGGCGCGGAATTTGTTTTCAGCGAGAGCGCCGGCGACGTTACCAATTATTATTACTATGCGCCGCGCCTCGGCGGCGGAATACGGCTTTGCGGCAGGCTTGTGAATCTGCACGTGGCGGTGCGTGCGGGCGGCGCGGCCGTCGGCTCTCCCGTCATCTTCGGCGGCTATTGAGTTCCGTCCACCGATATTTGCATTGCCTCGCGGCAAAACGTGCGCCGCCGCAAAAATTTTTCGGCGGCGGGTATAAAAGAAGTAAAACTGTCAAAAATCAAAGCAACAAAATCTTTTCGGAGGTAAAAAAGATGAAAAAGAATCACGAAGAATTCCAGCAGGAAGGCGAAGCGCCCGCAAAATCGCGCCGCAAAACCGTATATTACATTGTACTGGCGGCGTGCGCGCTCGTCCTCATTACGGCAATCACGCTCACCGTGGTGTTCGTCACGAAAGACGACGGCGTTTCCATCGAACAGCCCGAAAACCCCGACGACGGCAAGGACGATGAAAAGCCCGACGATCCCGAAGAACCCGATCAGCCGAGCGATACCGAGCCGGTATTCTCCATGCCCGTACAGAGCGCCACGCTGGGCACCACGTACACCTTCTGGCACAACCAAACGCTCAACCGCTATTGCCTGCACACGGGCATCGACTTCAAGGCCGAGGCGGGCACGCAGGTCACGGCGGCGTATGCCGGCACTGTGGAGAGCATCACGGACACCCTTCTCGAAGGCGGCAAAGTGGTCATCGACCACGGCAACGGCCTGAAAACGGAGTACGCCTCCATCGACGTCGCGTCCGGCCTGAAAGTGGGCGACGCCGTCACCATGGGGCAGGCGATCGGCACGGTTTCCGCCGCGGCCGATGCCATGGGCAACGAATTTGCCGAGGGTTCGCACCTGCATTTCGAGGTCGTGGAGAACGGCGAGAGCATCGATCCTGCCGCTTATCTCGAATACGACGAAAAATAATAATGCGCGGTACCCAAACCGCAATGCAAAAAGCGCCCCGCTTTAAAAGCGGCGGCGCTTTTTGCATTGCGGCAGAACCGCTCCGCCGATTTTCTTTGAAAAAACGAAGCGGCACCCTTAAAGGGGCGCGTTGCCTTTTTTGTCGTTTTTATCCGTATTTCCTTGCCATTTTCACACATTTGTGGTATACTCTGAATCGGCACACAATTTCAAACAAAGCAAAGCACGTGGTACGAAATCGGCATTTCGTATCTCTATTTCCACTTGTCTCGGAAATTGTGTGCCAACAATCGGAGATACCGATGCAGGGCGTGTCTTCGATTGAAGGCACGCTTTTTTATGCCCTGCAAATTATTTTACAGGAGGCAGGGTATGAAAAAGAAATGGTTGTTCGCCGCGATCCTCGCAATGGCGTTTGCGGCGTGCATGGCACTCTTCGCCGCGTGCGGCGGAGGAGGCAACGGCGGCGGTAACGGAGGCGGCGGCAACGGCGGAGGAGGCAACGGCGGCGGTACGGATATCGTCGATTCCGGCTTGATCGACGGCACGCAGCTGCAGGGCATCGCCGTGTCGCAGAGCGGCACGCTCTCGTGGAGCAGACTGAAGATCGCATCGAAGTACCTGCTCACCGTCACGCTGGCGGACGGCGAGCATACGTACGAACTGGGCAAAGAGGTCGGCTCGCTCGATCTCACGGCGCTCTCCGACGGCGCAGCGCTCGGTTATGGCAAAAACAGCCTCACGCTCACCGTTTTCGAGTGGCAGGAAGAGGAGATCGGCGGGGAAACGATCGGCGACGATGTACCCGTAGACAGCGATTCGTTTTTCGTGATCAGCCGCTACGCCGGCTATTCGCTCGACAGGCTGGGCTATGCAGACGAGTACGTGGAAATGGACGGTTTTTATTCTTCGCCCCGTACCGACGAAAACGGCACGTATTATCTGAGCGAGCAGATCATGGAAGACGCGAACGAGGAGATGCGCTACAATGTTTCTAAATCCGTAAAGGCAAAAGAGGGGAGCAGCGTGCAGTTTTACAAGTCGCGCGAAGACCGCGCGGCGGAGCAAAACGCCATCGGGGGCTTCGATTTCAACATCGAAACCATTGACCACGGCGACAATTTCTATTACGCCCGCGCCAAAGACGCCGCCGGCGCCGCGCACGATTACGACCTGCTCATCCGCGGGGTGGCGTACAGGCGCATTTCCGTGGTGCAGGGCAATCGCATCACCAACAACGACGGCTTTTCCGAAACGACGTATACCACGCTGAACTTTTCGCAGACCGTGCTCGAAGGGGATCTTTTCGACGTCAACGCCGTGTACGAGAAGGCGGGCATCCTCGACAACATATATGTTCTGCGCGACGGCGATTTCAATCTGTACGAGGCGGATACCGACTGCTATGCGCCCGTATCGTGGAGCGAGAGCATCACGCTGTATGCCGACGACATCGCATGGACGGGCGATATGCTCGCCGCCTTTGAAGAGTACGGAACCGACTATACGCTCGACTATTCGTATGCCGCAGGCGGCCAGCCCGACCGCATAAAACTCACGTACAACAAGCAGACTGCCGAAAATAAGGACGTAGTCATTCCCGCCAAAATCGTGGGCGCGAAAGTAGTTTTGGACAGTTTTTCTTTCTACAACGCGGAAATCACGAGTGCGGTGTTCGGAGAAGGCACGCGCGAAATTCCGGATAAGGTCTTTTTCCTGTGCGATTCGTTGGAGAGAGTGATCATCCCCAAGGGCGTAACGTATGTGGGCAGGGACATTTTTTCCGGCAACGTAAAGGACAAACTGACCATTTTCTGCATGGGTTCGAAAGAGGATACGAAAAACTGGAACCCGAGTTGGAATTCGTCGTTTACAAGCACTTTCAAAACGGTGTACGACGCCGGCACCTATGAGAGCGGAAACGTGCGCTATACGCTCGATGTGGCGAAAATGACGGCGAGCGCGTACGCCCTGGCAGGGTTCGGCGGTACTTTCCCCGCAGAGGTGCGCTACGAGGCGCTGTCTGCGCAGCCGTTCGCCGTGACCGGGATCACCTATGTGGAAGAGCCTTCGCTCACTTCGCTCACCGTGCCGGTTTCCGTTACGGAAATTTCGCAGGGCGCGTTTGCGCAATGCCAAAACTTGCAGAGCATTACGCTGCCTTTTGCAGGCGGATTGCCGGAACTTACTTCCGATTACCGGGACAATTTCGATTATATATTCGGAAGCGGCAATGTGCCGCAGTCGCTGCAAACGGTCATTCTGACGGGCGATGCGCCGATCAGCGAGTTTGCCTTTTCCGGCTGCACGAATCTGAAATATCTGGAGATACGGGGAAACGTGCCGGAGATCGGCAACGGCGCGTTCGGAGCCTGCGTCTTTGAATCGGTAAAGGTGAGCGCGCAGAACGAGTATTTTGAGTCGGTCGGCGACAAGTACCTGCTCGGCAAAGACGGCACGCTGTACTACTCGTGCGACGGCTCTCTGCCCTCATCCGGCATTACCGCCATCGCCGGCGGCGCGTTTTATTATCGCAAAGACGTTGCGGCCGTTTCCGTGCCGGCGGGCGTAAAATACATCGGCGCAAACGCTTTTTGCGGCTGCTCCGCTCTTGCAAGCATTGTTTTGCCGGAGGGCGTTGAACGGATCGGCGAAAACGCCTTTGCAGAAACGGCTTACGCGAGCAATGCGGCGAACAAGGAAAACGGCGTTTTGTATATCGGCAATTATCTCATCCGGGCGAACTCTAACGATTTTTTCGATCCCGCCTCCTGTGTGCGCGAGGGCACCGTGCTGATCGCGGACGGCGCACTTAAAAACGTGAATTGGATGAGCGGTTCCGAATCGATTATCCTGCCCGAAAGCGTGCGGTATATCGGAAACGATGCGTTTGAAAGTATTCCCGGTATAACGTCGGTGGTCGCCGTCGGCGCAGAGGTGATCGGCGACAGGGTGTTTTTAACGGATAATCTTTTATACATCGTTTTGGGCGACGGGCTGAAAGAGATCGGCGAGGAGTTTTTCCGCTACTTCTTCCGCGGCTGTTATTTTTATAAAGGCACGGCGCAGCAGTGGGAAAGCGTGGAGATCGCTTTCTATAACAACGATACGACTTGGCTCGATTCGCAGCTGTATTTTTATTCGGAGAGCGCGCCGCAGGGCGAGGGCAACTATTGGCATTATGTAAACGGCGAACCCGTGCAGTGGCAGTGAGCGAGGCGGCGCAAGAATAGCGGAAGAATGACTGCAAAAATTTTGCATGGAGGATATCTGACACCGGCGTAAGAAATGCTCCAAAAAAACCGGGCCCCGGCAGACAGGCTGTCTGCCGGGGCATTTTATTGCGGCTTTGCCGGAGCATCGGCGACGTGCGGGATTGCTTTGCTTGCAGGAAAAACAAAATTTTTCCAACAGCAAGGAAAAGTGTGTACAAAAGCGGGCAAATGTGGTAAAATAATAGCAAAATCATATTTGCGGCAAAATGCCGCTTTATTCCGCCGGGAGGAGACGATACTTGCACGAAGGACACAGAGATCGTATGCGCGAGCGGCTGCTTTCCGCCGATACTTCGCTTACCGATTGCGAGTTGCTGGAAATTTTTCTTTATGACTGCATCGACAGAAAGAATACAAATCCCGTCGCACATAATCTGATCGACAGTTTTATCGATCTGCGCGGCGTGTTTTCCGCAACGCCCCGCCTGCTGTGCATGGTGGCGGGCATCGGCCCGCAGACCGCCGAGCACATCTGGCTGTACGGGCGTCTGATCGGGCGCATCGGCGGTATCGCCGGAGCGGAACGCCCCAACCTTCGCAATTTTGAGCGGGTGCGCACTTTCGTAACGGCCCGCTTCCGCAACGTGCAGAGGGAGCGTGCGGAAATCTATCTTCTCAACGCAACGGGCGAACTGCTCTGCTGCAAAACGATGGACGGCCCGGATCGCCGCAGAACGCTTTTCGACAGTAAAACGCTCGGCGCGCTCCTGGGCGAAACGCATCCTGCCGGCATAATCGTCGCGCACAACCATCCCAGCGGCAACAGCAGCCCCTCCGCGCAGGACGATGCCGCTCTGCACGCGCTTGGCGAAATGTGCCTGCTGCACGGCGTTACCCTGCTGGATGCCATTATCTGGTCGGAAGAGGATATTTACAGTTATTATTGCGCAGGCCGTTTGCAGGAAGTTTTGCCGCACTGAGGCAAACCGCAAATACGGCGTTTGCCGATTAAAAAGAGGTCTATACGTTATGAAAGAAGTGAGAACACGTTTTGCACCCAGCCCTACCGGTTATATGCACATAGGTAACCTGCGCACGGCGCTGTACGGCTACCTGTACGCGAAAAAAGAGGGGGGCAAGTTTATTCTGCGGCTGGAAGACACCGACGCCAAGCGCTATGTGGAAGACGCCGTGCAGATCATTTACGATACGCTGCGCGACGCCGGCATCGTCTACGACGAAGGCCCGGACGTCGGCGGAGACTTCGGCCCGTACGTGCAGAGCGAGCGCGCCGCCATCTACAAAAAATATGCCGAAGAACTGGTGCGCCTGGGCGGGGCCTACTACTGCTTTTGCGATAAAGAGCGCATCGAGTCGCTCAAAGACGAAAACGGCGTGGGGCGGTACGACAAGCACTGCCTGCACCTTTCCGAAGAAGAGATCGCCGAAAAACTCGCCGCGGGCGTGCCGTACGTCATCCGCCAGAACGTGCCCGAAGAGGGTACGGGCAGCTACGAAGACCTCGTGTACGGCAAAGTGAGCGTCGATTTCAAGGACATCGAGGACGGCATCCTCCTGAAAAGCGACGGTATGCCCACCTACAATTTCGCCAACGTGGTCGACGACCACCTCATGGGCATCACGCACGTCATCCGCGGCAGCGAATACCTCTCTTCCACCCCCAAATACAATCTGATGTACGACGCATTCGGCTGGGAGCGCCCCGTGTATATCCACCTGCCGCCCATCATGAAGAACGCGCACGAAAAACTTTCCAAGCGCAACGGCGACGCCAGTTACCAGGACCTCGTGGCAAAAGGGTACGTGAAACAGGCGATCGTCAACTACATCGCCCTGCTCGGCTGGAGCCCCAAGAGCAACACCGAAAAGATGACGCTCAAAGAACTGGAAGAGAATTTTTCCCTTTCCGGCCTGAACAAGTCGCCCGCCATTTTCGACGAGGCGAAACTGCGCTGGCTTTCGGGCGAATACCTCAAAGAGATGAGCGAAGAGGAGTTCGCCGCGCTCGCCATGCCCTTTTTGAAAAAGAGCAAGGCGTTCGGCAAATACGATACCGATAAAATTTTCAAAATCGTAAAGACGCGCGTCGACATCCTCGAAGAGATCCCCGCGAAGCTGGATTTTCTCGAAGAATACGGCGAGATCGACCCCGCGCTGTACTTCAACAAAAAGATGAAATCGGACGCGGAGATCGCCAAAACCGTGCTGCCCGCCGCGGCGGAAACGCTTGCGGGTACGGAAAAATTCGAAAACGCCGCACTGTACGCCGCGCTCGTGGAGCTGGCGGCAAAACTGGGCATGAAGAACGGGCAGGTGCTCTGGTGCGTGCGCATCGCACTCACCGCCCGCGAAAACACCCCCGGCGGCGCCAGCGAAATGGCGGAACTGCTCGGAAAGCAGCGCTGCCTCGAACGCCTCGCCGCGGCGCAGCGGCAACTGGAACGGACATGAACGGCGATAAAAAGGGCGGCGAACCGAAAAACAGTGTGAAAGGGGGCGGCGAACCGGAAAGCGGGGCGCGCAAGGCGCTGCGGCTCATGTTCAAAGACGGCAACTTTTTGCAGGTGCTGCGCGTGATCATTCTTGTTCTGCTCGGCGTTCTGTGTGTGGTGGTCGCCGTGTCGTCTATCCGGCAGGGCGCGCTCGCCGTCATCATGACGTCTTCCGCCGCTTTCGCGCTCGTCGTTTCGATGGCCGTGAAAATTTTTGCCATGGGCTCGTTCCGCCGCAAGATCGTGTGGTATGTGTTCGACAGCCTCGTGCTCATCGTGCTCACCGTTTTTTCCAGCTGGCGCGTTTCCATCGTATATAATACGTCGTACTGCTATCTCATCTACGCGCTCGTGCTGTCGGAATATTATCTTTCGGCGCCGACGCTGCGCGATAACTTCATCATGTTCGCCGTCAACCTCGCGGCGTACACGGTGGTTTATGTTATAAATGCACTCATTCACAATGAAGTGAGCACTGCGTTCGATATTTCTTCGGAGTACGTTTTTGCGTTCATTCTGCTGGTTTTGCATTTCGTGATGTTCAATTTTGCGATGACCGTATCGCGGAAAAACAAACAGATCGAGCAAAACCTGCGCGAACTGGAAGACAGCCGCAACGAACTTCTGCGCGCCTACGAAAAGGTGGAGGAAGCTACCGTCATCGAGGAGCGCAACCGCATCGCTAAGGACATCCACGATACGGCCGGGCACTCGCTCACCACCGTGATCATGCAGACGGAGGCGGCGCGGCTGGCCGTCGATAAAGATCCTGCCGAGGCGAAACAGCGCATCGCCGCCGCCAATTTGCAGGCGAAAAACTGCCTGGAAGAACTGCGGCTTTCGGTGCATCTTCTGTCGGGGCGCAACGAAAACATCACTTTTAAACAGTATCTGGAAAATATCCTCGGCGAAACAGCGGATGTGTTCACCATCCGCAGCAAGATCGACGACATCGAACTGACCGACGAGGCGGAACGGTTTATCGCCAACACGCTGCGCGAGGGCATTTCCAACGGCATCCGCCACGGCGGGAGCACGGCCTTCTTTTTCGAACTCAAAGATGCGGGCAATTATGTGGAAATGCTGCTTTCGGATAACGGCAGCGGCGTGAACATGGCGGATTTCAAAGAGGGGTTCGGGCTTTCGGGCATGCGCGCCAAGGCGGAATCGCTGGGCGGAATGGTCAACTTTTCGTCGGAAGAGGGGGAAGGGTTCGAAATACGTCTGAGCCTTCCCGGCAAATACAAAGTGCAGCCTGCGGGCGGGCAAAAGGAGGACGGCAATGAAAATTAAAGTGATGATCGTGGACGACCAGGTGATCCTTTCCGAGGGCATCCGCAGCGTGATCGCGTCCAGCGGGGATATCGACGTCATCGCCGTCGCCGGCGGCGGCCAGCAGGCGCTCGATTTAATGGCGGATGGGAAGGTGCCCGACGTGGTGCTTCTGGATATCCGTATGCCCGGCATGAACGGCGTCGTCACCACCGGCGAGATCAAAAAACGCTACCCGAACGTGAAGGTGCTCATCCTCACCACCTTCGACGACAGCGATTACATTCTGAGCGCGCTCAACAACGGCGCCTGCGGCTATCTGCTCAAAGACATCGGCGCCGCGGCGCTGGTGGAGGCCATCAAAAACGCCTGCAACGGCGATACCATCCTGCCCGCCAAGATCGCCCGCAAGATCACCGACGCCGCCAAGATGGTCACCTCCGACCGCGAGATCCGCCTGCGCCGCGCGTCCGGGCTATCCGACCGCGAAGTGGAGATCGCCGTGATGATCGTCGAGGGGTTCAACAACAGGCAGATCGCCTCCGCACTCAATTTGTCCGACGGCACGGCGCGCAATTATATCAGCGCCATTTACCTGAAACTCGGCTGCGACAGCCGCGCCTCCGCCATCGAAAAGATGCGCGAAATGCTGGGTTGAATGCGGCGGAAACGAACGGCTGGGTGAATGGCGGGCGAACAGGAGCGCCGCTTTTGCCGAAAGGGTGCGGTTTAGCCTGAACGGCTGCGTTTTCGGGAGGAATTATGGAAAAGCAAAAATACGAGTGCGAAAACTGCGGGGCGGCACTGCGCATAGCCGAAGGCGGCGGCCGTGCCGTCTGCCCGTACTGCGGCAAAGTGTACGAACTGCGGCGCGAAAACGGGGCGCAGAAAGAGGGGCTCGGCGGCGTATTGTCGCGCCTGTATGCGCGGGCGGAGATCGTAGCCGCCAATTACGGGCTGGCGGCGGAGCGCGTCGGGGCCGATTCCTTTGCCGGCGACGGCAGGGAAGAGGAGCGCCGCCTGCTCGCTGCGGCAGAGATAAAGGGCGGCGTTTTGGTGCGCTTTGCGGCGCGCGAACCGGGCGAGGCCGTGCGCGTTCCGAACGAGGTTGGCGAAGTGGCCGCCCGTGCGGCATACAAAGACGCAAGGGTGGGGTGCGTATCGTTTGCTCCGGAAGTAAAAAAGATAGGCAAAAAGGCCTTTTCGCGCTGCCCGGCGCTCTCCTGTGTGCGGTTGGAAGGCGTGGAAACGCTGGGTGCGCGCGCCTTTGCAAAGTGTCCCGCTCTGCGCGAAGTTACTATTGCGCGGCACATCCCGTATGTCGGCCGCAAGGTGTTTGCCAAATGCGGCGGCATCGCGCGCGTCATTCTCCCGCGCAGCATGCGCCCGCAGATCGCCCGCCTGTTCGGGCGGCTTGCAAAATTTCGCATCGAATTTATTTATGCCGATTGAGGTTCGGCAGGCGGCAAAGTGCGGCGTTCCCGCATGACGGCAGAATGCGGCTCGCGGCGTTTTGGTCGCTCGATGGCAGAATATGGCTCGCGGCGTTTTGTCCGCTCGATGGCCGCAAAAATCCGAAAAAAGCATAATAAGGCGCTCTCCGCGGCAGGGGGCGCCTTTTTGCCGCCCTCGCGCATCTGCGCCGCGCAGCATCTTTGTGCTTTTTGCGGCCTTTTTTCGCCGAAAACCCGCTCACTTGCGCCGCCGCACATATGCGCGGCGGCGAAATCGGGGCGGTTCAGAGAGGGGCTGGCGGGTTGACGGCAAAATAAAGATAAAAAGGCAGTTTAGGGGGTAAACAGACGATATGGCGGCGGATTGGGACGGCTCAGAGGAACGGCGTCTTTGCTTCGGCGGCGGTTTTACGGCCGGGGGAGAGATCGGTCGGGCAGCGCTTTCGGGGCGAAAATTCCGCGTTTGTTACCGCCGCGGCGCGCCGTTTGTGAAAGAAAATAGATTTTCTGCAAAACAGCGGGGTATATGTCTTGACAGTTGTCAAATTTTAATGTATAGTATTGTAAATACCCGCGGAAAGGGCGGAGGAAACGCGCCTCCCTCCAAAAAGCATTGCGGCGGGTACGGAATACGCACGGAAGGCGGCTTACCATGACGAACGAAGAGATCTTACAGATGAAAAAGAGCGCGGACGCGGTCATTCTCGCGCACTATTATGTGCCGGAAGAGGTGCAGGCGGTCGCCGATTATGTGGGCGATTCCTTTTACCTCGCTAAAATCGCGGCGCAAACGCGGGAAAGCACCATCGTGTTCTGCGGCGTGCGGTTCATGGGGGAAAGCGCCAAAATCCTCAACCCTTCCCGCCGCGTGCTGCTGCCCGAAGAAACCGCCGATTGCCCCATGGCGCACATGGCGAGCGCCGAGCAGATCGCGCGTCTGCGCGCGGAAGTGCCCGACCTGGCGGTGGTTTGCTACATAAATTCTTCGGCATACCTCAAAAGCCTGGTCGACGTGTGCGTCACCTCGTCGAACGCGGTGAAGATCGTAAAGTCATTGCCGAATAAAAACATTCTCTTCATTCCGGACGAAAACCTGGGCCGCTGGATCCAGAAACAGGTGCCGGAAAAGAACTTTTATTTTTCCGGCGGGCACTGCCCTGTGCATTCGGTGCTCACCGCAGGCGCCGTGCAGGCGCAGCGGGCGGCGCATCCCGATGCCGTTGTGGCTGCGCATCCCGAATGCCGCGCCGAGGTGCTCGCGCTCGCCGATTTTATCGGCAGTACGGCGGAGATCATCGCCTATGCGCGCCAAACGCAGGCGCGGGAGATCGTTCTCGTCACCGAGCCGGGCGTGTTGTACGAACTGAAAAAGCAATGCCCGGGCAAAGTGTTTTACCCCGCCACGGGCGTGTGTGAAGACATGAAGAGCGTCACCCTGCAAAAAACGCTCGCTTGCCTTACGGGCGGCGGGTACGAAGTGCAGGTGGAAACATTGCTGGCAGAGGCGGCGCGGCGGCCGCTCGAACGTATGCTCGAACTGGCAAAATAGTATAAAATAGGGCAGGTTTTTCAAGTTAAACCTTTCTATAAACAAAGGGTGAAGAGAGGAGCCGCGCCGATGAAAGCCTATTGCAAAACAGTATCAAAAAGGGCAGGTTTTTTAAGACAGTTTTTTTATAGAAAAAGTGCCGCTCGCCTCTCTGCAAAAGGGCAAAAAAACGGCGGGCGGGGCAAGTTGCTTTATAAAAGAAAACGGCGAAAAGAAAGTTGCCGCGCGGGTAAAAGTTTTTGGCAAAACAGTATCAAAAAGGGCAGGTTTTTTAAGCCGGTTCTTTTTATAGAAAGAGGATAAGATAAAAAAAGTTGCCGTTTCGGTTCATGCCGTTGCAAAAGGGGAAACGGGCAGACAGAATGAGTCGGATCGCGTTGAACAGGGCAGGGAATACACACAAACATTTTTCTAATAAAGGTTTAGAAAATGGCGGCGCCCGGATAAATACCCGATCGTAAAAAAAGGGGGACGGCGGCGTCGGACAAAACAAAAAAGCAAAACAGGGCGGTTTCGTGCAGGTCGGAGCGACGGCGCTTTCTGTCAATTCGGTTCATGCCGTTGCAAAAGGGGAAACGGCAGGCAGAACGAGCCGGATCGCGTTGAACAGGGCAGGGAATATATGCAAACATTTTTCTAATAAAGGTTTAGAAAATGGCGGCGCCCGGATAAATGCCCATCGTAAAAAGGGGGCGGACGGCGTCGGACAAAACAAAAAGCAAAACAGGGCGGTTTCGCGCAGGTCGGAGCGACTGTGTTTTCTGTCAATTCGGTTCATGCCGTTGCAAAAGGGGAAACGGGCAGACAGAATGAGCCGGATCGCGTTGAACAGGGCAGGGAATACACACAAACATTTTTCTAATAAAGGTTTAGAAAATGGCGGCGCCCGGATAAATACCCGATCGTAAAAAAAGGGGGACGGCGGCGTCGGACAAAACAAAAAAGCAAAACAGGGCGGTTTCGTGCAGGTCGGAGCGACGGCGCTTTCTGTCAATTCGGTTCATGCCGTTGCAAAAGGGGAAACGGCAGGCAGAACGAGCCGGATCGCGTTGAACAGGGCAGGGAATATATGCAAACATTTTTCTAATAAAGGTTTAGAAAATGGCGGCGCCCGGATAAATGCCCATCGTAAAAAGGGGGCGGACGGCGTCGGACAAAACAAAAAGCAAAACAGGGCGGTTTCGCGCAGGTCGGAGCGACTGTGTTTTCTGTCAATTCGGTTCATGCCGTTGCAAAAGGGGAAACGGGCAGGCAGAACGAGCCGGATCGCGTTGAACAGGGCAGGGAATACACGCAAACATCTTTCTAATAAAGGTTTAGAAAATGGCGGCGCTCGGATAAATGCCCGATCGTAAAGGGGGCGGGCGGCGTCGGACAACACAAAAAGCGAAACAGGGCGGTTTCGTGCAGACCGGAGCGATGGCGCTTTCTGTAAACCGAGAGTGTGTGCTGCGATAAAAAAACGTGCGGTTTAGTAAGCCGACGGCGCTTTCTCTCAACCGAGAGAGTGCGATTGCGAATAAAAGGCGTGCGGCTTTGTAAGCCGACGGCGCTTTCTCTCAACCGAGAGAGTGCGATTGCGAATAAAAGGCGTGCGGCTTTGTAAGCCGACGACGCTTTTCTCGACCGCGAGAGCGCGATTACGAATAGAAGGCGTGCGGTTTAGTAAGCCGACGGCGCTTTCTGCCAACCGAGAGAGCGCGTTTACGAATAGAAGGCGCGCGGTTTTGTAAAACGATGCCGCTTTTCATAAATCGGAAGAATACAAAAAACAGGATGACGTTATGCAGAAATTTGCGCAAAAATACAATGTGCTCATCGCGGGCACGGGTGTGGCGGGGCTGTGCTGTGCGCTGCATCTGCCGTCCGATATGCGCGTGCTGATGCTCACCAAGAGCACGGCGGAGGAGAGCGATTCTTTCCTCGCGCAGGGCGGCATCTGCATGCTGCGCGGGCAGGAAGACTTCGCCGGCTATTTCGAGGATACGCTGCGTGCCGGCCATTACGAGAACGACGAGGCCGCCGTGCGGCAGATGATCGCCGAATCGCCCTCGATGATCGCCGAATTGGTCGAAGCGGGCGTGCGGTTCGCGCGCGGCGAAAACGGTGAATTCCGCTTTACGCGCGAGGGCGGGCATTCGCGTCCGCGCATTCTGTTCCACGACGACGTGACGGGCAAAGAGATCACCAGCACGCTGCTGGCGAAGGTGCGCACGCTCCCCAACGTGGAGATCGCCGAAAACTGCACGCTGGTCGACGTGATCGCCGACGCGAGCGAGTGCTGCGGCGGCGCGGTGCGCGATGCGGCGGGCGAACTGCACGCCATCTACGCCGATTTTACCCTGCTCGCCACGGGCGGCGTGGGCGGCTTGTATAAAAATTCCACCAACTACCCGCATCTGACGGGCGACGCGCTCGCCATCGCGCTCAAACACGGCGTGGCGGTGGAGCACCTCGACTATGTGCAGATCCACCCGACCACCCTCTATTCCAAGCGGAAGGGGCGGCGGTTCCTCGTTTCCGAATCGGTGCGCGGCGAGGGCGCCGTGCTGTTGGATAAATGCGGCAACCGATTCTGCAACGAACTGCTCCCGCGCGACATCGTCACCGGCGACATCCGCGTGCAGATGAAGCGCGACGGCACCGACCACGTGTGGCTGGATATGCGCCCCGTCGGCGAGCGCGTGCTGCGCGAACATTTCCCCA
>CALVHW010000025.1 GCA_944328905.1 uncultured Clostridia bacterium | reverse complement strand
CGCCCCCTGTTTTTTCTTTGCGCCCCTTTTTGTTTTTTCCGCATTTTTTGACAAAAGAGAGCAAAAACCCGATGGCCGCGAACAGCACCCCCGTGCCCGCGTGTACCGCCGCCATGCCGCCGGCGGAAATTTCCGCGCCGAAAAAGTCGAAGGTGAGCGAAAATTCTTCGGCGAGCGATTCGGCGAATTGCGGCGCGACCGTTTCGGATAGGCGATCGAGCGAGCCGCCCATGATGAGGTTGCGGAACAGCCCCGCCGAATAACTGCCCGGGATAAAGAGCGTGAAATACTGCACGCCCTTGGGGAAATAGGAAACGGGCATATACGCGCCGATGAGAAAGCCGACGACCGTACCGACGATGACGTTCAGGCCCATGAACGCGCCTTCGGAACGGACAAAGCGGACGAGCAGCGTTAACAGCGTGGACGAGGAGAGCACCGAAAGCAGCAGCGCGCCGAGGCAGCCGAACACGTCGGCAATGCTCAAAAACCAACTGCCGCTGGCGGCGAGCCACACGAAACTGACGGCGAGCACGGCCAGCGAGATGCAAAGCCCCGCCGCCAGCACGGACAGAAAGTACGCCGCCGCGGGCAGCCACGCGGGCACGGGCGAGGCGAGCAGGTCTGCCGCGATGCCGCGCTTCTGATCTTGTACAGACAGGCCGCAGGCGCACAGCGGCACGGTGATGCAGGCGCACGAGAGGCAGCCGGCAAGCATCCAGGCGTCGCAGAAGGCCTGCACGCCCTCTTCCGCCGCGGCGGTGAGAAGGCCCGTTTCTTCCAGCGAGGCGAGGATGCCGTCCGCCTGTACCCTGCCCAGAAACAGCACGTACAGCGCCAGCACGATGAGCGGCGAGAGCAGCGAAAAGAAGATGTTCGCCTTATCTTTGAGGAAAATTTTTAAATTGCGGCGCGTTTGCTGCAAAAGCATATACATCAGCGGGAACCCCCTTCGGCGAGTTTTTTGCCGGTGACGGCGAGAAACACGTCGTCCATGTTCCCCTTTACAAATTCGAAATCGGCGCACAGCTGCGGGTGCTCGGCGAGGAAAGCGCGCGCCGCGGCGGCATCGGGCAGGGCGAGGCGCACGCCGCCGCCCGTCTCTTCACAGGCAATGCCGGCCTCATGCACCCTCGCGGCGATGTTTTCGCCGTACAGATGCAGATAGTTGCGCGAATAGGCGTTTTTCAGCCCCACGGGCGTATCGCTGGCGGCGATGCACCCGCCGTCGAGAATGACGACGCGGTCGGAGCCGTCGGCCTCTTCCATGTAATGGGTGGTGAGAAAGACGGTGAGCCCGGTTTTGGCGCGCAGGTCCTGCAGCACCCGCCAAACCGTGCGGCGCGTTTGCGGATCGAGGCCGGTGGTCGGCTCGTCGAGGATGAGAAGTTCGGGATCGCCGACGAGGCCGCGGGCGATATCGGCGCGGCGCTTTTGCCCGCCCGAAAGTTTGCCGAACGGGCGGCTTAAAATTTCGCCGAGGTCGAGCATCTCGCAGAGCTCGCCCAAACGCCGCCGCCATGCCTCGCCGCGCAGACCGTAGTAACTGGCGCGCACGGTGAGGTTGTCTTTTACGGTGAGCAGGTCGTCGAGCACGGTGCTCTGGAACACGATGCCGAGGCGGCGCTTGATCTTATCGGCCTGCGAATCGAGGTCGAAGCCCGCCACGCGCACGGTGCCGCCGTCTTTGGGCAATATAGAGCAGATGATGTTGATGGTGGTGCTCTTGCCCGCGCCGTTCACGCCGAGAAAGGAGAACAGGCTGCCTTTTTCGACGGAAAACGAGATGCCGCGCACCGCCTGCACCTCGCCGTACGATTTGGTAAGGTTTTCCACTTCGAGAATGTTCTGCATCCGCCCTCCCCTATGCGCCGCGCACGGCTTTTTCCGCCGCACTGAGCGCCGACATTTGCGGCCGCGCATGATTGTGCCTTTTACTGCCGCAGCAAAGGCCGCGCCGTTTTTTGCGGCCGCCGCAAGATTATGGCCGCCTTTCATGGCCGCCGCACAAAATTTTGTTTAGTACATTATACCATAAAAGCACGCGGCGGCGCAACGGAATTGCGCCGCCGCCACAAGCTATACGGCAAACGGGTTGTAATAAAATTGTAAAAGGGCGGAAATATCGATTTTTGTCAAGGTTTCTTCAACTTAATTTTACGGCAATTCGGGCAACCTCTTCCGTTGTGTCTACTACTGATTACAGCTTGCCATTCGTGCCCGCACTGCGGACATAACCACCATACTTTTTTACTGCTCTGCGGTAAAAACATTGACGGTAATAAATCTCCATTTTTTGTTGGATGCCATTGAAGAGCAAGTTTTGGATCAACCGTTGCTAAATCATTGACGCCTGTTTTGGGCACGCGACCGCTGCAACAAGGGCAACCATGTCCCGCGCTGCGGCTATGAGGCGCCGATTGCCATTCATGGCCGCAGATTTTGCATTTCCACCATACTTTTTTCCCACTGTTCGGTAAAACCATATTGGGTAATAGGGGCTTATTCTTTTCCATATTCCATTCGGAAGCAAGTATGGGGTTGAGAGTTTCCAAATCATTAAATCCAATTTTTGGTACTCGCCCACTGCAACAGGGGCAACCAACACCCCGACTACGGTTATTAGGAGACGCTTGCCACTCATGCCCGCATTTCTTACAATTCCACCATACTTTAATGGGGCTTGCCGCTGTAATATTATTCGGGGTTAAAACATTTTTAGACGGGTGCCATTCTTGTGCTAATTCGGGATTATTGCTTGCCAATGAACCATTAGCAGATAAATAACCTTTATGATATGATTTTCCCTTTTTTATATTGCCGCATATAGCACAGCCGCTTCCTTCGTTTCTTGTTCTGTGATTTATTTGTGCTTTCCATTCATGCCCGCATTGCTTACATTTCCACCAAACGATTTCATTGGAATACAAAGAAAACATCTCTGGTTTTAATCTTCCGTTTTTTTCGAAATCCCATTCTTCTACTAAATCAGGCCTAAAATCGGCAAGAGAATTTTGTATTTCCGTTAAATAATTTTCAATATCGTTCTTATCCTTTTCAATATCAACGGTAAGATTTGTTGATAACCCGCCAGGTATTGATAAACTAATAAACTCTAACAGAATTTGAACAACATGATTTAATTTTTCGTATTTTTTTGTTTTTGCAACGTAAAAAATTTTATCTGCAACATCACGCCAATCAGTATCATTTTTTTCTTTTACCCGAATCAGCGTAATATTTTTGCTTTTACAAATTTCATATTTTTTTCTTTCTCTCTTGTGTTCCTCTTCTGATTTATGCCAGATCATCCCATCATACTCAATCGCAATATTTACGGACGGAATAAAAATGTCTAATTCCATTGAATTAGAAAAAATTTCTTTATATTTATTCAACGCATCCGGAAAACATTTTTTGACATAATAAAAAATTGCTTGTTCCGCAAAAGATGTTTGACGCCTTACATTGCAAAACGGGCATTTCGTTTTATCCCCATCGCGGTCGCGCGGAGTTGCTAACCATTCATGACCATTAGCGCACAGCCACCATACCCTTTTGCCGCTGCGAACTGTTACTTGGTCGGGCGTTAAATCCCCGTTTTTAGTAGGGTGCCATTCTTTCGCTAATTGCGGATTAAGCGTTGCCAAATCTGTTTTCCCTGCAATGGCTCGCCTTCCGCTACAATATGGACATCCCTGCCCTCTGTAAGCGCGGTGTTTTATCGTTGCTTGCCATTCATGGCCATGCGCACATTTCCACCATACTTTTTGATGAGAACCAGCAAGCACCATTGTTGGCTTTAACAGGCCATTTTTATCTATATTCCACTCTTTCACTAAAAACGGATGAGTAGTAGCCAAATCGTTAAAACCCGGCAAAACTTTATTATTGGAACAATAAGGGCAACCGCGCCCCGCAACACGACTAGTTATAACGGCTTGCCATTCATGGCCATGCGCACATCTCCACCATACCTTTTTATTGCTCCCGCTCGAAAGATTTTCTGGAATTAAATTTAATTGATTGTTTTTCTCCCAATCCCATTCTTGCATTAAGTTTGAATATTCAATTATTTTTTTGTTTTTCATGTTTCCGGCACCTTAAAATATTGCTTGAATTATAACATATTCTTTAATAATTATCAATAGGAAAGCAATCAAAACGTAAACATAAAAACCAGGGCGGTTTCTTGCGAAACCGCCCCTTTCTTTTGTGATTTTTAAGCATTTGCCATCGGTTATTCCGAAACTATTTCCGATTGCGGAACGTTATTTACTCTTTTTGACCTTTTTGCGACTCATTGTCGGCCAAATTGCGCTCCGTTCGGCTTTCGTTTCCTTTACCGACTCGCCATTTTCTCCCCTCATCCTCCGGAAGCCGCCGGCCGTGTACACAATACCCTGCGGACGAAATAACGCTTTCTCCGCACGGTTGCCGGCCCTGCTGAAAACGCCCCTGCGTTTTCGGAGACTCCTCTTGCTTAAACCACTTCGCAAACGCGCCACGCATCTTTTTCGGTAGAACCGCGCATCCGTCCGCCCTTTTTCCCTTACGGGCTTTCGGGCGTCTGCAGACCGACATCTGCCCGGTTTATCTGGCGGCGCTTTCCGCTTTGCTGCCTGCCTTCCTCTCCGCGCTCCACAAACACCGCTGCATTCGCTCGATCCGATCCCGCAAATGTGCGGGCCTCCGGCCGGACTCCGATCTTGCAAACTTCGCTTTGCCTGTTTTGCGCTTCGGTTCGGACAAACGACTTGGCTTTGAGCCTCCGTCTGACCAACCCCTTACTGCTGCGTTTTGCTGTTTGTAATCCTATTATACCACGTTTTTTTGATTTGTCAATACCTTTTTGAAAAATTTTTTGAAAAAAATTAAAATTTTTTGTTTCGCGCTAACAACAATGTTTTTGCCGCCTAAAAGGTTTTGGTGTTCGTGCTTTCGAGGTAGCGGTTGATGAGCGGGAAATCGGACGGCGTCAGCAAGAGCAGCGCCTTTTCGCCCACCGCGCCATTTTCGGTGACGATGACGGCGAACAGATCCTTTTGGCGCTCGAAGGCCTCGAACACGTCGAACACGGTGGCCGTTTCGGGCAAAAGCAGGTACTGCGCGGGCAGAGTTTCGCCGATCAGCGCGCCGCAGGGCGTTTTGGCGAGGAATTCGGTGACGTTTTCCCCCGCCGCAGCGCGGGCGGCGATCTCTTCGTACAGGGCGTAGCTGTTGAGCACGCCCGCCATTGTGCCGTGGTCGTACACCAGCAGCGTTTTCTGCTTGTATTGCGCGAACGCCTGCACGGCGGTGAGCAGCGGCTTATCGGCAAACACCGAGGCGATTTTGCGCGGTTTGACGGCCGCGGTGGCGCGGGGCGGGTTGCAGATTTGCCGTTCGATGTACTCGATGCTCGCCACCACGTCGTCGCAGGGGTTGGCGATGAACAGTTCGCCGCCGCCCGAGCGGTGCACGATGGCGTTGCGCAGTTTGCCGTAATCGACCAGTTCGTTTTCGTAGCGGCGGACGGTGAGATTGCGGTCGGTGCAGCGCTTGACGAGGTCGGTGAAATTCACCGCCGGGTGAGCGCCGTAGAGAAATTTGAGCTGACTTTCGATGCGGTTGTAGCTTTTGAGAAAGCGCGCCGCGTTGCCGTATTCCATCGGCAGTTCCCTCCTTATCGGCAGGGCGAAACGTGCGGCAACGGCCGCCGCCTGCCCTCCTTATCGATTGCATTATACCACAGAATTGTGGTTTGCGCAATACCTGAACGCAAAATATTGTGTATTTTTTCTTTCTTGCGTCTTTTTTCGATTTGTGCTATAATAGTATAAAAGCGAAAACGACAGAGGAACGCGCCCGAAAATGCAGAAAAAGACGTACAAACTGAACTTTCAGCTCGTGCCCGACGGCTGCTGGGGCGCGAATTTGCGCTCTGCCCTGCCCAAAGAGGTGTGGGACAGGCTGCGCCGCGCCGCCTATGCGCGCGCGGGCGGCAAATGCTCGATTTGCGGGCGGCCGGGGCGGCTGGAGGCGCACGAAGTGTGGGAGTACGACGACGAAAAGCACATTCAGAGCCTGCAAAACATCATCGCCGTGTGCCCCGCCTGTCATGCGGTGATACACATAGGCAGGACGTCGATGCTGGGCAGAGAGCCGGAGGCGCAGGCGCATTTTATGAAGGTGAACGGCTGCACGCAGAGCGAATACCACGCGGCGCTGGGCGAGGCCAACCGCGTGCACGCGGAACGCTCGCGCCACGAGTGGCTGACCAGGATCGACAAACTGAAAGATCTGCTCTGAAAACCGCCGCCCGCTCTGACTGCGCGGCACCCGCCGCGGGCGGCAAAGGATTGCTCTGGCGGCCGACGGCTTTTTATATGCCTCCGGCAAAAGCGGGGCGGGCGGTTTTCCTCATAAAATTCTGATTTTAAGGCGCCGGCGCGGCATAAACTTCGGCCGAGCCGGCAATACGGGTAACATATGAACACTACTCCTGCATCTTCGGAAAAAAACGGAACCGGCCCCGCCTCCGATCGCGGCAAGGCGGGGAAATTTTCCGGCATACTGGGCATTGCGCTCAACATTTTGCTCGCCGCGGCGAAGATCGCCTGCGGGGCGGTTTCGGGCGCGGTTTCGGTGGTGGCGGACGGTTTGAACAACCTCACCGACTGCGGCAGCAACGTTGTGTCGCTGATCGGGTTCAAGGTAAGCGAAAAGCCCGCCGACAAAGAGCACCCTTTCGGGCACCGCAGGGCGGAAACGGTGGCGGCGATGGTCATCGCCGTGGTGGTGCTGGCGGTCGCCGCGGAGTTGGCGATGCAGTCTGTCGAGCGCATCTTTTCGGGCGAAAAGAGCGATTTTTCTTACCTGCTGTGCATCGTGCTGGGCGCGGCGGTGGCGATTAAACTGTTCATGTTCTTTTTCAACCGCGCGCTCGCCAAAAAATACGGCGCGGAGACCTTCAAAGCGACGGCGGCGGACAGTTTGAGCGATGCCGTGGCGACGGCCGCCGTGCTGGTTTCCGCCATTGTTTCGCACTATACGGGCGCGGAACTGGACGGGTACATGGGCGCCGTGGTGGCGGTGTTCATCGCCTTTACGGGCGTTTCCATCCTCAAAGACACCGTTTCCAGCCTGCTGGGCAAGGACACGGACGGCGACACGCGGCGCGCGATCCGCGAAGAAATTTCCGCGTTCGAGGGGGTACAGGGAGTGCACGACCTGCTCATCCACGAGTACGGCCCGGACAAACTGTACGCGACGGCGCACGTGGAGGTGGACAGCCGTATGCCGCTGACCGAAACGCACGACCTTGCCGACCGCATCGAAAAGCATTTTGCCGAGGGCGGAAAGGTACAGCTGACGGTGCACATCGATCCGCTGGTGTACGGCGACGAGCGGGTAGACGCCTGCCGGGCGCTCGCCGAGCGCGCCGCGGCGGAGACGGACGGGAGCCTGCGCGTGCACGATTTCCGCTTGGTGGGCGGCGAAACGCACTTCAACCTGGTTTTTGAGATCGCCGCACCCTTCGACTGCGCGCTGAGCGATGCGGAGATCGAGAGCCGCGTGCGGCACCGAATCGAAACGGAAAACGAAAACTTCGGCGCCGTGATCACGGTGGAGCGGCAGAATACCGACTGACGGCGGCTTTCCTTTACGTATTGTACAAACGATATGCAAAACGGCAGGCCCGCGCCTATTGGCGCGGGCCTGCCGTTTCTTTTTTCCTTCGGTTATTTGGCTTGCGTTTCCCGTACCTCGCCCGACGGGTTTTTCCTTTTTCGGAACGCGAGACAGACATACAGCAGCACGCCCAACGTAAGCAGACAACCGATGGCCGACATCACCTGCTGCGCATACACGTTCATGCCCAAAAACATGTTTCCGTCCGCCTGAATCCTTTCCACCAGCAGGCTCGCCAGCGCCGTGGCGAAAAAGCCGGCAACCCCCGCCAGCGTGTTTTTCAGCGCCAGCGCCGCCACGCGCTTTTCCTGCCCGATGTAATCGTAGATCATGTTGATCTCGCCGCTGTTGATGCCCGCCATGCCCACCGCGTACAGCAGGTAGTAAATCGTGTACAGCACTTTGCCGTTCGCCGGTACCGTAAAGGCGTTTACGCAGAACCCTGCCGCCGCTATTATAAAGCAAATTTTCATCATCTGCGTGAACGAGCGCTTGTCCGCAAATTTCCCCAGCGGCCGCGAAAACAGCGTGCGCACCACCGCGTACAGCACCGAAAGCAGCGAAACGAACGTCATCGTAAAGCCGAGCTCGCCGATCTGATAGGTACCGTAAAAGGGCGTGGTTACGTAATGCGCCACGTTCCACAGCACCGAGATCATGATCACTTTCAAAAGCCCTTTGTCGCGGATCAATTCACCCAGCAGTTTCCGCACGGGGATCTTTTCCTCTTCCGCCGCCGGCTTTTCTTTGGATAGCAGCAGCGTGCCCGTGTGCAGCAGCATCAGTACAAAAATACCCACGCCACAAAAGATGAACGCGCCGTTCAAATTTCCCGCCGCCTCGTACGCGTCGATCGCCGCGCCCACGCCGAACGAAAACAGCATGCCTCCGATCAGCGATACGCTCTCTTTCAATGCTGTAAACCGCCCGCGGCGCTTGTCGTCTACCAGAGACATGAACCAGTTGATCTTTGGCGAATTGACAACGTTATTGAGGACGTGCCCCAGCAAGAAAAACACCACAAATATGGCAATCTGCACCGTTTGCGGCACGCGCATGAATGGCACGAGGTAGATGAGCGCGAAAAACAGCTGGTTGAGGCTGTGCAGCGCCGTAACCCAGCGTTTGACCGGCCGCCTGTTCGCCAGAAAGATGGCGATGATCTGAAACCCGCACCCCAGCGACACGAACGATGTTAAAATACCCGTCAGCCCGTCCGAAATGCCGATAGCCGTGGTAACCTTCGCCAAATACGCGCCCGTTACGATCATCGAGATGAAATATTCGACCGCCGCTTCCGCCACGTACATGCCGCGGCTGGTTTTATAGATGTCCGTCTGTTCGTCCATTTTCGCCGCCTTGCCGCACGGGCACGATCTCCACCAAATAGATGCCGAAAAGCTCCGCCTGCAGGTACAGCGCAAATTCCTCCGCGGTAAACACCTCTTCGCGCAGGGGCGCCATGCTGCGGGCTTCGTCGGTGGCGTACACGGTAGCCTTTACGGGGCCGGATACACCCTTCACGGCGATTTTAACCGTTTCCGTTTGGGCGGCGTCCTCGTCGCAAAACCGCGTGAAGAGCAGCCGGTGCGTCCTTCCGTCCGTCGCCGCGCAGGCGCAGAGCTCTTCGCTTTCCGTTTCCGTACGCGCGCACGTTCCCAGCTCGCGCAGGGCGGAAAAGGCTTTGAAGGCATAATACCCCTTCAGCGGCTGCAAAAAATCGGTATCGAACAGCCCGTTCATGCCGCAGGGGCGGGCGTCGTAATACATGAGCATATCCAAATCCGACCTCTGCCCTTCCGCCATGCACGCCGCGGCAAACGACGCGCCCTTGAGCCCCTTTTCCGTGCGCAGCGAATACCGCCACAGGTCGGCCGTCCAGCCCTTCACGTAGTTCCATTCGTTTAATATTTTTTCCGTTTTGCCGTAGCCGTAGGCGGAAAAGACTTTGTTTGCCTGCGCCACGGTATCGCGAAAGCTCTTTACCGTGCTCATATAGGCGTGGTACGACAAAAAATCGAAGGGCACATTGTCGCGCCGCATCACTTTGAAAAAGGCATCGGCAGCGGCTTCGTCCCATATGGACGCAAAGGCCGGCCCGCCGATCCTCAAGTGCGGAAACCGCCCCTTCAGATACCGCGCCGCCACCGAATAAAATTCCGCAAATTCGGAAAACGTGCCCTGCCAGCAGGGGTGTGAGCCGTCCTGGTTGCGGCAGTCGAACTCGTTCCATATCTCCCAATATTCGATGCCGAAGAAAAACCCGTTCGCCCAGCCCTCGTTATAGTGCCGGATGATGTGCTCGCAGATCTTCGCCCACTTCAGATAGTCCTTCGGAGGATATGTTCCGAGCTTGTAATTGTGCTCAATCGCCGCGCCCAGGCGGTAAAAAATCCTCGTGCCCGCCGCCGCGATGTTCGAAAGGTACTCGTCCGTCGGTTCGAATATGTACGATGCGGGATCATCGGCATCGGCGTCGAAATTGCGGAAGATTCTGTGCACGTCTACCGAAAGCTCTCCGCCGTATCCGCCGTAAAAGGCCGAATCGTGCAGGCGGGCGTACGGAAAGCCCGCCTCTTTATACGCTTCAAAATTCCCCGTTTGCCGCACCGCCGAGCCCGCCGGGCCGTTGTTCACCGCATTCATGGGCTTTACGGGGCCCTCTTTCGCGGAAAAATCAGTACGCAACGCGATCATGCTTCCCTCCTCCGCCACCCATGCGGGTGCGCAAAATTTATCATAAGTATATACCCGAAGCCCCGCCTTGTCAATATACATTTCCGTTAAAAGCATGGATTATTCGACTATTTTTGCCTGAACCGAAGGAAAACCCCGCCTTGGCAGGCGGGGACGGCTGAACCGATTTATTTTACCGCTTCTTCCAGCCAGGCGAGCGATTTTTCCACCATCGTATTGCCCAACTGTTTGTTCGCTTTGCGCGCGCTTTCGGTGTACCAATGCTTTTTATCGCCGATGCGCGACAGGTCTACGCAGTCGGGATAGAGCGCCATCAAAATGGAGCACTCAAATTCTCCTGCATGGTCGTATCCGGTGGCGTTTTGCACAGCCGCACTCATCGTGGGGATCACTTTGATCCAGTTGAACGGATTGTTTTCGCCCTCCAGCTGCTCGTAATAGTTTGCATAATTTTCGCTGCCCCACCAGCCCTGGCCGAGCGTTTTTTCGAGGTACGCCATGGTGGCGCGCTTGGCCGCCATGCGGTAACAGAGCGTCATCGGCATTTCGCTCTCCTGCTCGAACTGGTGGTGTATGACTACGTATATGTTGCGGATTCCCGCGCACAGCATACTCCAAAAAACGTAATAGACGTAATTTTCGAACGCGCGCTCTTCCACGTGCACGGTGCCGCTCTTTTCGTCGCCCACCGCGTAGCTGGACGGGCTGTACGAAATGGAGGGAGCCAGCATGATCTCTTTGCGTTCCGCCAGTTTTTTGACCAACCCTTCCGCCACCAGCGTATCGCAGCCGTAAGCACACTGCGGGCCGTGGTACTCGACTGTGCCGGCAGGAATAACGACGGGGATGTTGTTATTTTTTACATATTCCAGTTCGCGCGGAAAACTTTTTTCATAAACCAACATGGCAGCTCCTCCTCTATTCGCTGTAACCGATCGCCGTGTAATAGGCGAGATTTGTTTGGCGGTTATCCAGCCTGCCGTACTGTACGACGACGTTTTCGCTGCTTTCCAGTTTCATGGCATACTGCGTTTCCAACGGAACGGAAAACCCGCCCATATCCTTTGGTTCGTTCATGCGGAAGCAGCGCACTTTTTCGGCGCCCACTTCCCACACGATGCCTTTTTTACAAGGCTGATCGGTAAAAAACAAGGTAACTTCAATTTTAGCGGGAAGCGCGCCGTCGTTGACAACGATCACGCTTTCGTGCCCTTTGAGCGCGCCCTCGCCGGGAGGAGGCAGCTCGCAGTCGGGAATGATCCAAACTTTTTTGCCCGTGCTCATATCAGAACTCCAGTTCGATGATGCCCTTTTTCAGGTAATCGGTGTACGATTCGCACCCGTCCTTTTTGACGGCGATGCCCTTTTCCCAGCGGCAGCCGAACGTATCGCCGGAGATAAAGGTATCCACCTGGAAAGTCATGTTTTCTTCAAGCGGGTAATCGGACGTGGTTTCCATCCAGGGCGCTTCCACTTCGATCATGCCCGTACCGTGGCAGGGGCCGTATACGAAATTTTTCTGATACCCGTTTTCGCAGAACAGGCGGTAAAACTCTTTGGCAACGTCGGAAGCGATGACGCCCGCTTTGATGCGGCTGCACGTCCATTCGTGCATCTGCCGGCAGAACTCGACCAGTTCGCGCCGCCGCCCTTCCAGTTTGCCCATGATGACGGGCAGGCCGATGCTGGGCGAATAGCCGTCGATCTTGGCGGAGAGATTCAGCTGCACGATGTCGCCCTTTTTGATCTCGCGGTAGCGCGGGCGGGAAATGGCGTGGCGGGTGCTCGCCTCGCTGAACACGTACATGGGCAGGCCCTCGTATTCGGCGCCGTTTTCGTAGATGACCCGCTCGGCTATGCCGACCATCTGCAATTCGGTTACTCCGGGTGTTAAGTTTTTGATGACCTCGTCGGTCGCCAGTTCGATGATGCGGAACCCTTCGCGGATGCAGGCCAGCTCGTTTTCGCTCTTGATCTTGCGAAGATCGACCATGATGTCGTTGCAGAGCACGATCTCCGCCTTCGGGAAGGCGTCTTTCAGCCCCTCGTAGACGGGCAGCGTGCATTCGACGTAACTGCCGAGGCCGATCCGGAGATTTTCGCCGGAAACGCCAACCGCTTTGAACGCGTCGCGGAAGGTATCGGCGTGCAGTTCCGGATAGGACGGATCTGCCGATTCGCGGAATTCGCGCAGCACGAACACTTTTTCCAGTTTGCCGAAATCTCTGCCGAACACCGCCGATTCGGGGCCGACCAGCAGCGCCGCGTCGCCGCCCGCGCCGATCACCACGCCCGCGCGCTCGAACAGCGGCCAAAAACCGCTGAAATACCGCGCGTTCGCATAGTCGCTCTCCGTAGACATGACCAGCATCGCGTCCAGCCCGCGATCGCGCAGCATCTTTGCGGCGCGCGCCACCCTTTCATGATATTCGTGATCGGGAATACAGATCCTCTTGCTCATAACAAACCTCCGAAGGCTTTGATTTCTGCAAATATTATAGCACGGCGGCGGAAATTTGTCTTTGCCGGATTGTAAAAGATTTTTGCACGATTGTAAATTATTTTATTTTTATTGACTTTATATGCCGAACGGAGTATACTTTGGATATGGAATTCAAACTGAAACCTTTTAAAATCCAGCTTACGGTGAGCCGAATTGCCAATATCCATTATTTCGAGTTCACCCACAACTACAATACGAAAGGCGACCGCCACGCGTTCTGCGAACTGGTGTATGTAGACAGCGGCGCGCTGCACATCCGCGCGGACAATTTTTGCGGCGCGCTGACGGAAAACCAGATGATCCTGCACGGAGCGAACGAAACGCACTCGCTCGCCTGCCCGGACGATTCGGCGCCGAACGTGATCATCATCGGATTTGAATGTGAGAGCGACGCGCTGGCGCCCTTTTCGCGCCGCGCCGTGACGCTTTCCGAGCCGCTCAAACGGCTGCTCGCGGAGATCATACGCGAGGGGCGCGCGGTGTTTTTGCCGCCCTACGACAAGCCGAACGTGACGGACATGAAAAAGCGGGAAAATTATCCGTTCGGCGCCGACCAGATGATAAAACTGCTGCTGGAAACTTTTCTTATCAAGCTCGTGTGCGAAGAGAGCGCCGCCGCGCCGATTTACGAAGAGGCGCCGGGCGGCGATGCGCTGGCGCGCGGAATCGTGGAGTACGTACGGCGCAATTTTACCGAAAAGATATCGCTCGGCGAACTCGCCTTTCTGTTCGGAACCAACCGCACCACGCTGTGCAGAACTTTCCGCGCGGCGACGGGGCAAACGCTGGTGGAATATGTGAACGGGCTGAAGATACGCGAGGCAAAACGGCTGATGCGCGCAGGCGGCATGACTTTTACGGAAATTGCGGAAACACTGCGGTTCGATTCCATTCATTACTTTTCGCGCGTGTTCAAAAAAACGGAAAACATGACTCCGTCAGAATACATACGCACCGTAAAGAGCCGGCTGGAATAAACGGGGCGCCCGTTACAAAAAGATCGGCGCCGCGGGGTTTTGCCCCGCGGCGCCCGGCTTTTTTATTCAAGTTTCAGTATCTTCTTTTTCAGTTCGTCGTACTCCTCTTCGGTGATGAGTCCGCTCTGGTACAGCTGCCATTGTTTTGCAAGCGCAGCGGCCGCGCCGCCGTAAAGGTTGAGCGTTTTCTGCTCTTCGTACTCTTCCTGCGTGATCACGCCCGAATCGCACATCTCTTTGAGCCGCGCGAGGTTTTGGGTAAAGGCCTTTTCGTTGATATCCAGTGCCGGGGCGGATTGCGGCGCCGCGGCGGTATAGGGAACCGCCTGCACGGGCTTTGCCCCTAGCACGTTTTGTTCTCTATACGCGGGCGTTTCCGGTACAGCCTGCTGCCGCTGCATGGCCGCAGCCTTTCTCTGTGCGACCTGCTCGGGATCGCGCTCTTTTATGGCGCTGTAACACACCCAAAAGGCAATTTCTGCCACCACGAGCAGAATCAGCGGCACAAAACAGGCCGTTTTGTACATACCCGGAAGTATGGCACCGTCCTGTTCGATAAACCCGCTCATGGCGTTTTTGAAAACGAAGAAAAACGTAAGGCTGCAGGCCATGTACAAAGCGACTATCCCGACTCCGCTGAGAGCCACCGCTTTGATGGCGCCGTCCTTATTCCACATACAAAACCAAACGATAATGAGAGCAACAAATGCTACACCGGCCACCAATAAGACGATACCGAATGCCTGCATGAGAATACTCATCCAGTTATAAGCGGCGTAGGGAACTTTTTCTCCCGGTTTTGCATCGGCGAGCGCCTGATCTTTGCTGAGCGCGTTCAGCATCGTCACAAACATACTTTTGCCGCCGAGCATATCGAACCCGTTCTCTTTGTATAACGAGGCCGCCGCACCCATGAGCTCGCCCATGCCCGAATCCGCGCCGCCCATGGCCTCTGCCAGGGCTGTCATGATTTCTTCGATTATATCGGCATCCATCCTTACGATCGTGAAACAGGGAGTCAGGATCACAAAAGTTGCAATAACGATTCCTATGATCGCCAAAACAATACGGCGCGCCGAAAAATGTATCATCTTCCCTCCTGTTTGCTCCGCGGTTATCGTTTCGCGAAAGCCTGTGTGATTATTATATATCATTAAACATCGGATTGTCAACCCTTTCCGAAAAATTGCCGGCTGTTTTTTCGCGCGCGGCCCGCGGCGGTTTTCTGCCGCAAAATCCGCATACCGATAACACGGGCCGGCCGGAAAGAAGCAAGCCGCAAAACCGCGCCGCCTTCGCGGCGTTGCCCCGCCCTGACGGAGGCGCGGCGCTGTAAAGCGCCGCGCCTCCGTTTGCCGTTTATTTGTTTCCTGATAAAATTCTGGCCTTTTGTTCGGCAAACTCTTCTTCCGTGAGAATGCCTTCGTCCAGCAGTTTTTTACATTCGCGCAGGAGGGCAAACACGTCTTTTGCAGACGAATCGCCCTCTTGTTTTTCCGGTTCGGCCGCCGCTTCCGGCGTCTTTACGCTGTAATACAGCACCCAGAACGCGATTTCGAACAGAACGATGAGTATGAACGGCACATAGGCGAGCGTGGAAAACATATTCCCGAAAAATATAGCCCCGCTGCCCGCCATGTCCAGCATTTTATCCCATTCCGCTTCCAAAAGCAGCGAAAACACGAGCCCCTGCACCAAATAGATGACACCTATCCAGGCAGCCACCAGCGCGGCCGTCGTAAGAACGCTTTCTCTGCGGATGCAGAAAAACCAGCAGACAGTGATGACGATGAGCAAAACCGACAAAATGAGGATGACGATATCGAAAACCTGCGAAAAAACTTCCAGCCCGGAAAAATCCGTCATGCGATAGTTGATGCCGGAAGACGCAACGAAACCGGCTCCGAGATCCTCGAAAAAGCGGATCACCCGGCTGTTGCCTCCGAGCAGAGCAAAACCGTTTTCGGATGCGGAAGTAAACCCGTACATCCCGAGATAATCGCCCAGTTCCGAGCCGTTCAACACGTCTTGCAGACTGAGCCGGACGATCGGAAAACAGAGCGACAACAGCGAACACAGCGCCAACACCAACGCCGCACTGCCGATGCAGATACGGCGAACCGTAATTTTGGGCATATTTTTCTCCTTTGTATCCTTTAAGCATAATTATATAAGGTCTTTTGACCTATGTCAAGACTTTTGACCTGATTTTGCAATAAAATAAATACATGGAAAACTTGCCTTATATTGATATACTGCGCCAGCTGATGAGCGATAAAAATTTAAGCCAGCAAAAACTTGCCGACGAACTGGGCGTAAACCAAACGACGGTAAGCCAATGGCTTTTGGGCCGCAAAAAACCGGGTTATGACAGCATACTTTTGCTGTATGAAAAATTCAATATTGTCCCCAATTTATTGTTTGGCATCGAAAATTGATCATGCAAGGTCAAAACAGTTTGCCAAAGCGCCCGCACCAAACGGTGCGGGCGCTTTTTTACCAACGGTTTCCTCATTATGCTTTCACTACGCTGAAATAGCCGTTTTCGTCTTCCTGCGTTACCATATAACCGTCGGCGACGAAATTTGCCGCCGGGGATTCCGATACGCTGTTCGACGGATTGTATTTATAAAAACTGCCGCCGGTGATCGAAATTTTCGCTCTTCCTGCCTTATATTCTTCGTTGGCACAGTTCAGGCAGACGATCTGATCGGTATCGCTCGTATAAATATTGAACCTTCCTCCGGTGATGCTCACATTGCCGAATCCGACATAAACGGAGTGGAGATTTCCAACGATCGTGCCGCCGCTGACGGTAAGGGATGCGGCCTTCGTATTGCCGTGTACCGCGATCGCGAAACCGGGGTTACCCTCGCCGATATCGATACGGCCCGTTTTCTGCGCGCTGCTGTCTGTAACCGTGAGCGCACCCTCGTCGGAAGAAACGAGGATCATGGCAGAATTTCTTACTTCGCTGTTATTTATGCCATTGCCGCCCTCTTTTATCCGACTGTAAATCGCATAGCCGTTCAGATCGATCGTCGTTTCTTTCATGATCTGCAAAATATTCGTCAGATACACATCTTTCAGCAATTTGACCGTTTCCCCGTCAAAAGCATATTTGTAAGCATTTTTCAAACTGGAGTACTGTATGCCCCCGACTTCCGCCTCGCCGTTTTCTGCCACGATAGCACCGATAACTGTATTACCGAAATTATGCGTAATCATTTTGTCGTCGTTGTCATCGCCGATTTCGACCATTTCTCCGTTGACGAGAACGCTGTCAACTTGTTTATCTACTGCATATTCCTTTTTATAGGCTGCAATCTTTGCGCTTTCCGCTTTCGTAACGGTAACCAAATCATCGCTATCGTTTTTTGAAACGACGAGTGTATAAATTTTGCTGTTTTCTTCGGCGTTCAAATGCCCGTCGGCAATGCGCATCAAAAGCGACACGCCGTATTCGTGATACGAATCGCCGGCAACTGCCGTTATGTCCACGCAGTCTGCCGCGCCGTAATGCGTTACGGTATCGTTTTCCGCATTGATGGCAAGTTTTCCTCCGTTTGTGCGGAAGATAACGTCTTGCGGCTCGCCGGTCGCGGCGGAGCGGTCGTAGGTGACGGATGTGATGCCGGGCACATTCCCCGCATCAAAACCGGCGGCAACCGTAACTTCCGTTTGCGAAAATTCGGGAGAGGCATAATAACTAAACCCCTCGGCGGCATAATTTTCGGGAATGTCGTCTACAATCTTCCACAACTTCCATTTGTCTTTCGTAACTTCGCCGGCACTATATACGGTTTTTCCGTTTTCATTGAGCAGAGCCAGACGGTTATACTCTTCGTCCCACACGATGTCGTACCCGTCGCGCGTGGGCGTGAGATTTTCGAGTTTATAACCGCCGTCTTCTACAACGGAAATCGCCTCGTGCATCGTTTCGGGCTTGCCGTTTATAATCTCTTCCGCACTCAATATCTGGTTTATGTTTGTCACCGTCTGCGTATCCGCGCTCTCTTCCGCCTTGTTGATGATGTTGGCAAACGTAGGGATCAGCACCGCCGCCAATATCGCCACCACCGCGATCACGATTACAAGTTCCGTAATGGTGAACGCCTTTTTCAGTTTCTTTGCCACTTTTTCTCTCCTCCTGTTATTTTGCCGTTAATGCCCTTTCTTTTGCATATGCAAAAGAAATAGCCCGCGGGCTATTTATAGCATTATTATATCACCGTTTGCATAAAAAAGCAACAAATTTTAATAATTTTAATTATATTTTGTTGCTAATCAAACACCGGGCACTGAAACCCCGGGCAACCGTTTAGCGCAGAAATCCGGGTTGACAAACACAGTGTTCCGAATATGTTTTGGCGCCCTGCCGTCAGTCCGAAAACTTTTTTAGAAAGAAAAAGGCATCCGATAATTCGGATGCCTTAAAATTGGATGCGGCAACTACCTAACCTCCCGGAGGCGTGAACCCCAAGTACTTTCGGCGCAAGAGAGCTTAACTTCTGTGT